>NZ_BAAAFZ010000136.1:0-1087 GCF_039523795.1 Craurococcus roseus | reverse complement strand
CGGGCACGTGGACCACGGCAAGACGTCCTTGACGGCGGCGATCACCAAGGTGCTGGCCAAGGCGGGCGGCGCGACCTTCACCGCCTACGACCAGATCGACAAGGCGCCGGAGGAGCGGGCGCGGGGCATCACCATCTCGACCGCGCACGTGGAGTACGAGACGGCGAACCGGCACTACGCGCACGTGGACTGCCCGGGGCACGCCGACTACGTGAAGAACATGATCACCGGGGCGGCGCAGATGGACGGCGCCATCCTGGTGGTGTCCGCCGCCGACGGGCCGATGCCGCAGACGCGCGAGCACATCCTGCTGGCGCGGCAGGTGGGCGTGCCGGCGCTGGTGGTGTTCCTGAACAAGGTCGACATGGTGGACGACCCCGAGCTGCTGGAGCTGGTCGAGCTCGAGGTGCGCGAGCTGCTGAAGTCCTACCAGTTCCCGGGCGACGACATCCCCGTCGTGAAGGGCTCGGCGCTCTCCGCGCTGGAGGACAAGGACGCGGACACGCTGGGCGAGAAGGCGGTGCTCGACCTGATGGCGGCGGTGGACGCCTACATCCCGCAGCCTGAGCGGGCGGTGGACCGGCCGTTCCTGATGCCCGTCGAGGACGTGTTCTCCATCTCCGGGCGCGGCACGGTGGTGACCGGGCGCGTGGAGCGCGGCGTGGTGAAGGTCGGCGAGGAGGTGGAGATCGTCGGGCTGAAGGACACGGTGAAGACCACGGTCACCGGCGTCGAGATGTTCCGCAAGCTGCTGGACAGCGGCATGGCGGGGGACAACATCGGCGCGCTCTTGCGCGGCACCAAGCGCGAGGACGTGGAGCGCGGGCAGGTGCTGGCCGCGCCGGGCTCGATCACGCCGCACACCGGCTTCAAGGCCGAGGCCTACGTGCTGACCAAGGAGGAGGGGGGGCGGCACACGCCGTTCTTCACCAACTACCGGCCGCAGTTCTACTTCCGGACCACCGACGTCACCGGGGTGGTGAAGCTGCCGGAGGGCGTCGAGATGGTGATGCCGGGCGACAACGTGTCGATGGACGTCGAGCTGATCGCCCCCATCGCCATGGACGAGGGCCTGCGCTTCGCCATC
>NZ_BAAAFZ010000135.1:0-753 GCF_039523795.1 Craurococcus roseus | reverse complement strand
CCGGTGGTGCCGTGGACGCGCAGGTCCGCCACCTCCCGCGTCCACCGCGCGAGGTGCGCCTCGAACGCCGACCAGCTCGGGAAGCGCCGCCCGGCCACCGCGTTGCGCTTGGCGTAGCCCACGCCCCGCTCGTCCTTGCCCTTGGTGCGGGCGCGGTAAGGCGCGCACGCCACCGGCCGCACGCCCCAGTGCCGGGCGAAGGCGTGGAAGCGGGCGTTGAACAGCACCTCGCGCGTCGCCGGGTCGTGCCGGTCCACCAGCGCCCGCGCGTTGTCCACCAGCAGCTCGGCCGGGACGCCGCCGAAGTGGCGGAACGCCTCCTCGACGCCCTCCAGCCACGCCGACTGCCGCTCGTGCCGGAAGGCGCGCACGAACACGCGGCGCGAGTGCCCGAGCGTGGCGACGAACAGCCGCGCCCGGACCTCGCCGCCGGGCTCGTCCTCGACCGCGACGCGGCACTGGCCGAAGTCCACCTGCATCTGCCGCCCCGGCGGCGTCTCGAAGCGCACCGTGGCGCGCGCCTCCGCCTCCATCTCGCGCCGCAGCGGCGCGCAGGCCCGCTCCACCGTCCGCAGGGCGGCGCGGACGCCAAGCTCGGCCTCCAACTCCTGGCGCACCACGTCCGCGTTGCCCCGGTGCCGCCGCAGCCGCTCGGCCAGCCACGCCCCGTGCCCCTCCAGCTTGCGCGGGCGGCCGGGCCGCCGCCGGTAGGGCGCCCAGCCCCCGGCGGCCACGTAGCGCTGCACCGTCTCG
>NZ_BAAAFZ010000134.1:0-1132 GCF_039523795.1 Craurococcus roseus | reverse complement strand
GAAGGCGCAAGGGCTCTGGTAGCCGAGCGCTGAGTGCCGCCGCCTTGGATTGTAGAAGCCGTCGATGCAGCGGCCAAGGGCGAGTCTGGCCTGCTGGCGTGACAGGAAGACGGTTCGCCAGACCATCTCCGCCTTCAGGGTCTTGAAGACGGTTTCGACCGTGGCGTTGTCGAAGCAGTCCCCCCTGCCGCTCATTGAGCTGGCAATGCCCGCATCGCGCAGCGTCCGCTGGTGTGCGCCGGAGCAGTATTGGCTGCCCCGGTCGGAATGCCGCACCGGACCCGGCGGCGGTCTGCGCATCACCAGGGCTCTTTGCAGCGCGGCCATGGGCAGTTCCTTCCTCAGCCGATCGCCCACGGCCCAGCCGACGGTCCGGCGCGAGTAGAGGTCCACCACGACGGCCAGGTAGAGCCAGCCCTCCGCCGTCCAGATGTAGGAGATGTCGCTGCCCCGCTTCCGGTTCGGCCCCGTGGCCGTGAAGTCCTGCTCCAGCAGGTCCGGAGCAACCGGGTCGTCGTGCCGGCTGTCGGTGGTGCGCTTGAACCGCCGCCTTTGCCGCGCCCTCAGGCCGTCGTCGCGCATCGGGCGGGCTGCCCGGTGACGCCCGGTCGAAAGCCCCCGGGCCTTCAGCTCGGCATGCATGCGCGGACTGCCATAGGTTTCGTCCGGACAGGCGAAGTGACCACGAATATGGGCCAGGAGGATCAGGTCCTCCCGCTGGCGCCGGCTGGCTGCCCTGGCCTTCCAGGCGCAGTGCCCGCTCGCACTCACACCAAGGATGCTGCACAGGCGCGGTATCGACGCCGTCGCCTCCTCCGCATCGATGAGCCGGGACCCCGTCGACTTGTCTCCCTGGCGAAGAAGGCCGTTGCTCTTTTTAGCAGGCCCCGCTCCTGGCGCGGGAGCTCGTTCTCCCGCCGTGGCCGCGCCAGCTCCTTCTCCGCATCCGGGTGAGGTCCGGCCAGCAGCTCCGCTTCCTGGAACCGCCGCCGCCAGTGCGTCAGCGTCGACCGGCCCACCCCGAGCTCGGCCGCCACCTCGCCCACCGCCCGCCCGCCGACAGCAGGCGGACCGCCTCCCGCTTGAACTCCTCCGTCCAGCCCCGCCGGCGGGGATCTCCCATGTCGCCCTC
>NZ_BAAAFZ010000133.1:0-1462 GCF_039523795.1 Craurococcus roseus | reverse complement strand
TTGCTCCCGAGGTGCCGCCGCTGCCTCAGTCTGCCATCCCCGTTGCCGCATCCGCTGCACCCGTTGCCGCGTGGGGCGCTCTCATTGCCACACTCCCGCTCCCGACAGCATCGCCGGGGCCTGCCCCGAACACCAGCCGGCGGGCCGCCTCGCCCCGCCATTGCTTCACGCGGCGCTGCAGGGTCCGCAGCAGCTTCTCCGGGTAGGTGTCCGGCACATCCGCCTGCAACCGGATCAGCAACTCCCGGGAGGTCAGCCAGGGCTCGGCACAGAACCACTCGTGCAGCCGCGCCGTCACCGAGGCGAACGGATCCGGCCGCCGACGCCCTCTCTTCGCCTTGGATTTCGCCTGCGCCGTCGGGCGCACCTCGCCTCCGCGCCAAGCCGTACGCAAGCCCTTGAGGAACTCCTCCAAGGTCGGCTGCGTCGGCGCCCCATGCTCGCCGACGCCGGTCCGGTCGGCGATCTCGACAAGACGCTGCTGCGCCGCACGGATGTCGCGCAGCAGCTGCACCGGATCCAGACCCGAGGCCATGGACCGCAGACGCGCCCGGACCTCGTCCGACACCCGCGCGTCCTCGAGCAGCCGCTGGTGAGGTGTGGCCGGTGCGTGATACCGCTTCCGCACCACCGCGCCGTCGCGCGACTTCTCCGCCAGCTTGAACGAGGGCTGGAAGAAGTTCACGAACAGCCGCACCGGCCGGTACAGATCCGCCAACGCCGCTGCGGCCTCCAGCCCCTCGAGCCGCCGGTACCCCACCATCCGCCGCACCACGGCGCCGTTCTTCTGCTCGACGTGGGCCTGGTCGTTCTTGCGGTACGGGCGGCACCGGGTGAATTCGACCCCCGCGCCGGTGCAGTAATCACGGACGGTCTCGTTCATGAAGGCGGTGTCGTTGTCGGTGTCGAACCCGAGCAGCGCGAAGGGCAGCACCCGGCGCACCTCGTCCAGGACCTCCGTCACCAGCACCTGCTCGCGCACCAGCAGCGGCGCGCACTCGGTCCAGCCCGAGGCGATGTCGGTCAGCACCAGCGTCTGCACATGGCTGCCCCGGGATGTCGGCCCGCTGTGCGCCACCAGGTCGGCTTCGAAGAAGCCCGGCGCCGGGTCCTGCCAATCGGAGAAGGTCCGCACCGGCACGCTCCGCCGCACCGCGGCCGAGGGCGGCGTCCGACGCCGCGGCTTGCCGCCAGCCCGCGTCCGGGCATCCCGCAGCAGGCGGTCGATCGTCGCCGCGCTCATCGCCAGCACCCCGATCCGCACCTCCGGCGCGAGCCGCAAGTGGCCGTGCCGTTCCATAGCCTCGACCAGCACCGGCAGCAGCGGCCGCAGCCGCTTGCCGCAAACCCGGTCGGACGCTTCCCACAACACGATCAGCGCCTCGCGCATGGCCGCGTCGTAGACGCGGCCTCGCCGTGCTTTCCGCTCCGCCGAGCCATCCCCGCCGCGCAGCAGCCGCAT
>NZ_BAAAFZ010000132.1:0-4432 GCF_039523795.1 Craurococcus roseus | reverse complement strand
CCGGTTAGACGCCAGAAAGCGGCAGGGTGGTATTTCAAGGGCGGCTCCACCGGGGCTGGCGCCCCGGCTTCGATGCCTCCCACCTATCCTACACAGCCCCTTCCTGGCGCCACTGCCAAGCTGCAGTAAAGGTTCATAGGGTCTTTCCGTCTGACCGCGGGTACCCCGCATCTTCACGGGGAATTCAATTTCGCTGAGTCGATGCTGGAGACAGCGGGGAGGTCGTTACGCCATTCGTGCAGGTCGGAACTTACCCGACAAGGAATTTCGCTACCTTAGGACCGTTATAGTTACGGCCGCCGTTTACCGGGGCTTCGGTTCGGGGCTCGCACCCCTCCCCTTGACCTTCCGGCACCGGGCAGGCGTCAGGCCCTATACGTCGTCTCTCGACTTCGCAGAGCCCTGTGTTTTTACTAAACAGTCGCCACCCCCTGGTCTGTGCCACCCGCCCCCGGTTGCCCAGGAACGGGTCTCGCTTATCCCGAAGTTACGCGAGCAATTTGCCTAGTTCCTTCAGCATCGTTCTCTCAAGCGCCTCGGTGTGCTCCACCAGTCCACCTGTGTCGGTTTCGGGTACGGTCCATTGTGCCAGCGCTGTTTCCCGGACCGCTCCCCCAGCCGGCCCAATCCGATAAGGGCCGACACGGCTTCGCGGTCGTCACGTCTGGCGGGCGCGGGAATGTTCACCCGCTTCCCATCGGCTACGGCCTTCGCCCTCGCCTTAGGGGCCGGCTCACCCTGCGCGGATTGGCCTTGCGCAGGAACCCTTGGACTTCCGGCGGGAGGGGTTCTCGCCCTCCTTGTCGCTACTCATGTCCGCATTCTCGCTTCCCATGCCTCCACCGGCCCTCGCGGAACCGGCTTCGACGGCCTAGGGAACGCTCCGCTACCGCGCGCCATCGCTGGCGCGCCCGCGGCTTCGGCGCCCGGCTTGAGCCCCGTTACATTTTCGCCGCGGGACAGCTGGTTAGACCAGTGAGCTATTACGCTTTCTTTAAAGGATGGCTGCTTCTAAGCCAACCTCCTGGTTGTTGTGGCCGTCCCACATGCTTTCCCACTTAGCCGGGACTTGGGGGCCTTAGCCGGCGGTCTGGGCTGTTTCCCTCTCGACGACGGACCTTAGCACCCGCCGTCTGTCTGCCCGCCTGCGCTCCCCGGCATTCGGAGTTCGGTAGGGTTTGGTAGGGCTTTGGGCCCCCCTAGCCCTTCCGGTGCTCTACCTCCGGGGGCGACCGGCGGACGGTCTACCTCAATAGATTTCGCGGAGAACCAGCTATTTCCGGGTTTGATTGGCCTTTCACCCCTAGCCACAGCTCATCCCCGACTTTTTCAACAGGCGTGGGTTCGGCCCTCCAGTGGGTGTTACCCCACCTTCAGCCTGGCCATGGCTAGATCACCCGGTTTCGGGTCTCCTGCCGGCGACTGGACGCGCCGTTCGCACTCGCTTTCGCTGCGCCTACGCCTCGCGGCTTAAGCTCGCCGCCGACAGGAACTCGCGGACCCATTATACAAAAGGTACGCCGTCACGGGGCATGCCCGCTCCGACTGCTTGTAGGCGCCCGGTTTCAGGTCTCTTTCACTCCCCTCGTCGGGGTGCTTTTCACCTTTCCCTCACGGTACTCGTGCACTATCGGTCGCCGAGGAGTATTTAGGCTTGGAGGGTGGTCCCCCCGTGTTCGGACAGGGTTTCACGTGCCCCGCCCTACTCGAGGACCGCCGGGAACCCTACGCCTACGGGGCTGTCACCCGCTGCGGCGGACCTTTCCAGGTCCTTCGGCTTCTTTCCCGACGGCCACTGGCCTGGTCCCCTTTCGCTCGCCACTACTCGGGGAATCTCGGTTGATGTCTTTTCCTCCGGGTACTGAGATGTTTCAGTTCCCCGGGTTAGCCCCGCCCGCCTATGGATTCGGCGGGCGGTCTCCCAAAAGGGAGGGGTTTCCCCATTCGGACACCCGCGGATCAACGATCGCTCGCATCTCCCCGCGGCTTTTCGCAGCGTGCCACGTCCTTCATCGCCTCTCGGCGCCAAGGCATCCACCGGACGCCCTTGTTCATGCCCCGGACAAGCAAACAAACAAACAACGGAACGACGGCGGGCGAAACGCGGCGGCGGACGCCTTTCCGCGCCCCCGACCGACCGTCCGCCCGTCCATCCGAGAAGGCGCGTGCCCGAAAAGGCGCGCGCCCCCGCTCCGCAACTCACGCAACACACCCAATCCCGATTCTGCTTTGAAAGAACGCGCCGGCGCCGGCCGGCCGGCCCCGTGGGGGCGCGGCCGCGGCGGCGGCGGGGTTTCCGGAAGGCGCGGGGATGGAGGCGATCGGGTTCGAACCGACGACCCCCTGCTTGCAAAGCAGGTGCTCTCCCGGCTGAGCTACGCCCCCCCGCACGCGCGCGGCATGGGCCAGGGAGGACTCGAACCTCCGACCCCACGCTTATCAAGCGTGTGCTCTGACCGACTGAGCTACTGGCCCGCCCGAGCGGCCGGACCGGCCGGCCGGCGCCGGAAAACGGCGGCGGCGGCGGACGGGCGGGGCGCCGCCGGCGGACGCGCGGCGGCGCGCGAAGGAGGGGGCGGCCCCGGCGACGGCGCGGGGCACGGGAAGGCGAAGGAAAAGGCGGGCGAAACGCGGCCCGGCGGCGGGCGCGCCCCGAGGGGCCGCCGTCCGCCGGACCGCCGTGGTCCGGAACCGCCGCCGCCGCCGGCGCCGGGGCCGCAGCCCCGCGCCGGCCGATCGGCCGCGCGTCCTTGAAAGGAGGTGATCCAGCCGCAGGTTCCCCTACGGCTACCTTGTTACGACTTCACCCCAGTCGCTGACCCCACCGTGGCCGCCTGCCCCCTCGCGGTTGGCGCAACGGCTTAAGGTGGAACCAACTCCCATGGTGTGACGGGCGGTGTGTACAAGGCCCGGGAACGTATTCACCGCGGCGTGCTGATCCGCGATTACTAGCGATTCCACCTTCACGCATCCGAGTTGCAGGATGCGATCCGAACTGAGACGGCTTTTCGGGATCGGCTCGGCCTCGCGGCCTGGCGTCCCGCTGTCACCGCCATTGTAGCACGTGTGTGGCCCAGCCCATGAGGGCCATGAGGACTTGACGTCATCCCCACCTTCCTCCGGCTTGTCACCGGCAGTTCCTCCAGAGTGCCCACCCGGACGTGCTGGCAACTGGAAGCGAGGGTTGCGCTCGTTGCGGGACTTAACCCAACATCTCACGACACGAGCTGACGACAGCCATGCAGCACCTGTGCGGCGCGCCCCTCGCGGGGAAGGCCGATCTCTCGGCCGGTCGCGCCCATGTCAAGGGCTGGTAAGGTTCTGCGCGTTGCTTCGAATTAAACCACATGCTCCACCGCTTGTGCGGGCCCCCGTCAATTCCTTTGAGTTTCAACCTTGCGGCCGTACTCCCCAGGCGGTGCGCTTACCGCGTTGGCTGCGGCACTGAGGGGCTAGGCCCCCCAACACCCAGCGCACATCGTTTACGGCGTGGACTACCAGGGTATCTAATCCTGTTTGCTCCCCACGCTGTCGCGCCTCAGCGTCAGAAACGGGCCAGCTCGCCGCCTTCGCCACCGGTGTTCTTCCCAATATCTACGAATTTCACCTCTACACTGGGAATTCCGCGAGCCTCTCCCGTCCTCCAGCGCACCCGTATCGGGCGCAGCCCCCGGGTTGAGCCCAGGGATTTCACGCCCGACTAAGTCCGCCGCCTACGCGCCCTTTACGCCCAGTGATTCCGAGCAACGCTAGCCCCCTTCGTATTACCGCGGCTGCTGGCACGAAGTTGGCCGGGGCTTCTTCTGCGGGTACCGTCACCATCGTCCCCGCCGAAAGGGCTTTACAATCCGAAGACCTTCTTCACCCACGCGGCATTGCTGGGTCAGGCTTGCGCCCATTGCCCAATATTCCCCACTGCTGCCTCCCGTAGGAGTCTGGGCCGTGTCTCAGTCCCAGTGTGGCTGATCGTCCTCTCAGACCAGCTACCGATCGTCGCCTCGGTGGGCCGTTACCCCGCCGACTAGCTAATCGGACGCAGGCCGCTCCGGAAGCGCCTCGCGGCTTTGGCCCTCGGGCCCCATGCGGTATTAGCCCCGGTTTCCCAGGGTTGTCCCCCACCTCCGGACACGTTCCTACGCGCTACTCACCCGTCCGCCGCTGGGGGCCGAAGCCCCCCGCGCGACTTGCATGTGTTAGGCATGCCGCCAGCGTTCGCTCTGAGCCAGGATCAAACTCTCAGGTTCGCGTCCCGCCCTTCCTCCGTCTCATCCGTGCTCCCGGCCTCCGCCGGGAACCGCCCCCTCCCCGCGCGCCGACGCGGCCGCCAAAGGCGCCCCGCCCGCCGCCGACGCCGCCGGCGCCGCGCCCCCGCAAGGGAAACGCGCGGCCGCCAGCGGCCGGCCGCGGGCGGACCCGCAGGGCCCGCGCGCGC
>NZ_BAAAFZ010000131.1:0-2656 GCF_039523795.1 Craurococcus roseus | reverse complement strand
GCAGGATCAGTCCGGCGAACACTTTCGTCAGCGCCCCGCGCCGGCGCGACAGGCCGCGCGCCGCCCGGGCGCCGAGCAGGCTGCCGAGCACGCCGCCGCCGACGAACACCGCGGCGAGCGCCCAGTCCACCAGCCCGGCCGCGGCGTAGCTGCCCGCGGTGGTCAGGCCGAAGGCGGCGACGGCGACCAGCGAGGCGCCGACCGCCTGCAGCATCGGCATCCCGGTGGCGAGGACCAGGCCCGGCACGATGAGGAAGCCGCCGCCGATGCCGAAGAAGCCCGACAACGCCCCGACCGCGAGGCCGGTGCCGACCAGCGCCGGCGCGTTGCCGCGGTTCAGCCGGACGACCCGGTCCTCCGCCGGCTCGCGCCGGCGCAGCATCAGCCCGGCGACGACGATCATCATCACGGCGAAGGCGGCGAGCAGCGCCTGCCCGTCCACCCGCTTGCCGACCTGCGCGCCGGCGAAGGCGCCCAGCACCCCGGCCGCGGCGAAGACCGAGGCGCAAGGCCAGCGGACGTTGCCCGCGCGGGCGTGGTTGGCGAGGCCCACCGCCGCGTTGGCCGCCACGGCGACGGCGCTGGTGCCGATGGCGAGGTGCGGGGACGGCACGCCCACCAGATAGACCAGCAGCGGCACCGCCAGGATCGAGCCGCCGCCGCCGACGAGGCCGAGCGAGAAGCCGACCAGCACGCCGGACGCGGCGCCCAGCAGGGTTTGCAGCAGCGACAGGACCGGCACGGCGGGTCGTTCCTCTCTGGCGCGGCGGCGGCGGCGGGCGGCAAGGCGCCCGCGGGCCGCCCGGAGGCCCGGGCGGGGGTCGGAGCCGGCCGCCGCGGCGGCCGGCTGCGGCATCAAGCGGCCTCGGGGGCGGCCCCAGTGGCCGGCGCGCGGTTCCAGGGCATCAGCCGCAGCAGCCTTGCGAGGCCGCAGGTGCCGGTCGCGCCGGCGAAGACCAGGCCCGCACCGACAAAGGCGGAGAGGCCGTGGAGCCAGGGGGAAACCAACGCGCCGAGAAGCGCGCCGAGCACCACCAGGGAGCCTGCGGCGATTTGCACCTGCCGCGCCATTTCGAGCGGCTGGCGCCGGTCCTCCGCCACTGGCAGGCCGGCGCGTTTCCAGGCTTCGAGCCCGCCTTCGACCGCATAGGCCTCGCACGCCGGCCCGGCCTTCGCGGCGAGACGCGCGGCGTTGCCCTCCGTGCGCGCGCCGGAGCGGCAGTGGAACAGCACCGGCCCGCCCCGCTGCGCCGCGAGTTCCGCTTCGTCGAGCCGGGAAAGCGGCAGGTTGCGCGCCCCCGGAATGCGCTCCCGCGCGTGCTCGTCCGGCTCGCGCACGTCCACGAGCGTCGCGCCCTCCTCGCGCAGCAGCCGGGCGGCGTCCCCAGGCTTGATCGTCTTGAGCATCGTCGTGTCCCTTCCTCGTCTGACCGGGTCAGGCCTCGGGCGGGCAGTAGAGGTCGCGCAGCAGCGCTAGCAGGCGGGCGGCCTTGGGATCGGCGAGGCGGTAGAACACCGCCTGCGCCTCCCGCCGCGTGGCCAGCAGCCCGTCCTCGCGGAGCTTGGCCAGGTGCTGGGAGAGCGCCGGCTGGGACAAGCCGACCGCCCCGGCCAGCGCCCCCACCGTCGCTTCGCCCTCGCCGGCGAGGCGGCAGAGCACCAGCAGGCGGCGCTCGTTGGCGAGCAGGCGGAGCATCCGCGCCGCCTCCGCCGCCTTCCCCTCGAACGCCGCCAAGTCCGGGGCCGCCACCGCCGTCGCCATCCCTCCACCCACCTCATACATAAGCTTGTACTTAATAAGATGATGCTTATATGGATTTCAAGCCCCGTCCCGGGGCCGTTGGAGGACACCATGGACAAGCCCGCCATCCGCGCCTTCTTCGACGAGCCGACCAACACCGTCAGCTACCTGGTCTGGGACCCCGCCACGAAGGACGGCGCCGTGGTCGACCCGGTGCTCGACTGGGACAACCGCTCCGGCGAGGCCGACACCCGCTCGGCCGACGCCGTCCTCGCGGCCGCGGCGGGGGAGGGCGTCGCCGTGCGCTGGGTGCTGGAGACCCACGCCCACGCCGACCACCTCACCGCCGCGCCATACGTCAAGGCGCGGACCGGCGCGCCGGTCGGCATCGGCGAGCGCATCAAGGACGTGCAACGGATCTTCCGCCCGGTCTTCGGCGCGCGCGACCTGAAGCCCGAGGGCGGCGACTTCGACCGGCTGTTCCGCGACGGCGAACGCTTCCCGCTCGGCCGGCTCGAGGTCGAGGTGCTGCACGTCCCCGGCCACACGCCCGCCGACGTCGCCTACAGGATCGGCGGGGACGTGTTCGTCGGCGACACGCTTTTCATGCACGACTACGGCACGGCGCGGGCCGACTTCCCGGGCGGCGACGCGCGGGCGCTGTTCCGCTCCATAAAGCGCCTGCTCGCCCTGCCGCCCGAGACGCGCCTCTGGATGTGCCACGACTACAAGGCGCCCGGCCGCGACGCCTACGCTTGGCAGAGCACGGTGGCGGAGCAGCGCGCCGGCAACCCGCACGTGAAGGACGGCACCGCGGAGGAGGAGTTCGTCCGCTTCCGCACCGAGCGCGACGAGGGCCTCGCCGCCCCGGCGCTGCTGCTGCCCTCCATCCAGGTCAACATCCGCGCCGGACGC
>NZ_BAAAFZ010000130.1:0-501 GCF_039523795.1 Craurococcus roseus | reverse complement strand
GCGCTGCCGTGGCGGTTGGCCGGGCTCGGCGTCACGCCGAGCGGCGTGCCGCGGGCGTCGGTGACGAGGCGCCGCTTCGTGCCCGGCTTGCCGCGGTCCGTCGGGTTGGGGCCGGTCGCCCCGCCCCCCCTTCGCGGGCGCGCCGGCGCTGCCCAGCGCGGCGCGGGACCAGCCGATCTGCCCCGCCGCTTGCGGCCGCTCCGGCAAGACCCGGTGCAGGGCGGCCCACGCCCCGGCCTCCTGCCAGTCGCGCAGCCTGCGCCAGCAGGACATGCCGGAGCCGCGGCCCGTCTCCGCGGGCAGGTGCTCCCACGGCAGCCCCGTCTTGAGCACGGACAGGATGCCGGTCAGGGCGGCCCGGTCCGGTACCGGCGGCCTGCCGCCCTTGGGGCGGGGCCGCGGGGGCGGCGGCAGCGGCGCCACCGCCGCCCAGAGGTCGTCGGGAAGGGGCGGCTCGGCCATGCCGCCGAGAACGCAACAGGGCGGGTTTCGTTAGGCGCA
>NZ_BAAAFZ010000129.1:0-4695 GCF_039523795.1 Craurococcus roseus | reverse complement strand
TCGGTCATGGTGGAGACGATGGAGCCGGGCTCTCCGGCGGACGCGGCGTCTTACGGGGCTCGTAAGACGCCGCGCAGCAGCAGGGCGCCGGCGGCCGTCGAGGTCCGCATCCGGGCGGAGCGGCGCCGGAGTTGGACGCCCGAAGACAAGCTGGGGATCGTGCGCGAGACGCCCGAGCCGGGCGCGGTGTCCAAGGCGGTGGCGGAGCGGCACGGCATCAGCACCGGGCTGCTGTTCACCTGGCGCAAGCAGATGCTGGCCACCGCGATGTCGGGTTTCGCGCCGGTCGAGATGGCGTCGGAGCCGCCGCGGCTGGAACCGCCTTCTCCGGCCGCGGTGCTGGCCGCGCCGGAAGCGCCGGGCATGCTCGAGATCGGCTTCCCTTCCGGCGCAACGGTGCGCGTCAGCGGCCGCGTCGATCCGGGCATGCTGCGCGTCGTGCTGGCCGGGCTCGGGGGGCGCTGATGTTCGGGCCGCCTCCGGGCACGCGGGTGTTCCTGGCCTGCGGCGCGACCGACATGAGGAAGGGCTTCGACGGGCTCGCGGCGCAGGTGCAAGCGGTGCTCGCGCAGGATCCGTACAGCGGCGCGGTGTTCTGCTTTCGCGGACGCCGCGGCGACCTGCTGAAGTTCCTGGTCTGGGACGGCCAGGGCCTGGTCCACCGCTGTTCTCAGAACCTCTGCAAAGGACACGGAGTTAGGGGGCTTGGTGGTCGCGGGCGCCGGGGCGCTGGCGGCCTTGGCGCGCTGGATGGCGAGGCGCCGCGATGGCGCGATGCTCGGGCGAAACCGTGCCCTGTTGGGCGGACCTGCCGGCGCCGCGCCGCCGGCGGTTGGCGGTCCTGATCGGCCGCCTGGCGCTCCGGCGGCGGCCGCTGGCGGTGCCGGCCGAGGCGCGCGAGGGAGGGGCGGCCGATGAGGCAGACGCCGAGTTCCCCGGTCGGAGGGCCGCTCCCGGGCAAGATCCTCCCCCGCCACCTTGACCGGCAGGCGGCCGTCTACGTCCGGCAGTCGACGCTGCAGCAGCTGGAGCACCACCGGGAGTCGACGAGCGTCCAGTACGGGCTCGTCGACCACGCTTGCCGCCTCGGCTGGCCTCGGCCGCGTGTGGCGGTCATCGACGACGACCTCGGCTGTTCGGGCGCCTCGGTCGAGGGGCGGCCCGGGTTTCAGCGCCTCGTCGCCGAGGTCGGCCTCGGCCATGTCGGCCTCGTGCTCGGTTTCGAGGTCTCGCGCCTCGCCCGCTCCTGCCGCGACTGGTACCAGCTGCTCGAGATCTGCGCGCTCGCCGGCACGCTGATCGCCGACAGCGACGGCGTCTACGACCCGGCGCTCTACAACGACCGGCTGCTGCTCGGGCTCAAGGGCACCATGAGCGAGGCGGAACTGCACATCATGCGCGCCCGCCTCGAAGGGGGCCGCTGGAACAAGGCGGGCCGCGGCGAGTTCGGGTTCAACATGCCGCGCGGCTACCTCAAGCGTGCATCGGGCGAGGTTTGCCTCGACCCCGACGAGCGCGTGCGCGACACGGTCCGCCTCGTGTTCGACGTGTTCGAGCGCCGCGGCAGCGTGCACGGGGTGATGCGCTACCTCGTCGACCACGGCGTCGCCCTGCCGGACCGCGCCAGGAGCGGGCCGGCCAGGGGAGAAGTCGTTTGGCGCCGGCCGCACCGCGGCGGCGTCGCCAACATCCTCACCAACCCGGCGTACGCCGGCGCCTATGCTTACGGCCGTCGCCGGCCCGAGGCCCCGGGCGCCGCGGCGGCCCGGCGCCACAAGGCGCGGCAGCCGAGCCGCGATCCGGACGATTGGCGGGTGCTGCTGCAGGGCCGCTGGCCGGCCTACATCAGTTGGCAAACCTTCGAGGAGAACCAACGGCGGCTGATGGCGAACCGGAGCAAGCACAAGGGGGTGCCCCGCGGTGGGCCGTCGCTGCTGGCCGGCCTGCTCCACTGCGGCCGCTGCGGCTGCCGCATGGTGACCTGCTACCGGAACAACGGCCGCGACCTGCGCTACAGCTGCACGCGCCACCAGATCAACTACGGCGCGCCGCACTGCCAGGCTTTGTCCGGCGCGGCGCTCGACGCCGTGGTGGGCGGCCTCGTGCTGGAGGCGCTGCGCCCCTCGGCGGTGGAGGTGAGCCTGGCGATGGCCGAGGACGTCGAGCTCGAGCGCGCGGCGCGGCACCGGCAGTGGACGCTCCGGCTCGAGCAGGCGCGCTACGAGGTCGAGCGCGCCGAGCGGCAATACAACGCGTCCGAGCCGGAGAACCGGCTGGTGGTGCGCACCCTCGAGCGGCGCTGGGAGGAGGCGCTGGCCGCGGCGGCCCGGCTGCGCGAGGAGCACACGCGCTTCCTCGCCCGCGAGCCGATCCGACTCTCGCCGGCCGACCGCGAGGCGATCCGGCGGCTGTCGGATGATGTGCCGGCGCTCTGGCGCGCGGAGGCCACCACGGGCGCGGAGCGGAAGGAGATCGCGCGCCTGCTGCTGGAGCGCGTCGGGGTGACCCTGCAAGGCGAGTCCGAGAGGGGCGACGTCACCTGCGTCTGGGTCGGCGGCCAGCGGACCAGGCATCCGCTCGTGCGCTCCGTCCGGCGCACGACGCAGTTGGCCGGGCACGCCGAACTGGTCGGGCGCATCCGCGCGCTGCACGGCGAGGGCAGGCGCCCACCCGCCATCACGCGCGCCCTGGTGGCGGAGGGCTGGCGCTCCGCGCACGGCCTGCCCTACCGGGAGAGCGGCGTCCGCTCGCTCATGGCCCGGATGGGCCTCATCCCGGCGCGGCTGGCGCGCCCGAGCGCCGTCGTCGTGCGCGACGAGGGCGAGTTCACGCCGACGGAGATCGCCGCCCGCCTGAACATGCCGGAGGTCACCGTCTACACCTGGATCCACAAGGGGCGCCTCGCCGCCCGTCGCGCCGAGGCAGCCGATCGCAGCCTCTGGCTGGTGCGACTGGACGACGTCGAGCGGTTGCTGCGCCAGCGCGGCCCGGGCGGCCGCCTGCCGCCGAGGCAGGCGCCATGACGGTCAGGGTCCGCGGTGAACCGCGCGACCGCGTTCCGAACCTGCTTTGGAGAGGCACCATGGCCAAGAGACGGTCCTCGTGGCGAAGCGGCTGGAGCGCGGCAAGTTCGTATGGCCGCAAGCGACGAGCGGCGTCGTCTCCCTGACGCCGGCCATGCTCTCCATGCTGCTGGAAGGGATCGACTGGAGGATGCCGGCCTGGACGGCACGGCCCGAGGCCGTCGGGTAACGCCATCTCCATTTGGGGCGGCGCGGCGCGATCGGCGACGATTCGCGCGTGGCTCCCATGCTCGATCCCGCCGTGCCGCCCGACGACGCCGCCGGCTTGCGCGCGCTGCTGGCGGAGCGCGACGCCGCCATCGCGGCGCGCGATGCCGCGCTGGCCGAGCGCGATGCGCTGCTGCTGGACGCGGGGCTCGAGATCGAGAAGCTCAAGGTCCAACTCGCGGCGCTGCGGCGCGACCGCTACGGCAAGTCCTCGGAGCGGCTCGCCGCCGAGATCGGCCAGCTCGAGATGCTGGTCGGCGACCTCGAGGAGGACCAGGCGGAGCGCGAGGCGGCGGCGGAAAAGGCGCGCCGGGCGAAGGGCAAGCCGGGCACGCCGCGGCGGCCGGCGCTGCGCCGTCCGTTGCCCGCGCATCTGCCCCGCGAAACCGTCGTGCACGAGCCCGTCCTCGCCTGCCGCTGCGGCTGCGCCGACCCGGCCCGCCTGAGCCGCCTCGGCGAGGACGTGACCGAGGTGTTGGAGAAGGTGCCGGCGCGGCTCAAGGTGATCCGCCACGTCCGGCCCCGCTATGCTTGCCGGGCCTGCGAGGCCGTCCTGCAGGCTCCCGCCCCCGACCTGCCCATCGAGCGCGGCCGGCCCGGTCCGGGGCCGCTCGCCCATGTGCTGGTCTCGAAGTACCTGGACGGCCTGCCGCTCTACCGCCTGTCCGGCATCCTCGGCCGCGAAGGCGTGGAGATCGAGCGCCAGACGCTGGCCGACTGGGTCGGCCACGGCGCCTGGTGGCTGGATCCCGTGGCGGAGGCGATCGGCGCCCATGCCACGGGCCAAGGCGTGGTCTGGACCGACGACACGCCGATCCGGGTGCTGGCGCCGGGGCGTGGCAGGACGCGCCAGGCGCGCTTTTGGGTCTACGCCTTCGATCCGAGGCCCTGGGGCGGAACGGGACCGCCGGCGGCGTTCTACCGCTACTCGCCGGACCGCAAGGGCGAGCGCCCGCGCGGCCACCTCGCCGGGTTCGCGGGCTGGCTGCACGCCGACGCCTACGCCGGCTACGACGCGCTCACCGCTCGGCGGGGCGACGAGCCGCAGCGCATCAACCGCGTCGCGTGTTGGGCCCACGCCCGCCGGCGGCTGTTCGAGGTGTTCGAGGCCACGAAGTCGCCGATCGCCGAGGAGGGCCTGCGGCGGATCGGCGAACTCTACGCCGTCGAGGCGGCCATCAACGGCCAGCCGCCCGAACGGCGCCGCGAGGCCCGCCGGACACGCAGCACGCCGCTGCTCGAGGCGCTGCACGGCTGGATGCAGGCGCAGCGGCGGCGCCTGTCCGGGAAGTCGTCGCTCGGCAAGGCGCTGCAGTACGCGCTAAGCCGCTGGGACGCGCTGGCGCGCTACGTCGAGGACGGCAGGCTGTCGATCGACAACAATTTGGCCGAGCGGCAGCTGCGG
>NZ_BAAAFZ010000128.1:0-1279 GCF_039523795.1 Craurococcus roseus | reverse complement strand
GCCCCGCGGTGCGCCGGAGGCCGCTCCCGGAGGTCTCGCGCCGCCGGTGGGAGGCCCCCCGGCGGCGCCGGGGGCGGCCGGAATCGGGAAAGGCCCACGAGGCTCGGGAGCCCGCGGGCCTTGTCCGTTCACCGGTTCGGTCCGGGTGGGTGCGGGGGCAGGATTCGAACCTGCGGCCTTCAGGTTATGAGCCTGACGAGCTACCGGGCTGCTCCACCCCGCGTCGGGAGGAGGGAGGGGCGTGACAGCGGCGGCGGCGGGGGGACCCGGCCCGGCGGCCCGGCGGCGACCGACTCTCCCGCCGCTGGTGCGGCAGTACCATGGGCGCTGGGGCGTTTCACGGCCGAGTTCGGGATGGGATCGGGTGTGGCGTCCCCGCGATGGCCACCGGGCCACCGGGCCGGGTCCCCCTCCGTCGCTGCTGCTGCTGCGCCGCCCCCCCCAACGCCGCGGGGACGCGCGGCGTTGGGGAGGGGGCGTCGGGATCGGGTGCGTCGCGCGCGGCGGGGCGGCGGCGCGCGCGGGTCGTGCCCGCGCGCGCCGCGGATGGACGGGCGGACGGTCGGCCGGGCGCGCGGAAAGGCGCCCGCCGCCGGGGGGCCGGGCCATCGAGCCCTCCCCCCGCCGCCGCGGCAGCCGCCGTTCCCGGCGCCGCCGCGCGGCCGTTCCGTGTGCCCGCCGTGCCCGTGTCCGTTCGTCGTCGTCCGGGGCCCTGTCGGGCCATTAGGACCGCTCGGCTGCGCCGGTCGCCCGGCTTCCACCTGCGGCCTATCGACGTGGTGGTCTTCCACGGCCCTCGGGGAGATCTCGTCTGGAGGGGGGTTTCCCGCTTAGATGCCTTCAGCGGTTATCCCGTCCGCGCTTGGCTACCCGGCGGTGCGGCTGGCGCCACAACCGGTGCACCAGAGGCGCGTCCGTCCCGGTCCTCTCGTACTGGGGACGGCGCCTCGCAAATCTCCTGCGCCCGCGGCAGATAGGGACCGAACTGTCTCACGACGTTCTAAACCCAGCTCACGTACCGCTTTAATCGGCGAACAGCCGAACCCTTGGGACCTGCTCCAGCCCCGGGATGCGATGAGCCGACATCGAGGTGCCAAACCTCCCCGTCGATGTGGACTCTTGGGGGAGATCAGCCTGTTATCCCTAGAGTACCTTTTATCCGTTGAGCGATGGCCCTCCCACGCGGGGCCACCGGATCACTAAGGCCGAGTTTCCTCTCTGCTCGCGCTGTCGCGCTCGCAGTCAGGCGGGCTTGTGCCTTTGCACTCGCGGGGCCGAT
>NZ_BAAAFZ010000127.1:0-709 GCF_039523795.1 Craurococcus roseus | reverse complement strand
GGCGAGGGCGACGACGCGCTGCTGGGCGGCGGCGGCGCCGACACCCTGAACGGCGGCGCCGGCGCCGACGCGCTGGAGGGCGGCGAGGGCCGGGACACGCTGGACGGCGGCGCCGGCGCCGACACCCTGGACGGCGGCGCGGGCGACGACACCTACCGCGTGGACCAGGGCGGCGACCTGGTGGTGGAACTCGCGGGCGGCGGCCTGGACACGGTGTTCGCCTCCACCAGCTACGGCCTGTCCGCCGAGGTGGAGGACCTGGTGCTCACGGGCACGGCCGCCGCGGTGAACGGCGCCGGCAACGCGCTCGCCAACCGGCTCACCGGCAACGGCGCGGCCAACGGGCTGTCCGGCCAGGGCGGCGACGACACGCTGCTGGGCGGCGGCGGCAACGACACCCTCGACGGCGGCGACGGCCGGGACGTGCTGGCCGGCGGCACCGGCGCGGACCGGCTGACAGGCGGCGCGGGCGCCGACGCCTTCCTCTTCGACACCGCGCCCGCGGCCGACCAAGTGGTCGACTTCGCGGCCGGCGTCGACCAGGTCTGGCTGGCGCTGGCGGTGTTCGGGGGCGGCGGCGGCTTGGCCGCGGGGCCCCTCGCCACCCAAGCGGGGCGTTTCGCCCAGAACCTCACGGGGGCGGCGTCCGGCCCCGGGGCGCAGTTCACCTACGAGACCGACGCCGGCGCCTTGTGGTGGGACGCCGACG
>NZ_BAAAFZ010000126.1:0-607 GCF_039523795.1 Craurococcus roseus | reverse complement strand
CGGACCGGGTGCCAGTGGCGGCTGCTGCCGCGCGAGTTTCCACCGCGGAGCACGGTCTACCACTACTACGCGGCATGGCGCAGCTCCGGCGTCTGGACCCAGCTGCAGTGGGCGCTGCACGGCATGGCACGCCAAGCCGCAGGTCATCGTTCCTGTCCTACCGTCGCCATCATGGACGGCCAGTCGGTGAAGATGGCGGAGCGGGGCGGCGTGCGCGGCTTCGACGCTCACAAGCGGATCAAGGGGCGCAAGCGCCGCATCCTCGTCGACACGCTCGGCCTGCCGTTCGCCAGCAGGGTGGAGCCCGCCTCGGCCTCCGATCGGGTCGCCGGTTTCCGGCTCGTCGGCGGACTGCGATTCGCCTTCCCCGACCTGCGCACCCTCATCGCGGACGCCGGACACGAGAGCCGGGAGCCCGCCTGCGCGCTGAAGCGCCACGACGGCTACGACCTGCGGATCGTCAAACGCCGGCAGCGCGGGTTCCGCATCACAGGGCTGACCTGGATCGTCGAGCGCTCGATCGCGTGGCTGAACCGCAATCGTCGCCTCGCCAAGGACCACGAGTACCGCGTGCAATCCTCCGAGACGATGATCGACATCGCTGCGA
>NZ_BAAAFZ010000125.1:0-75207 GCF_039523795.1 Craurococcus roseus | reverse complement strand
CGGCGCTGCTGCTGGTGGCGCTGTGCGCGGCGGCGCTCGCCGGGGCGGCGGCCGCACCGACCGTCGCCGGCGCCGCGCCGGGCGGCATCAGGGCCGCGGACAAGCGGTGCGCCACCGGGCGGCCCACGGCCAGGATGCCGACCAGCGCCACCAGCGCCAGCAGCCCGCTCTCCGCCAGCCGCGCCAGCAGCGCCGGGGGCAGGGCCGGCAGCCCGAGGAAGCCGGCCGGTTCGGCCGGAGCCGCGGCGCCGGGTTCTTCGACGAAACGCATGGACACCACCTCCACCCTGTCGCCGCGGCGCTCGTCGAAGCCGACCGCGCTGCGCACCAGGCCCGCGATGCGCGCCAGCTCCTCCGGCGTGCGCTCCCGCCAAACCGGGGCCGTCTCGCCGGGCCTCGCCTCGGCCACGCCGTCCACCAGCACCGCCACCGAAAGGCGCCGCACCACCGGGTGCTCGCGGGTGGTGCTGCGGGTGGAGCGGCCGATCTCGTAGTTCGTGGTTTCTTCCTGGCGGCTTTCCTGGCTCGCCCCGCCGCTTCCGCCTTGCCCTTCGGCGCCGGGCAGGTTGCCCGCGACCGTGGTCGGCTGCGGCTCGGCGCCGCGGTTCTGCTCGTTCACGCTCTGCTGGCTTCGCGCCACTTGGTTCTCGGGGTCGAAGCGCTCTTCGGTGGTCTGGACGCGGTCGAAGTCCATCTCGACCGTGGCTTCGGCGCGGACCCGGCCGGGGCCGAGGGTGCGCTCCAGCAGCTCTTCGACGCTCCGGCCGATCCGCATCTCGTGCGCCCGGCGCAGCTCTTCCTGTGACAGCGACGCGGCCCCGGCCTGCGCCGGGCCGGACAGGGCCTGGCCGCCGCGCGCCAGCAGTTCGCCCCGGCTGTCCACGATGGAGATGCCGCTCGGCTTGAGCCCGGGTACGGCGGTGGCGACCAGGTGCAGCACCGCCTGCACCCCGTCCCGGTCAAGCCGCTGCGCCCCTTGCATGGCGAGGACGACGCTGGCCTGAGCCTCGCCCCGCTCGCGGGAGAAGGCTTCGCGGCGGGGCAGGGCCAAGTGGACCCGCGCGGTCCGAACCCCGGCCAAGCCCCGGATGGTGCGGGCGATCTCGCCCTCCAGGGCGCGCAGGCGGTTCACGTCCTGCTGGAATGGAGTGGTGGTGAGGGACTCGGCCCGGTCGAAGATCTCCCAGCCGACGCCGCCGCCCGACGGCAGGCCCTCGCGCGCCAGGGTGAGCCGCAGGCGGGGCACTTGGTCGGCGGGGGCCAGGACGCGGGTGCCGCCCGCTTCCAGCCTGTAGGGCACGCGCTGCTTCTCGAGGGCGGCGACCACCGCCGCCGCGTCCCGCGCCTCCATGTCGCCGAAGAGGGGGGCCATCGGGGGCGTCCCGGCGCGCATCGCCAAGGCGGCGAGCAGCGCCAGCAGGGCCAACCCTACCCCGCCCAACGCTGAGAGCCGCTTGGGCCCGAGCGCCTTCAGCCCGGCCGCCACGCCGTTCATCGGGCCACATCCTGTGGCTGCACCCGCCGCGGTCGCATCCTGCACCCCTCGCGCCGGCGGGCTCCCCGCCGGTCCGGCAAGATTTGCCCACCGGGGCTTGAGCAATGGTTAACGCGGGTGGGGGACGGGCGCGGATGGACACCCCGGCGGCGGCGCGATAAGCCGCGCCCGGGCGCACGCAGGCGGAAGGACCAGGGGCCGGATGAAGGTCGTCGGATGAAGATCGTGGCCTGCAACAGCAACCGCCCGTTGGCGGAGGCGGTCGCTTCCTCCCTGGGCCTGCCGCTCACCAGCGCCTCCATCCGCCGCTTCGCCGACCTGGAGATCTTCGTGGAGATCCACGAGAACATCCGCGGCGAGGACGTGTTCGTCGTGCAGTCCACCAGCTACCCGGCGAACGACAACCTGATGGAGCTGCTGATCACGCTGGACGCGCTGCGCCGCAGCTCGGCGCGTCGCATCACCGCCGTGGTGCCCTACTTCGGCTACGCCCGGCAGGACCGGAAGTCCGGCCCCCGAACGCCGATCTCGGCCAAGCTGGTGGCCAACCTCATCACCGCGGCCGGCGCCAACCGGGTGCTGACCATGGACCTGCACGCGGCGCAGATACAGGGCTTCTTCGACATACCCGTGGACAACCTCTTCGCCGCGCCGCTGTTCTCGCGCGACATCACCGAGCGCTACAAGGGGCGCGGCCTGATGGTGGTTTCGCCCGACGTCGGCGGCGTGGTGCGGGCGCGGGCGATCGCGGCGCGGCTGCACACCGACCTCGCCATCATCGACAAGCGGCGCGAGCGCGCCGGCGTGTCCGAGGTGATGAACGTGATCGGCGAGGTCGAGGGCCGGCACTGCATCCTGGTGGACGACATCGTGGATTCGGGCGGCACCCTCTGCAACGCCGCCGACGCGCTGCGGAAGAACGGCGCCGAAGGCGTCAGCGTGTACGTGACGCACGGCGTCTTCTCCGGCGGCGCGGTGGCGCGCGTCGGCTCCTCCGCCATCGAGAGCATGACGGTGACGGACAGCATCCTGGCCACCGAGGCGGTGCGCGTCTCCGGCAACATCCGCCAAGTGACCATCGCGCCGCTGCTCGCCGAGGCGATGCGGCGCATCAGCGAGGAAAGCTCGGTCTCGTCGCTGTTCAACTGACCGAACCACCAGGAGAGGGACGCCCCATGAAGCTCTACTACGCCCCCGGCGCGTGCTCCATCGGCATCCACGTGCTGCTGGAGGAGATCGGCAAGCCTTACGAGACGGTCAAGCTGAACTTCCAGGAGGGGCAGCAGTACAAGCCCGAGTTCACCAGCATCAACCCGAAGTCCAAGGTGCCGACCTTGCAGCGCGAGGACGGCTCGGTGCTGACGGAGTACCCAGCCATCGCTTACTGGCTCGCGGCCTCCAACCCGGAGGCGGGGCTGATGCCGAAGGGCACGGAAGAGACCGTGCGGGCGATGGAGACCACGGACTACTGCGTCGCCACCATGCACATGCAGGGCTTCTCGCGCATGTTCCGCCCGGCCAACTTCGCCCCGAACGAGGCCGACCACGACAAGGTCAAGGCGCGCGGCGAGGAGCTCTTCTCCAAGGGCCTCGGCGTGCTGGACAAGGCGCTCGCGGGCAAGGAGTACGTGGCGGGCTCCTACTCCTTCGCCGACAGCGCGGTGTTCTACGTCTCCTTCTGGTGGAACGGCCGGCTCAAGAAGGATCTGCCCGCCAACGTCGCCGCGCATTACAAGCGCATGACCGCCCGCCCGGCGGTGCAGCGCACCTTCCAACAGGAAGGTTTGGCCGCCTGAGATGGTCGCGGTGCCGCGCCTCAGCCCCGTCGCGTTCTGGTTTCTCCGCCACGGCGAAACGGACTGGAACGCGCAGGGGCTGTCGCAGGGCCGCACCGACATCCCGCTGAACGCGGTGGGGCTGGCGCAGGCCGAGCGGGCGGCGCGGACCTTGAAGGACGGCGGCATCGCCACGATCGTCTCCTCGCCGCTGTCGCGCGCGCGGGCGACGGCGGAGATCGTGGCCGAGGCTCTGGACTTGCCCATCGCCGCCTTCGACGACGACCTGTGCGAGACGAATTTCGGCGAGCAGGAAGGCCAGCCGATGGGCGACTGGTACGACGACTGGATCGCCGGGACCTACACGCCGGACGGCGCCGAGCCCTTCCCCGCGCTGCTCGCCCGCGCCGTGACGGCGGTGAACCGCGCCCTGGAGCGGCCGGCGCCGGTGCTGGTGGTGGCGCACGGCGCGCTGTTCCGGGCGCTGCGCCTGGCGTTCGGCCTGGAGCCGAACGTCCGCACGCCCAACGCCCTGCCGGTGCGCTGCGAGCCGCCGGCGGCGGGCGGCGACGCCTGGACGCTCACCCCGGCGAAGCTGGCGCCGATGTGAGCGCCGCGCCGGCGTCACGGGTGCCGGCCGCGCTCCAGGATCTCCAGGGTGTACTCGCGGTAGGTCATGCCGAGCCGCTCCGCCCGCGCGAGGCGTCGCAGCGTGACCTCCCGCGGCGCCGACCACGCCCGCTTCTTCGCCCGCCGCCAGCACCACAGGCGCCAGGACGCGCCCGGGTCGTCCTCCTCCAGCGGCGGGCCGCCGTTGTGCCCGATCGTCCACGGGGCGGCGCCGTCATCCACCGGCGGCACGCGGCGGGGGGCGGCGGTGCGGGCCGAGCGCCTTGTAGAACACGGTGGCCGCCGCCAAGCGTCCGTCCGTCGTGTAGGAGTGGTCCGGGACGGCGCCGAGCGCGGTCCAGCCGCAGCGCCGGTAGAGCGTCTCGCCGGCGCTGCCGGCCTCGGTGTCGAGGAGCAGGAGGGTGCGGCCGGCGTCGAGGGCCGTCGCTTCCGCCGCCGCGAGCAGCCGGCGGCCGAGGCCCCGTCGGCGGTGCGAGGACAGCACCAGCATCTTACCGACCTCCGCGCGGTGTGGCGCGTTGGGCTGGTGGGAGAGGAACAGCAGCACCGTCCCTACCAGCCGCCCGCCGTCCTCGGCGACGAGGAGCCGAGTCTTCCCTTCAGCGATGGCGGGGAGCTGCCCGTGCCAGAACGCCACGCCTTCGTCCCGCGTGAAGCCCGCGAGGAAATTGACGGACGCGCCGTGCGCCACCGCGTCCACCAGGATGTCCGCCAACCCGTCCAGGCGCGCCCCGGCCTCGGCGGCGTCGAGGGCGCGGATGGGCGATGGCGCCGGCGTCATGGCCGCGCGCGCCCGTGGCTGACGATCACGGCGTAGCGCACGGGCCGCGCCGAAGGGTTGCGGAACGCCACCGGCACGCCGAAGCGCATCACGAGGCAATCGCCCGCCTCCAGCCGGAAGGCTTCGCCGCCGACCTCCAGCTCCAGGACGCCGTCGAGCACCCAGACGTGCTGGTCCGCTCCGGCGACGCGCCGGTTCTCGAAGGAGACGCTGCCGCCGGCCGGGAACTCGACCTCGACCACCTCCACGGCCGAGCCGCTGCCGGGCGGCGAGACGTTCCGGCGGACGTAGCCGCTTTCGGGGTCGCGCCAGGTGGGCTGGTCGGCGCGGCGCGACAGCGGACCGCTGGCTGGCGCCTCGGCGGCGGCGAAGAGGGCGGAAAGGCTGGTGCCCAACCCGCCGCAGATCTTCACCAGGAGCTGCGCGGTGGGGCTCGATTCGCCGCGCTCGACGCGCGAGAGCATGGCGCGGCTGACATCGGCCAGCCGGGCGAGGCCGTCCAGGGTGAGTCCCCGCTCGGCGCGGAGCGCGCGGACGCGGTCGCCGATGCGGCCGTCTATCCCAGTCTCGGCCATGCTCATATGTGCACCCTAACTTCCATCATGTTGGAGTCAAGCCGCGCAGCGGGCTCACCGCTCGGTTGCGCCGGCCCGGGCGCTGGGGTATGTGCCGCGTGACGCCGGCACCCCTGGAGGCCGGCGCGTCCGTGCCCCTGCGCGCATGCCATGCCTCTACGGGCGGCGCGGACCGGGGCGCGGTTTCATCCCATCCGAGCGGAGCAGAGCCATGGTCCAAACCATCAGGATCGAGGCCTCGGCGCGCGAGCGGGCCGGTAAGGGGGCGGCGCGCGCGACGAGGCGTGAGGGGAAGGTCCCCGCGGTCATCTACGGCGCGAAGAAGGAGGCGACGCTGATCGCCCTCGACCCGCGCGACGTGATGAAGGAATTGCAGAAGGGCGGCTGGCAGAGCAGCCTCTACGAGGTGGCGATGGACGGGAGCGCCGAGCGCACCCTGATGCGCGACGTGCAGTTCCACCCCGTCACCGACCGGCCGCTGCACGTAGACTTCCAGCGCCTCGCGCCCGGCCAGCGCATCCGCGTCCGCGTGCCCGTGCAGTTCGAGAACGAGGGCACCTGCCCCGGCATCAAGGCCGGCGGCGTGCTGAACGTGGTGCGGCGCGAGGTCGAGGTGATGGCGGACCCGGACAACGTGCCGGCCGCCTTCGAGATCGACTTGGCCGAAGCCGGCATCGGCGACAGCCTGCGCTGGTCGGCGGTGAAGGACGCCTTCGGCACAAAGGCGGTGATCGAGCGCGACTTCGTGGTCGCCACCATCGCCGCGCCGACCGTGCAGGTGGAGGAAGCGCCGCCGCCCGCCGCCCCGGCGGCGCCGGCCGCCCCCGCCAAGGGCGCGGCCAAGGCGCCCGCGAAGAAGAAGTAACGGGCCGCCATGCAGCTCTGGGTCGGCCTGGGCAACCCGGAGCCGTCCCAGGCGCGGCACCGGCACAACGTCGGCTTCATGGCGCTGGACGCGATCGCCCGCCGCCACGGCTTCGCGCCGTGGCGGCAGCGCTTCAAGGGGCTGGTGGCGGACGGCGCCGTGGGCGGCGAACGCGTGTTGGCGCTGAAGCCGATGACCTACATGAACGGCTCCGGCGACTCCGTGCAGCCGGCCGCGGCCTTCCACAAGCTGGCGCCGGACGGCGTGTGGGTGTTCCACGACGAACTGGACTTGGCGCCCGGCCGGGTGCGCGTGAAGCGCGGCGGCGGCGTGGCGGGGCACAACGGCCTGCGCGACATCCAGCGGGCGCTCGGGACGCCGGAGTATTGGCGCGTTCGCCTCGGCATCGGCCATCCCGGGCACAAGGACCGCGTCACCGGCCACGTGCTGGGCAACTTCGCCAAGGTGGACCAGCCTTGGCTCGACCGGCTGCTCGACGCCGTGGCGGAGGCGGCGCCGCTGCTCGCCGCCCGCAAGCCCGAGGAATTCATGACGCGCGTGGCCTTGCTCACGCAGGAGGAAGACGGCCGATGAGGGATGTCGACATCGCCGACGGGGTCGGCGGCCCCGGGCAGGAGGACTTCGCCAACGGCGCCGCGCTGCTGGCGGCCGGGCTGCTGAAGCAGGCGCGCGACCTGGCGCAGAGCGCCGCCGCGCTCCGCGCCGTCTTCTCGGCCATGCCCGGCGACCCCGCGGCCGGGCCGCTCTCGGACGTGCGCCGCCAGCGCGCAGCCCTCTCCGCCGCGGCCGACGCGGGCGCGCGCGGCGTGCTCATGCTGGAAGCCGCGGAGAAGCTGGGCGAGAGCGGCGACGCGGAAGCCATCGCTGCCGCCATCAACGCCGCGGCGAAGCAGGCGGGGCTGCCGGCCGCCGGCTTGGTGGCGCCGCTCCGCGCCGCGGCCCTGTCGCTCGACACGGACGACGGCGCGGCGCGCATCGCCGCCGCCATGCTGGCGCAGCGCCTGGCCGAACTGCTGGGCGGCGGTTGAGGCCGGGGAGGCTCCTGTGGGATTCAACTGCGGCATCGTCGGCCTGCCCAACGTCGGCAAGTCCACGCTCTTCAACGCCCTGACGCGCACCGCCGCGGCGCAGGCGGCGAACTACCCCTTCTGCACCATCGAGCCGAACATGGGCCGCGTCGCCGTGCCGGACCCGCGGCTCGACACGCTGGCGCGCCTCGGCAAGAGCCAGAAGACGGTGCCGACCAGCCTGGAGTTCGTGGACATCGCCGGCCTGGTGCGCGGCGCCTCCAAGGGCGAAGGATTGGGCAACCAGTTCCTGGCGAACATCCGCGAGGTGGACGCCATCGTCCACGTGCTGCGCTGCTTCGAGGACCCGAACGTCGTCCACATAGAGGGCGGCGTGGATCCCATCCGGGACGCCGAGACGGTCGAAACCGAGCTGATGCTCGCCGACCTCGAAGGGCTGGAGCGGCGCCAGCAGGGCTTGGTGAAGCGCGCCCGCGGCAACGACAAGGACGCGGCGGCGCAACTCGCCCTGATCGAGCCCATCATGGCGGCGCTCCAGGCCGGCCGCCCCGCCCGCACAGCCGTACCGCCGGGCGAGGAGGAGGCGGCGAAGCGCCTGCAACTGCTCACCACCAAGCCCGTGCTCTACGTCGCCAACGTGGAGGAGGGCGCGGCGGCCACCGGCAACGCCCACAGCGCCCGCGTCTTCGCGCGCGCCGAGGCGGAGGGCGCGCGCGCGGTGGTGGTTTCGGCGGCGATCGAGGCCGAGATCAGCCAAATGCCGGAGGAGGACCGCCCCGACTTCCTGGCCTCCCTCGGCCTTGAGGACAGCGGCTTGGACCGCGTGATCCGCGCCGGCTACGCGCTGCTCGGCCTAGTCACCTACTTCACCGTGGGCCCTAAGGAGGCCCGCGCCTGGACCATCACGGAAGGCGCCAAGGCGCCCGCCGCCGCCGGCGTGATCCACGGCGACTTCGAGCGCGGCTTCATCGCCACCGAATGCACGGCCTACGACGACTTCGTGGCGTGCGGCGGCGAACAAGGCGCCAAGGAGGCCGGCAAGACCCGCGTCGAAGGCAAGGAGTACGTCGTCAAGGACGGCGACATCCTGCTGTTCCGCTTCAACGTCTAGCCGCGTCGCGGTCCGCGTTGCGCCGCGTCAGCCACAGGTAGCCGAGCCACAGCGCGAGCAGCCAGAAGACCGCCGAGAGGACGAGCAGCGCCGCCGAGACGACGATCCGCAGCACGAACAGCGCCAGGGCCAGCGCGGCGACCAGCGCCGCCGCGACCGCGAGCCGCCTGAACAGGGTTTGCCCTTCCACGCCTCAGCCCCGCTTCGTCATCTGGACGGAGTAGGAGCAGAGGCCGTTGCGGTGCTCGCCCCGGAAGCCCTGCTCGTTGAGGACGCCGCTTGTGGCGATGGTGCGGTCCAGGCTGTCGGCCATGCGGACGGAGCCGTCCTGCCCGACCGTGCCGGTGAGCACCTGCTGCACCTGCGGGTTGAAGTTGAACCTGGCGCGCCCGTTCTGGACGAACAGCTCGCGCTCGATGTTGGGCGGCTCCGGGCAGCGGCGGGTGCGGTCGGGCTGCAAGGCGAGCGTGCCGACGTAGCGGCCGTCGAACTTGGTCACCGGCCCGGACGCTTGGGCCGGGCGCGACGCCGCCGCCGGAGCGGCGGCCCTGGGCGCTGGCGGCGGGGACTCGCCGCCAGCGCAGGCCGCCGCCAGCAGCGCCGGAAGAATGGAAAGGTGCCGCCGTCGCCGCGCGCCGTCGCCGCTTGTCATCGCTTCTCCTCGTCGTTCCCCGATGGGGCGTCATCCCGCTTGGAGCCGTCGAGCAGCGCCCGCCGACGCGCCTCGGCCCGCGCGTCGTTCTCGCGCTCGGCCGCCGTCCGGCCGTGCTTCGCGCGGTTCGCGGCGGCCTTCGCCCCGGTCTCCGCCTTCGCCCGCGCCTTGCGCGCCCGGTTCAGGTTGACGACGTCGCCCATCCCCGCACGATAACCTCCACCCGGTCCGGGAGGAAACGGCATGGGCACCCAATTGAAGGCGGAAGACGGCCACACCCTCGCGGCCTACGCGGCCGGGCCGCGGGACGCGGAGCGCGGGCTGGTGGTGGCGCAGGAGATCTTCGGCGTGAACCGCCACATGCGCCGGGTCTGCGACGACTTCGCGGCGCAAGGCTACGCCGTGGTCTGCCCGGCGCTGTTCGACCGGACGGAGCGCGGCGTCGAACTCGGCTACGCCCCGGACGACGTGGCGCGCGGGCGCGAACTGCGCGGCCGGATCGACCCCGCCCTGACCGTGCTCGACATCCGCGCCGCCGCGGCCGCCCTGCCGCCGGGCGCCCGGCGCGGGATCGTCGGCTACTGCTGGGGCGGCACCGTCGCTTGGCACGGCGCCACCAGGACGGACCATTTCGCGGCGGCGGTCGGTTGGTACGGCGGCGGCATCGCCGCGGCCAAGGACGAGAGGCCGCGCTGCCCGGTGCAACTCCACTTCGGCGAGACAGACGCCTCCATCCCGATGGCGGACGTGGAGGCGGTCCGCGCCGCCCGGCCGGAGGTCGAAATCTTCGTCTATGCCGGCGCCGGCCACGGCTTCGGCTGCGACGAGCGCGGCAGCTACAGCGCCGGCGACGCCACCCTGGCCCGGCGGCGGACCCTCGAGTTCTTCGACCGCCACCTGGGATGACTTTCCCTGCGCCGCGGGTCTAGGCTCGCGGCAGAGGCCGGCGGCGACAGAAACGGCCGGCGCGAGAACGAACGGAGGGACGACACATGCACCGCAGGGCCCTGTTGGGCGGCGCGCTGGCGGCGCCCGCGATCCTGTCCATCCCGGTGCGCGCGCAAGGCGCCATCACCCTGAACGGCGCCTCGCAGTTCAACGACGAGCACGCCTTCACCCGCTGCCTCGCCAAGTTCGAGGAGGCGGTGAAGCTGTACTACGGCAAACCGATCAACTTCGTGCTGCACAAGAACAGCAGCCTAGGCTTGGAGAAGCAGTACTTCGAGTACATGGCCCAGGGCAGGGCGGTGGACTACGCCATCGTCTCGCCGGCGCACATGTCCACGTTCTCGCGCGCCGCGCCCTTCATCGACGCGCCCTTCATCTTCCGCGACCTCGCCCACTGGGACAACGTGCTCCAACACGACCTGCTCAAGCCGGTGGCGGACGAGATCGAGAAGCGCGCGCGCGTCATGCTGATCGGCTACGCGGGCGGCGGCGTCAGGAACATCTTCGCCAACAAGCCGCTCCGCACAGTGGCCGACCTGCGCGGCCTGAAGGTGCGCGTGCAGGGGGCGCCGATCTGGAGCAGGACCTTCCAAGCCGTCGGCATGTCGCCGACCGTTATCGCCTACAACGAGATCTACAACGCCATCCAGAACGGCGTGATCGACGCCGGCGAGAACGAGGCGGCGGGCGTCGAGCAGATGCGCTTCTTCGAGGTGGCGCCGCAGCTCGCCCTGACGCAGCACGCCATCACCATCCGGCCGCTCTGCTTCTCCTCCGCCACCTTCGCCAAGCTGCCCAACGACCTCCAGGCGGCGATCCGCCGTGCCGGGCGGGAGGCGGCGATCTTCGGCCGGCAGATCGAGTCGCAGGAGGATGAAACCAAGCTGGACGCGCTGGAGAAAGCCGGCCGCCTGAAACGCGTCGAGTTCACCGAGCGGGCGCAGATGAAGCGCTTGGTGGACCCGGTGATGCAGGCCTACGCCAAGGAGATCGACGCCGAGCCGATCCTGCGCCGCATCGACGCCACCGCGGCGTGAGCGGCGACGCCGCCGCGGCGCCCGCGCGGTCCACTGCCGCCGGGGGCGCGCTGGGCGCCCTGCGCGCCGCGAACCGGCTGCTGGCGCGCGGCATAGCCTTCCTGCTGATGGTTGCCGTGGCGGTGCTTGTGGTGCCGGTGAGCCTGCAGATCTTCTCGCGCTACACCACCTTGATCCCCGCCTACATCTGGACGGAGGAGCTGGCGCGCTTCTGCCTGGTCTACGCGGTGATGCTCGGCGCCATGTTGGCGGTGCGGGAGGGCACCCACTTCACAGTGGACGTCTTTCCCCGCCTGTCCCAGCGCGCCGAAGCCGTCGTCGAGCTGGTGTCGGGCGCCTTCGTGGTCCTCTTCGCCCTGGTGTTCCTGTGGTGGGGCTGGGAGTTCACCGAGTTCGCCATCTACCGCATCAGCGAACTGGCGGAGCTGCCGCTCTGGACCATCCACATGGCATGGCCCATCGCCGGCGCGGTCTGGCTGCTGTTCCAGGCGGAGCGCATGGCCGACGCGGTCGCGGCGCTGCGCGGAAGCGCCGCGGCGTGATCGGCGGCAACGTCCTCTCGCCCGGGCAGGCCGCGCAGATCCTCTTCGGCATCTTCTTCCTGCTGCTGGTGCTGCGCGTGCCGGTGGCGGTGGCGCTCGGCCTCGCCTGCCTGCCGATCCTGCTGGCGGAGCCGCGGTTGTCGCCGATGATGCTCGCGCAGGAGACCTTCAACGCCTACAACAGCTTCATCCTGCTGGCGGTGCCCTTCTTCCTGCTCACCGCCAACCTGATGAACATCGGCGGCATCACCGACCGGCTGATGACCTTCTCCCGCGCCCTCGTGGGCCACTTCCCCGGCGGGCTGGCGCAGATCAACGTCGTGCTCTCCGTCTTCTTCGCCGGCATCAGCGGCAGCAGCACCGCTGACGCGGCCAGCCAGTCCAAGATCTTCATCGAGGCGCAGCGCAAGGAGGGCTACGACGACAGCTTCTCGGTGGCCATCACCGCCGTTTCCGCCGTGCTCGCCGTCATCATCCCGCCCTCCATCCTGATGATCGTCTGGGGCGGCGTGCTCACCGTCTCGATCGGCGCGCTGTTCCTCGCCGGCATCGTGCCGGGCCTGCTGATCGGGCTGGTGCAGATGGGCACCGTCCACGCCTACGCGAAGGCGCGCGGCTACCCGACCTACCCGCGCGCCACGATCGCGCAGGTGCTCCGCAGTTTCCTCGTCTCGGTGCCGGCGCTGACCACGCCGCTCATCATCATCGGCGGCAAGGTCTTCGGCTGGTTCACCGCCACCGAGAGCGCCTGCATCGCCGTGCTCTACGCCGGCGTCCTGTCGCTGCTGGTGTACCGCGAGCTGGACTGGAAGGGGCTGGTCGGCGCGCTCGGCGACACCGGGCGGCTCGCCGGCGTGGCGCTGTTCTGCGTAGGCACGGCGAGCGCCTTCGGCTGGCTGCTCGCCTTCTACCAGATCCCGGAGGCGCTGCTCTCCGGCGTGCGGGGCTGGGGCATGGGGCCGGTGGCGACGGCCTTCTTCATCGCGGGCGTGTTCCTCGTGGTCGGCTGCTTCCTCGACGCGATCCCGGCCATCATCATCGTCGGCGCCATCCTCCAGCCTTTGGCGCAAGGGATCGGGATGGACCCGGTCCACTTCGCCATGGTCGGCATCGTCTCCCTCGCCTTCGGGCTGGTGACGCCGCCCTACGGCCTTTGCCTGCTGATCGCCTGCTCGGTGGCCGGGATGCGCATGGCAGACGCGCTCAAGGACACCTGCATCATGCTGCTGCCGATGCTGGCGGTGCTGGCGCTGGTGATCCTGTTCCCGCAGTTGGTGCTGTTCTTGCCGGGCCTCGTGTCGCCGGAATTCCTGGGTTAGCCAGGCCCCTCACGGCAACCGGACCGCCGGGCGCACGTTCTATGTTCGTATCGGCGTCCCGCCAGGGAGGGTGTCCATGAACTCGCTCGTGCTCGTCGTGCTGCTGGTCGTGGTGCTGCTCGCCGTCCTGCCGACGTGGCCTTACAGCACCGGCTGGGGCTACTACCCGTCGGGCATCGTCGGCCTGATCGTGGTGATCCTGCTCATCATGGCGCTGACCGGCCGGATCTAGCCGGCCGACGACGCCCGCGCCGCCAGCAGCCGCGCCAGCGCCGCGTCCCGCCGGCGCGCCAGTTCCTGCGTGCCGGCGCCGCCGTTGGCTTCGGCGACGCCGGCGATCAGCTTGGCCTGGAGTTCCGGCGTCACCTCGGGATTGCCCAGCGAAGGCCACCAACTCGTCACCGCTGGCATAAGGTGGCGCATGAAGCTTTCCATCCCGCCCTCGCCGCCCGCCAGGTGCATCGTGGTGTGCGGCCCCATCAACGCCCAGCGCAGCCCCGGCCCCTCCGAGATGGCGGCGTCCACGTCCGCCACGCTGGCGACGCCCTCGGCGACCATGTGGACCGCCTCCCGCCACAGCGCCGCTTGCAGCCGGTTGGCGAGGTGGCCCGGCACCTCCTTGTTCAGCGTGATCGGGCGCTTGCCGACCGCGCGGTAGAACGCCACGGCCGCCCGCACCGCCTCCGCGCTCGCGGTGGCGCCGCCCACCACCTCCACCAGCGGGATCAGGTGCGGCGGGTTGAAGGGGTGGCCGATCACCACCCGCTCGGGATGCGTGCACTCTTCCGACAACCGGCTCGCCAGCAGCCCGGAGGAGGACGAGGCCACCACCACCTCCGGCGGCAGCGCGGCGGTGATCGCGCGCAGCAGCGGCCGCTTCACCTCGTACCGCTCCGGCGCGCTCTCCTGCACGAAGTCGCACCCGGCGACGGCCGCCACCGGGTCCGCCTCGAACCGCCAGCGCGCAGGGTCGGCGTCGGCGGTGGCGCCGAGCCCCTGGAGGATCGGCCAAGCGCCCTCGACCATGCGCCGGATCAGGTCCGGAGCGCCGGGCGAGGGATCGCTCGCCACCACCTCCAACCCGCGGCTCAGGAACCACGCGGTCCAGGACGCGCCGATGGTCCCGGCGCCGACCACGGCGACGCGGCGGACGGCGGGGCGTGGTTCGGTCTGGCTCATGGCTGGCGCGGCCTCCCTTCCGGCTGGTCGGCGCCATCCTGCCGCGCCGGCGCGCCGCGCCAAGCCCGAATCGCCGTTCGCGGCCCCGGCGCCTACCCGGCCTTCCGCTGCCGCAGGCCGTCGTAGAACGCCGTCTCGAAATCCATGTAGCCGGAGAACGAGACCGGGTCGCCGAAGGGCAGGATCTGCGTCGCCCAGAAGCCGCCGAAGCCGTTCTGCCGGTCGATCCAGTAGAACAGGTTCGCCAGCCCGGCCCACCCGAGGGCGCCCGCCGGACGCCCGGTCGGCGCCGCCTCGTCGTTCACCATGAAGGTGAAGGACCACGACTTCGGCAGGCCGGGGAAGAAATCGGCGTCGTTGGACAGCGACTTGATGACGCCCGGCAACGGCGTGATCTTCTTGTCACCGAGGTGGTTCTTCTCGGCCATCCGCACGGTCTCGGCCTTGAGAACGCGGCCGTGCTCGCCGTTCCCGTCGTTCAGCCACATGCGGATGAACCGCATGTAGTCCCCGACCGTCCCGTACAGGCCGTGGCCGCCCATGTGGACCTCGGGCTCGGGGGGCAACTCGAACTCGATCGGCGCCAGGGAACCGTCGGCGCCCCGCGCGTGCATCCCCGCGACGCGGCGGCGCATCGCGCCCGTCATGGCGAAGGCCGTGTCGGCCATGCCGAGCGGCTCGAAGATGCGGCTCTTGAAGACCTCGCCCAGCCGCTTGCCCGTGATCCCTTCCACCACGAGGCCGCACCAGTCGATGTTGGAGCCGTACTCCCACTTCTCGCCCGGATCGAAGAGCAACGGCGTCATCAGCGCCGCCTTGGACGCGGTGACGACGCTCGGCTGGCCCTTCTCCTGCGCGAGCCGGTTGTAGGTCTCGCTGAAGAAGTCGTAGCCGAGGCCGGCGGTGTGGAGCAGCAGCATCCGGGTCGTGATGTCGCGCTTCGGCGCGCGGAGCTTCGGCTCGCCCTTCTCGTCGAAGCCGTCGATGACCTGGAGCTTGCCGATGTCGGGCGCGTACCGCTTGGCCGGCGCGTCGAGGTCGAGCTTGCCCTCCTCGACGAGCTGCAACGCCGCCGTGCCGGTGATCGCCTTGGTGGTCGAGAAGATGGCGAAGACCGTGTCGGCCGTCATCGGGTCGGGGCGGTCGAGCCGGCGCACGCCGGCGGCGCCCTCGTAGATGTTCCGGTGCCGGTCGGTCGCTATTGCGACCACGCCGGGCACGCGCGGGTTCGATGTGACGAGCCCGTCCAGGATGCTGTCGGCCGTTGCCTTGAAGTCGGCGCCCATGGTCGTTCCTCCCGTCGTTCAGTTGTTTGTTCGGTGCGGGGCGGCGGCAGCGCTCCGCCGCCTTGCCTCGCGCGGTCAGCGCATGGCGAAGCCCTGGTAGCCGCCCTCGGCCACCTCGGCGCACTTCTTCCGGTAGGCGCCGACGCCGCCCGTGTAGGACAGCACCCGGCGCGGCTTCCCGGCGACGTTCGACCCCAGGTACCACGAGGTCGTCTTGGAGATCAGGTTCGCGCTGGCGGTTTCGTCGTGGTGCGCCACCCAGCCGTCCTCCATCTCCTTGGTCGGCTCGCAGACCGTGAGGCCGTTCTCCCGCATGTGACGGATGCAGCCGCTGATCCACTCGGTCTGTTGCTGGAGGCAAGTGGTCATGTTGCAGAGCGCGGCCGAGGGGGCGAGTGGCGTCGCCGTGGTGAACAGGTTCGGGTAGCCGTGGACCTGCAAGCCCATGGTGGTGCGGATGTCTCGCCCCCAGTCCTCCTTCAGCGACCGCCCGCCGCGGCCGCGGATGTCGATGCGGGTCAGCGCGCCGGTGCCGGCGTCGAAGCCGGTCGCCAGGATGATGACGTCGAGCTCGTGGACCGTGCCGTCCGCCGTCTGGACGCCCTCCGGCACCACGCGCGCGATCGGGTTGTCCCTCACGTTGACGGCTTCGACGTTCGGGCGGAGGTAGGTTTCGAGGTAGCCGGATTCGAGCGGCACCCGGTGCGTGCCGAACCCGTAGTCTTTGGGGATCAACAGGTCGATGAGCTTCGGGTCCTTGAGCCGCGCTCGCATCTTCCCGCGCACGAACTCGGAGATCTCCTCGTTCACCGACGGGTCGAAGAACATCTCGGCGAAGGACGCCAGCCACAGCTTGAGCGAGCCGTCCTCCCAGATCTCCTCCATCACCTCGCGCCGCTTTTCGGGCGTCAGGTCCGCCCATTTGTGGACGAAGTCGTACTCGAAGCCGGTGAAGGTGTTCGGGAGCGTGCGCTTGAGCTCCTGGAAGCGCGCCTTGTAGGCCGCGGCCTCCTCCGGGCCGTACTTCGGGCTCTTCATGGCGACGACGTACTGCGGCGTCCGCACGAAGACCTTCAGGTGCCCGACCTGGTCCGCGATGGTCTGGATGACCTGGATGCCGGTCGCGCCGACGCCGACGACGCCCACGCGCTTGCCGGCGAGGTCCACCTCCTCCTTCGGCCAGCGGCCGGTGTGGACGAGCCGCCCCTTGAAGGTGTCCTGCCCGGGGAAGAGGTCGGTGAGCGGCGCCGACAGCATCCCGCCGCACGTCACCAGGAATTGCGTGTCGATCGTCTCGCCCGTGTCGGTCTCCACCGTCCAGCGGTTCGTCGCCTCGTCGAAGCGCGCGCCGGTGACCGTCGTGTTGAACTGGATGTCCTTCCGCAGGTCGAGCCGGTCGGCGACGTAGTTGAGCCAGCGCTCGATCTCGGGCTGGCCGGGGAACTTCTCGCTCCAGCTCCAGCCTTTGTAGAGGTCCTCGGAGAACAGGTACTGGTAGATGTAGGCCTCCGAGTCGAACTTGGCGCCCGGGTACCGGTTCCAGTACCACGTGCCGCCGACGTTCGAAGCCGTGTCGTAGGCGCGGACGTCGAGCCCTTGCCCGCGGAGCTGGTGCAACTGGTAGAGGCCCGCCACGCCCGCGCCGATGATGAGCGCGTCGAGTTTCCGGACGGCCGCGCCGCCGTCCGCCGGTGCCTTGTCGAGCGTCGTCTGGGACATGAATCCACCCCCCGCCGATGTTTCTCGTTGGGAACACACGCTAGGGCAGACGGACGCTTGGCAAACATCGTGCGGCGGCAGGATCGGGCCGCGACCCGCAAGTCCGGCCGTTCCCGGCAGCCCCGTCCGTCGCGGCCGAGGCTAGCCCGCTGCCGCCCGGTCTGTCACCGGCGGTCGGCGGCCGGGCGTTTCGCCGGGGTCGGGACGCCGCGATGCCCGCCGGACCTCGGAAGTCGCGGTTCGCGCGGCCCCTGCGTGCAGGCGAGCCGCCGCTCCCGGCTTCGGCCGGTGTCGGGCACGGTGGTGGCCGGTATCGGGTGATCGGGTCCTCGCGCCGAGGGGCTTCGCGGCGGCGATCCGGCGCGAATCGGATCGCCACGGCGGCAGGGAGGACGCCCCGCCGGGGGAGCCGCGCCGCCGCGACCCCCGCGGCGGCGCGGCTTCAACCCCGGCGGTGTCCGCGGCGACCCCCTAGTTCGCCGCCGAAAGCACGGCCTCGGCCGCCACGCCGAGGCATTCCTCCACCGACGCGCGCAGCCGGCGCAGGTTGCGGTGGCGGGCGAAGGAGCGGCGCAGCGCGTCCTGCGTCTCCGGCTCCAGCGCCGGCAGGTCGGCGATGTCGCAGCCCATGTCGCCGGCGATGCCGCCCAAGAGCCCCGCCAGCACGGTCGGGAAGGCGCTGGCCGGCGGCGGCTCGATCTGGTGGACGGAGACGCGGGAAAGCAGCGGCGCCGGGATGCCGCGCGTCTCGTTCGCGGCCATGATCCACAACACGTTGCGCAGGTCGGCGGTGGTGCGCAGGCACTCGTCGAACCACGCAGACGCGCTTTCCGGTTCTATCATCGCCAGCAGCGTGTCGTGGGCGCGGCCGTTGTTCTCCCGCTGGCCGCCGGCCTTTTCGACCTCGTCGAGGAACAGCACCGGGTTGGGCGCCGAGAGCCGCGCCATCTCGGCTATCGGCCAAGCCGGCGTGGCCGCGCTCCAGCCGCGCGCCGTGCCCTGCAAGCAGCGGTTGTCGGTGGCGCCGCCCAGGTTCAGCCCGGCGAAGGGCAGATCCAGCGCCTGCGCCAAGCGCCGCGCGAACCAGGTCTTGCCGATGCCCGGGGCGCCGACCAGCAGGATCGGGCGCAAGCGGGGAGAGGGCCGCCCGGCATGGGCCGCGAGCGCTAGGGTGCGGCGGATTTCGGACAAAGGCGCGGCGAATGCGGGCGCCGTGTCGGCCAGGGCCGCCAGCCGGCGGCTGGCATCGCGCGGCACCCGGCGCAGCGCCATCGGCGCGGCGAGGGGTTGGTAGGACTGCCACTCCGCGCGGTCGTTCGGCGGCTCGAAGGGCTGGAGCACGGTGACGCCGGTGCCGTCGAGGGGCGCCGCCGGCGCGACGGCCGGGGCGGCGGGTTGCGGGTAGGTCGGCCGCGTCTCGGTCACGTCGGCCAAGCGCGAGGGGAGCGACCGGCCGCTATCCACGGACGGGACGAAGCGCAGCCAAAGGTCGGCGCAGAGCCGCGAGGCCAACACGAAGTGCCGCAGCCGCCCCGGCGTGCCCGGCTCGGCCAGGTTGCGCGCTTCGGCGTGCTGGCGGTGTTGCAGCGCCTCGATGCAGGCCAGCGCCGCCTGCCGGCACTGCGGCCCGCCGCGTTCACACACGATGCGGGTCGCGGCCACCACCAGGTCGCGCCCGTGCGCGAACCGGGCCGCTATGGGCGCGAAGGCAGCGGCGAAGTCGAGCAGCCCCGCATCGTCGCCGGGGTGGACCGCCCGCTCGCCCACGCGGGCGGGGAAGAGCGGCGACCGCAGATGCTCCAGCAGCGCGTCTTCCAGCGCCGCGATCTCATCGTTCTCAAGGACCAGCCACAGCCACAGCGGCGCCGTGGCCTCGTCGCCGAACAGCAGGACGGACCCCCGCGTGTGCGACGCGGCCTGGTCCAGGCCGGGTTGCAGGTTGCGGGTTTCGAGGTTGGTGTCCGGCAAGATCTAATCCCCTGCTCGTGATCACGATCGCGGGAGGATGGAACACCATATTCAGATTTTCGTGAACAGGAAATCGCTTCGTTGGAAATTTAGTTAGCGGCTCAGCCCGTTAGCACCCGCCCGGCTACAACATCCAGCTTCGCCAGGAGGGCCGGGTCGCGCCGCTCCGGCGCCGTGATGATGGCGTGGTCGAGCGCCCGGTCGCAGCCGGCGGGGCAGGGGCCGCGCCGCGCGCCCAGCCGCGGCACCACCGCCCGCACGAGGGACCGCGCGCGGTCGGCGTTGGCGAGCAGGACCTTCACGACCTGCTCCACCGTGACGTGGTCGTGGTCCGGGTGCCAGCAGTCGAAATCCGTGACCATGGCCACCGTCGCGTAGCAAAGCTCCGCTTCCCGCGCGAGCTTGGCTTCCGGCATGTTGGTCATGCCGATCACGCTGCATCCCCATTGCCGGTACAGCTCGCTCTCCGCCTGGGTGGAGAATTGCGGCCCTTCCATCACGAGGTAGGTGCCGCCCCGCGAGGCCGGCAGGCCGAGGCCGCGCGCGGCCTCCTCCAGCGCGTCGCCCAGGCGCGGGCAGACCGGGTGCGCCACCGAGACGTGCGCGACGCAGCCCGTGCCGAAGAAGGACTTCTCCCGCGCGAAGGTGCGGTCGATGAACTGGTCCACGATGACGAAGTGGCCGGGCGGCAGGTCCTCTCGCAGCGAGCCGACGGCGGAGAGGGAGATGACTTCGGTGACGCCGGACCGCTTCAACGCGTCGATGTTGGCGCGGTAGTTCAAGGCCGAGGGCGGCGCTGGATGCCCCCGGCCGTGCCGCGGTAGGAACACGCAGCGCACCCCTTCCAAGCGGCCGAACAGCAACTCGTCCGAAGGCTCTCCCCAGGGCGTGCGGACGCGCCGCCATTCGCGGTCCTCCAGCCCGTCGATGTCGTAGAGGCCGGAGCCGCCGATGAGGCCGAGGACGGGTTCGATGCTGTCGGGCAAGGCGGAGGGACTCCGGCGCTGGTGGGTGTGGCTGGGCGGACGCCCGCCGCCGGGAACCGCGGCGCGGCGGAACGCCGGCCTAGGAAGGAAGTTGTCTCGACGACCGGCCCGGTTGTTTACGGGGCGGACCGCATGGCCGCCAACCCCGCCGACCACCGCTCCGGCGGGGCGCCGCGCCCCGCAGCGACGAGGATGACGACCCACATGCCCAAAGGCGCCGCCCTCCCCTTGCTGCTGACCCTCCTCGCCGCCGGCGCCTGCGGCGCGGCCCCGCCGCCCACCGCCCGGAGCGACGTGGAGCGCGGCACCGCGCTGCCGCCGCCCGGCCTCGACGCGGGGGCTACGGCGCGCCGCTGATCATGGGGCCCGCCGGAACGGGGTTCCCGGAAACGGCGGACCGTCCGCCGCCCGAAGCCGTCGGGAGGACGCCTCGGCTGTGACGGACACCCCGTTCCGGCGCGGCGCCGCCCAGGCGCTGGTCGCCCTCGCGGCCGGCGCCGGCCTCTTCTTGGCGTGGCAGACCGCGGGCACCCTGCTCCTGCTCTTCGCCGGTCTGCTGTTCGCGGGCCTCCTCGACGCGGCGACGCGCGGCTTGGCCTACGTGCTCCCGGTCGGGCGCGGATGGCGGCTGGCCGTCGTGTGCACGCTGCTGACGCTTGCGGCGGCGGCGCTCGCCGTCTGGGGCGGGTACAACCTGGTCGCGCAGGCGGACGGCCTCGTCGCCGTGATCGGCGAGCAGTTGCGGGCGCTGCGCGGCGAACTCAGGGACATGGGCGTAACGCCGCCGCAAGGGGCCGATGGGCAGCAGCGCACGCTCGCCCAGGTTCTCCTCCCCGACCCGAGCACGCTGTTCGGCACCGCCTACTCGGCCTTCAGCCTGGCTTCCGGCCTGCTGGGCAACGCCATCGTGGTGGTGTTCGTCGGCCTGTTCGCCGCCGCCGACCCCGGCATCTACCGGCGCGGCGTCTTGGCCCTGCTGCCGCGCGGCCGCCGTCAGCGCGTGGGCGAAGTCCTCGACGAGATGGCCGCCGTCCTGCGCTGGTGGCTGGTCGGGCAACTGGTAGCCGTGGTTCTGATCGCGCTCAGCATGTGGCTCGGGCTGGCGCTGATCGGCATGCCGGGCGCCCTCCTGCTCGGCTTGCAGGCAGGCTTGGTGAACTTCATCCCCTACCTGGGACCCGTCATCGGTGCCGTCCCAATCGGCCTCGCCGCCATGGCGCAGGGGACGACCATGGTGCTCTGGGCGCTGGGTGTGCACGTCGTCATACAGACGATCGAGGGGTACGTGCTCGCGCCCTTGATCCAGCGGCGCGCGGTGGACCTGCCGCCGGTGCTGACGCTGGCCGCCGTCGCGGTGTTCGGCACCCTGTTCGGCGCCCTGGGCGTGGCGTTGGCGACACCCTTGGTCGCGGTGCTCAAGGTCGCGGTGCAGCGGCTCTACGTCGAGGACCGGCTCGGCGGCGCGTGAGGAGGGGCGGACACGGAAAGGGCCGCCCTGGGGCGGCCCTCCGCATCGTCCCGGACTGCGCCGCGGCAGCGCGCGCCGCGGTCAATGCACGTCGGACCAGATCTTGCGCTTCACCGCGTAGACCAACCCGCCGAGGATGGTCAGGAACAGGATGATCCTGACACCCATCTGCTTGCGCTGCTCCAACTCCGGCTCGGCCGCCCAGGCGAGGAAGGTGGTCACGTCCTTCGACATCTGCTCGACGGTGGCGGCGGTCCCGTCCTTGTACTCGACCTGCCCTTCGCCCGCGATCGGCGGTGCCATGGCGATCTGCCGGCCGGCGAAGTACTTGTTGTAGTTCATCCCCTCCATGAGGTGGAAGTCTTCGGGAGGGTCCGAGTAGCCGGTGAGCAACGCGTGGATGTAGTCCGCCCCGTGCTCCCGCGCCTTGGTGATGACGGACAGGTCCGGCGGGTAAGCCCCGTTGTTCGCCGCTCGCGCCGCGTTCTCGTTGGTGAAGGGGCTGCGGAAGCGGTCGGAGGGCCGCCCCGGACGCTCGAACATCTGCCCTTCGTCGTTGGGTCCGTCGTTCACCTGCACCGTCGCGGCGATGGCCCGCACCTCGGCGTCCGACAGGCCCAGTTCCCGCAGGTTGCGGTAGTAGAGCAGCCGCATCGAATGGCAGTTGGAGCAGACCTCCTTGTAGACCTGGAAGCCGCGCTGCGCCGAGGCGCGGTCGAAGGTGCCGAACAGCCCGTCGAAGGAGAAGTTGGTGTCGGGCGGGGGCAGGGCCTCCCCGGCCGCCAAGGCCGGGCCGGCGCCGCCGGCGAGCGCGAGCCCGCCGGCCAGCAGGGCCGCCCGCAAGCGAGAGCGCAGAGCCATCACGCCTTCTCCATCGGCTTGGCGGTCGCGCCCGCCGGCAACGGTCCGCCGCCGGCCCCCCGCAGCACCGGCATGGATATGCTGGTCGGCAGCGGCAGGCCGCGCTCCTTGGCGCCCAGGAAGGGCAGGATCACCAGGAAGTAGGCGAAGTAGTAAAGCGTGGCGAGCCGGGCGATCGTGACGTAGGGCTCCTCCGGCGGCTTCGCGCCGCAGTACATCAGCACGAAGAAGGACACGAGCCACAGCAGCAGGCAGATCCGCGCCACGGGGCGGAAACGCATGGACCGCACCGGGCTGGTGTCGAGCCAGGGCAGGATGAACAGGATCATGATCGATCCGCCCATCAGCGCCACGCCGCCGAGCTTGTCCGGCACCGCGCGCAAGATCGCGTAGAAGGGCAGGAAGTACCATTCCGGCACGATGTGCGGCGGCGTCACCAGCGGGTTGGCCGGGATGTAGTTGTCCGGGTGCCCGAGCAGGTTCGGCGCGAAGAACACCAGCGCCGCGAAGACGATGAAGTAGACGACGAGGCCGACGCTGTCCTTGGCCGTGTAGTACGGGTGGAAGGGCAGCGTGTCCTGCGGCCCCTTCGGGTCGATGCCGAGCGGGTTGTTCGAGCCCGTGATGTGCAGCGCCGCGATGTGCAGGAACACCACGCCGAAGGTCACGAAGGGCAGCAGGTAGTGCAGGCTGTAGAAGCGGTTGAGCGTCGGGTTGTCCACGCTGAACCCGCCCCAGAGCCACGTCACTATGCTCTCGCCGACCAGCGGTATGGCGCTGAACAGGTTGGTGATGACGGTGGCGCCCCAGAAGGACATCTGGCCCCAAGGCAGCACGTAGCCGAGGAAGGCGGTGGCCATCATCAGCAGGAAGATCACCACGCCCAGCATGAACAGCAGCTCGCGCGGCGCCTTGTAGGAGCCGTAGTAGAGCGCCCGCCAGATGTGGATGTAGACCACGATGAAGAACATGCTGGCGCCGTTGGAGTGGATGTAGCGCAGCAGCCAGCCGTAATTCACGTCGCGCATGATGCGCTCGACCGAGTCGAACGCGTAGGTCACGTGCGCCGTGTAGTTCATCGCCAGGAAAATGCCCGTGGCGATCATGATGGTCAGGTTGACCAGCGCCAACCCGCCGAAGTTCCAGAAGTAGTTGAAGTTGCGGGGCGTCGGGAACGTCCCGTACTCCTTCTGCATCATGGTGAAGATGGGCAGGCGAGCGTCCACCCAGCGAATGACCGGGTTCTTGAACTCGCTTTCGTGCAGGCCGATGGCCATGGAGGCGCTCCTGAAACGTCCGGCGGGCCCGAGGCCTCAGCCGATGCGGATCTGCGTGTCTGAGGTGAAGACGTACTCCGGAACCTCAAGGTTGGCCGGCGCCGGCCCCTGCCGGATGCGGCCGGAGGTGTCGTAATGGCTGCCGTGGCAGGGGCAGAACCAGCCGCCGAAGTTGCCCTTGCTGTCGCTGGGCTTCTGCCCCAGCGGCACGCAACCGAGGTGCGTGCAGACGCCGAGCAGCACCAGCCACTCGTCCTTGATGACGCGCGCCTGGTCCGGCGCCGGGTCGGGCAGTTGCGAGATCGGGACGGAGCGGGCCGCCTGGATCTCCTCCGCCGTGCGGTGCCGCACGAAGACCGGCTTGCCGCGCCACATGATCGTGACGGCCGAGCCGACGGCGATGGGCGACAGGTCCACCTCCGTGCTCGCCAGCGCCAGCACGTCGCGCGACGGGTTCATGGACGCGATGAAGGGCACCGCCGCCGCGCCCAGGCCGACGACGGTGAAGGCGGCCGTGGTCAGCGTCAGGAAGTCCCGCCGCGTCCCGCCGCCGCCGTCCGGGTCCGTGGCGGGGCCGTGTTCGGGGACCTGGGGTGCCCCGTGCTGCGCCAAGGTGTCGGCCATGCGTTCTGTCGTCCCTGCTCCCCGGCGGCGCCCGGCCCATTTGGCAAGGACGGGCCCGCGCCGATGCGAAAACCGCGGCGGCGGGGAAGGTCCCTGCCGCGCCGCACCGCATATAAGGTGCGGGAACGGAGGGTGGCAATCCGGCGGAACCGCCGATAACCCGCGTCACTCCAGCCCGCAGGAGAACGCCGTGACCGGACCCGCCGCGCACCCGATGGACCATCCCTTGGCCGCCCCGGCCCGCGCTTGGTTCGAAACGCTGCGCGACCGGATCTGCGCCGCCTTCGAAGCGATCGAGGACGAGGCGGACGCCGGCCCCCACGCCGGGCTGCCGGCCGGGCGCTTCGAGCGCACGCCCTGGACGCGGCCGGCCGAAGCCGGCCAAGGCGGCGGTGTAAGCGGCGGGGGCGGCGTGATGGGCCTCATGCGCGGCGGCCGCGTGTTCGAGAAGGTGGGCGTCAACGTCTCCACCGTGCACGGCGAGTTCTCGCCCGAGTTCCGCGCCCAGATCCCCGGCGCCGAAGCCGACCCGCGCTTCTTCGCCACCGGCATCTCCCTCGTCGCCCACATGCGCAGCCCGCGCGTGCCGGCCGTGCACATGAACACCCGCTTCATCTCCACCACCCGCGCCTGGTTCGGCGGCGGCGGCGACATCACCCCGATGTTCCCCGACTCGCCCGAGGCCCGCGCCGACGCGGAGCGCTTCCACGCCGCTTTCCGCGCCGCCTGCGACCGCCACGACCCGACGTACTACGAGCGCTTCAAGCGGTGGTGCGACGAGTACTTCTTCCTGCCGCACCGGGTAGAGCCGCGCGGCCTCGGCGGCATCTTCTACGACTGGCTCGGCGACCGCACGCCGGGGCACGGCGCGGAGGCCGATTTCGCCTTCACGCGCGACGTCGGCCTCGCCTTCCTCGAAGCCTACCCCGCCATCGTCCGCGGCCGGATGCGCGAGCCCTGGACGGACGACGAGCGCCGGCGCCAACTGGTCCGCCGCGGCCGCTACGTGGAATTCAACCTGCTCTACGACCGCGGCACGCTGTTCGGCCTCAAGACCGGCGGCAACGTCGAGGCGATTCTGATGAGCCTGCCGCCCGAAGCGGCCTGGCCCTGATCCGGAGGGGAAAGCGATGAAGGCAGTCTGGTACGATCGCACCGGCGGCCCCGAGGTGCTGACCTTCGGCGAGCTGCCGACACCCAAGCCGGGGCCGGGCGAGGTGCTGGTGCGCCTCGCCACCTCCGGCGTGAACCCCTCCGACTGGAAGAGCCGCAGCGGCACCACCGGCCGCCCGATGGGCTTCCCCCGCATCGTGCCGCACAGCGACGGCGCCGGCATCGTGGAGGCGGTGGGCGAGGGCGTGGACAAGGCCCGCGTCGGCGAGCGCGTGTGGATCTGGAACGGCCAATGGAAGCGCGCCTTCGGCACCGCCGCCGAGTACATCGCGTTGCCCTCCGCCCAGGCCGTGCGCCTGCCGGACAACACCGGCTTCGACGAGGGCGCCTGCCTCGGCATCCCCGCGCTCACGGCGCTCCACGCGGTGCTGACCGACGGCGGCGTGTCCGGCCGGCGCGTGCTGGTCGCGGGCGGCGCCGGCTCCGTCGGCCACTACGCCGTGCAGTTCGCGCGCCTGCTCGGCGCCGCGCAGGTGCTCGCCACCGTCAGCTCGGAGGAGAAGGCGGCGCACGCCCTGTCGGCCGGCGCCGACGCCACGATAGACTACAAGCGGCAGGACGTGGCGGAGCGCGTGGGGGCGCTCACCGGCGGCCGCGGCGTGGACCGCGTGGTGGAGGTGGACATCGCCGGCAACGACGCCGTCCTGCCGGCGCTGCTCGCGCCCGGCGGCCTCGTCGCGGTCTACGGCTCCAACGCCGCCGTCGCGCAGATCGCCTTCGGCCCCGCCATCCTGAAGGGCATCGCCTTCCGCTTCTTCATCGTCTACGAGCTGGACGCGGCGCAGCGCGCCACCGCCCTCGGCGCGCTCAACGGCTGGCTGGAGCGCGGCCTGGTGCGGCACGCCGTGGCCGCGCGGGCGCCGCTGGCCGAATGCGCGCGGGCGCAGCAGGCGGTGCAGGAAGGCAAGCACATCGGCAACGTCGTGCTGGACTGCTGACGGCCGAGCGCCGGGACGCGTTTTAGTTGCGATATCGCAAAATATTGTGCTACCTCGGCGCCTGTTAGGAACCGAGGCCCGCATGCCGCCTGCCCCGTTGTACGTGCCCGAACCCGGCTCCCTGCGGCGCCTGACGCTGACGAGCTACCCGGAGGGCGCCCCGGTCGGTTGGGACAACGCCGCTTACTTCGCCACCGCGGACCTCTTCGCCACCAGCCGTGACACCTTCGTGGCGAAGCTCACCGGCGGCGCGACCTACTACTTCTTCTCGATGAGCGACCGCGACCCGGGCACGCTCGCCCTGCACGACTTGGACGGACAGGCCCTCGCCTGGGACACCAACATCCTCGGCATCGACCCCGGCACGGACGCGATCCTCGAGTATCGCGCCACGTACACGGGCGACCACTACATCGACGCGTCCTGGACGCACCCGATATACAATCCCTACGCGTCCATCGAGGTCTACGAGGACGTGGACACCGTGGATGCGGACTCGACCGTCTACGGCACCGCCGGGAACGACGTCCTGCGCGACGGCGCGCCCAGCCAGCGTTTCGAGGGCGGGCCCGGCCGCGACGCGTTCGAAGCGCCGAGCATCGGGCGCCGGAGCGCTGTCGTCGAACCGCAAGCCGACGGCGAGATCCTCGTGCGCCACCGCTGGCACACCGAAACCCTCGCCGGGATCGAGGAGGTGCGCTTCGCCGACGGCCGGCTGGTGTTCGACCCGTCGCACGCGGCCGCGCAGGTGGTGCGGCTCTACCAAGCGGCGCTCGGGCGCGCGCCGGACCAGGGCGGGCTGAACGCTTGGATCGACGCGCTGGAAACCGGCGCGCCGCTCCGCGACTTGGCCCAGGGATTCCTCGGCAGCGCCGAGTTCGCGTCCCGCATGGGACCGGACCTGTCGGACGGCGCCGTCGTGACCCGCCTCTACCAAAACGTGCTCGGCCGGGCCCCGGACCAGGGCGGGTACGACTACTGGATCGGCGCCCTCCGGGGAGGCATGGAGCGCGCGCAGGCGCTGGCCGGCTTTTCCGAAAGCCCCGAAAACAAGGCGAACACCGCTTCCACCGTGGCCAACGGCATCTGGGACGTGTCGGAAACGGCGGCACAGGTCGCCCGGCTCTATGACGCCGTGCTCGGCCGTCTGCCCGACATCGGCGGGCTGGCGAACTGGCGCGAGGCCATCGAAGCCGGCGGTTCGAGCCTCCGGGCGGTCGCCGGCAGCTTCGCGGCGAGTGCCGAATTCCAGTCCCGCTACGGCGCCCTCGACGACGCGGGTTTCGTCTCGGCGCTCTACCGGAACACCTTGCACAGGGAACCCGAGACCGGGGGCCTGTCCGCTTGGACCGGCGCCCTAGGCGGGGGCGCGACGCGCGCGGACGTGGTGCTCGGCTTCTCCGAGAGCGCGGAGCACAAGGCGAACACCGCGCCGAACATCATGAACGAGGACCCGGCCTCCTTCGGCATCCTTTTCGCCTGACGCGGGGCGGCCTTCGGCCGCGCGGCGGGGAGCGGTCTGGGGCGGCGATGATCGCGGCGCGAACGGGCGCCTTATGGCTTCTCTACGTCGCCCCGCCCCACCGCTGGCGCGGAGCGGCGGCGAGTTCCAGCAGGTCCATCTCCTTCTCGACGAGGTGGAACGCGGCGTCGCCGATCTCGCCGAGCGACAGCAGAAGGCGGTCGAACGCCATGTCTTGCGCCCGCCGCGCCTCCGCGCTGCGCCCGTCGATCCATTGAAGGGGGTCCCTGTGGTTTGCGCCACGGCCGCGATGCCGCGCCTGCCCAGCGCATGGGGCAAGTGCCGGTGCGTTCGAAATCGGACGCAGCCCGCGTAGAACGCGCGGCGCGGTCCGTTTCGGCGGCCGCCGGGCGCATCGGGCACGCCGCGCGCCGGCGTCCACGTCCTTCAGGCTTGGAAACGCCGCGCTGCGGCCCAATTTCAGATCCATCGTCCGCACGGATCCCGGCCGCGGGCGGCTGAGAGAGGCCAGCGCTCCCGCCACATCCCGTGCGAGTAGCCGCCCAGTGGCCTCTTTGGACCAGCACCAGCACCGAGCCTCCGTCCGCAACGGCCTGCTCGCGGCGCTGCCGCCCGGGGACTTGGCGCGGTTGCGCCCCATGTTGCGGCCGGTCGAACTCCCCTTCGACGGGACCCTCACCCCAGCGGGCAGCGAGGTGGACGCCGTGCTGTTCCCCGAAACCGGAATGGTGTCCCTGCTGGCCGCCCTGGAAGACGGCGAGCAGGTCGAGGTCGGCATCGTCGGCCGGGAGGGGCTGGTCGGCCTGCCGCTGGTGTTCGGCGACGACCGTTCGCTCACCGAGGCCAGGGTGCAGCAGGAGGGCACCGCGCTCCGGATGGACGCGGCGGCGCTCCGCGACGGGATGGGGGGGAGCGCGGCGCTGCGGGCGCTGCTGCTGCGCTACGCCCTGGCCTTCAACACTCAGGTGAGCCTGACCGCAGCGTGCAACGCCTTCCATGTTGTCGAGCAGCGCCTCGCCCGCTGGTTGCTCACCGCCCACGACCGCGCGGACGGCGACGAGTTCCCCATGACGCACGACTTCCTGTCCCTGATGCTGGGCGTGCGCCGCCCCGGCCTTTCGGTGGCGGCCGGGGCGCTGCAAAAGGCCGGCCTCATCCAGTACGCCCGCGGCCGGATGGCCATCACCGACCGGCACGGCCTCGAAGCGGCCAGTTGCGAGTGCTACCACGCCGTGCGGCGCGAGTTCGCCCGCCTGCTCGGCGGCGAGTCGCCGCCCGGATAGGCGCTGTTTTTTTCTGCCAGCTGTTCGGAACCGAACAGTCGGGCGCCGGCGAACCGGCTACGCCCCGGACGAAGCCCGGACGGGAGGGCGCGTCCTGTGGAGTTGCATCCGGACATGCTTGAGGACCGACGCGGCCGTGTCGCGGCCGCGGCCGACATCGTGGCTTCCGCTCTGGAGCGGGGCCTGCCGCACTTGGCCCTGGGCGCGGCCCGGGAAGCGGCGCGCTCGGCGCTGCTGGCGCTGGCCACCGGGCCGCACCGGCTCGCCGGCCGCCCGCCGAGCGGGCGGCCACCATCCGGGCGATGCTGTCCGCCGTGGACCGCCTGTTCCCGCCGTCTCCGGCCATGGCGTACCTGGGGGACGGCCTTCCCGACTGCCGGGACAAACTCGCCAGCAAGCGCGTCCTCGTGGTCGAGGACGAGGCGCTGGTGTCCATGCTGATGGAGGACGAGCTGCGCGACGCCCGCGCCGAGATCCTTGGTCCCGTCCCGTCGGTCGAGAACGCGCTGCAACTGGTTGAGGCGGCGGTCTCGGACGGCGGGATCAGCGCCGCGGTGCTCGACATCAACCTCGGCGGGCAGCACGTGGCGCCGCTGGCCGATCGATTGGCCGCGCTCGGCGTGCCGTTCCTGTTCGCCACCGGCTACGGCGTGAACCACGACACGGGCGGATACGGGCGCGCGCCGGTGCTGGAAAAGCCCTTCGACGCGGGGCGGCTGGTCGCAACCGTCGCCGAGCTCACCTTCACCGGGGCGGACGCCGCGGCGCCGCTGCCCGGGCGATAGGCGCGGCAGGCTCGGCACCGGCGGGCCGCTTCCGCGCGCGCCGCGCCCCCCGGCCGCGCCGCCGATCGGCGGCCTGCGTTGCCGTGCACGGCCGCGCGCACCATGCTGCCGCGCACGAGAGCCGGCGGGGAGCCGGCCGGAGGAAACGCCGCCCATGCTCCGCCGCCGCGTCCTGTCCAACGTCGCCGCCTTCGCCTCCGCCGCGGCGGCGTTTGTCCGCCCCGCCTTCGCCCAATCCGTCGCCTCCTGGCCCGACCGCCCGGTCCGCGTCCTGGTCCCCTGGCCGCCCGGCGGCTCGACCGATGTGTTGACCCGCTTGATGTGCGAGCAGCTCTCCCAGCGGCTCGGCCAGCCCTTCGTGGTGGAGAACCGCCCCGGCGCCTCCGGCAACATCGGCATGGACGCGCTCGCGAAGTCGGCGCCCGACGGCTACACCCTCGGCCCGGCCACCATCGCCAACCTCTGCATCAACCAGTTCGCCTACAAGAGCATGGGCCACGACCCGGAGCGCGACCTCATCCCCGTCGCCCTCACTTGGGAGATGCCCAACGTCGCCGTGGTGGCGCCCCAGTTCGTGCCCGTGGAGGACCTGAAGGGCTTCATCGCCTGGGCCAAGGCGAAGCGCGGCGGCATCACCTACGGCTCGCCGGGCGTCACCACCACCGCGCACCTCTCGGGCGCCCTCCTCTCGCAGCGCGCCGGCTTCGAGGCCTCGCACGTGCCCTACCGCGGCGCCGCGCAGGTGATCCCGACGCTGCTCTCGGGCGACCTGAACTTCGCCCTCGACAACCTCGCCTCCTACCTGCCCGTGATCCAGGAAGGCCGCCTGCGCGGCCTCGCCGTCACCAGCGCCGAGCGTTGGCCGACGCTGCCGAACGTGCCGACCATGGCGGAAGCCGGGATGCCGGACTTCGTCGTCACCTCCTGGTGCACCCTGGCCTTCCCGGCCGGCGTGCCGCGCCCGGTCGTGGACCGCCTCAACGCCGCCATCAAGCAGGTCGCGGCGGAGCCGTCCGTGCAGCAACGCTTCCAGCAGGTCGGCGCCAAGGTGCTCTGGTCCACGCCGGAGGACGCCGCCGCCCACGCGGCCAAGGAGCGCCCGCGCTGGCGCGACCTGGTGCAGCTCACCGGCGCGCGGATCGAGTAGGGGAGGGCGGGCCGCGGCGGGGACGCCGCCACCCTCGACAGGCCCGTTGGCGGGTGTCCGCGTTCGAGCGACGCGGGCGTTGAGCGGTCCGGTACGGCCCGACGCCGCGGCATCCCGGCACCGCGCAACCTGGACCCGTTTCAGCCTGACCGTGGTCAGGCCGACCCGTGTCCAGGGTTTGCTGGACCGGCGATCCGCGCCCTGGGTGTTTCCACTCAGGGCGACCGCGGTCTAGCGGCGGTCGCGCGCGCCGGCCCAGAAGTCGCCCTCCTCGCCCGCCAGCGGCGGGGCGCCGGGAACGGGCCCTCCGCCGCCCTGCCCGGCGGCCGCCCGGTCGCGCGCGGCGGCGGACGGACGCGGGACCGGTTTGCGCGGCGCGTACCACCCGTCCAGGTCCGCCCAGACGTTCCCGGGTTCGGTTCGGAGCCGCGGCCCGTGGCCGCCGCCGCCCGTCTGCCCCTCGGCGGCGTCGGGGGCCTCCCGTGCCCCGTCCGGCCGTGGCCGGGAGGCGCCCTGGTCGGCGCCGGTGGGCGTGGGCACCGGAGCGGGCGCGGCGCGCGCCTCCCCCCGGGCCGGGCGCGCGGACGGGGAGGCGCAGGACGGCAGCGCGAGCGCGGCGACGCCGACGAGCAGGAGGGCGCGGACCGCCATGGCGGCGCGTTATCGGGCGCCGCGGACGGGCGCAAGCCCGCCGCCCGGGCTTTCAGATCCCGGCGTAAGGGTAGGTCATCCCGTAGTAGTCGTAGATGCTGCGCCCGTAGCCCGGGTTGTCCCAAGGCGCTTCGTCGCTGGCGTAGGAGGGCGCGTGCTCCAACCGCTCGCGCGTCACCTCCGCCACGTAGCCGCCCACGCGCGGGTCGTAGTCCAGCGCCTTCCAGGGCAGCGGGTAGTAGCGCTCGCGGATGCCGAGGAAGCCGCCGAAGCCCACCACTGCATACTCCACTTGGCCGGAGCGCTTGTCGATCATGAGGGTGTAGACGGAGCCGATCGCTTCGCCCGCGCGGTTGTAGACCGCCGTGCCCTCCACCTTGTCGGAGGCGATGAGCCGCTCCGTCTCGTTCATGGCGACGCCTTTGTCCTCGGTTGCGTCAGGCATGGCGGCCTCCCCGTGTGCCGGGGACACAACGACGGCCGGACGCGTCCGTTGCGCGCCACCATGCTCGCTTCGGGGGGGCCAAAAAATGCCGCGATGCGCCCGCCGACGTCCGGACCGCGCCTTTTGTCCGAAGGCGGCGGGCGAGACCGCAAGGAAGCAGGGCGGCAAAGAAACGGCGGGGCGCCGCAGCGCCCCGCGCCCTTCGCGGACCTAGCCCTTTTTGTCCGGATCGCGCGTGTGGTGCCGGTCCCGCTCCCCGCCCCCGCCCGAAACGCGCGACCGGGTGGTGTTGGTCGGCTCGTTCGGGTTCGGCCCCTGGTCGTCGCGCGGGCTGTGGGCGTGGCCGTGCGAACCGCCCTGGTGGCTGCTCCCCGGCCCGCCGCCGTCGTTGTCGTTGTTCTTCTCGGTCGAGCGCTGCTTCGACATGCTCAGCGGTCCTGCTGGTGGCCCTGGTGGGTGGTGTTCTGCGCCGAGTTGCCCGCGCGGCCCTGCTCGGCGGTGTTGCCGTCCTTGCCGCCGCCGCGGGCTTCCGCGTTCTGCGCCGCCGCCGGGTCCACCCGGTCGTCGCCGCCCGGCCCCTTGTCGCTGCGGTTGGCCGGTGGCACCGGCGGCATGTGCGCCTTCGACATGGCTGATTCCCCTTCCCGTGACCGATCCCGAACGCGCCGCCGCCGAGGGCCGTTCCCGCTGGCGCGCGCGCGTGCCGCACCCCATAACGCCGCGCATGCCTTCGCCCGCCGCGCCGCCCGGGGCCGCCGCCGGCCCGCGGCCGTCGCGCCGCCGGCACTGGGTCAACAGCCTCTTCGTGGACCACGCCGCCCTGCGCCTCGGCTGGCGCAACTGGGCGGCCGTGGAGGAGGGGCGCCTTTACCGCTCCAACCACCCGCTGCCCTGGCAACTGCGCCACGCGGCACGGCGCTTCGGCTTGCGCACCGTCATCAACCTGCGCGGCGAGCGCGCCGACTGCGGCTCCGACCGCCTCGGCCGGGCGGAGGCGGCGGCGCTCGGCCTCGCCCACGTGGACGCGCCCTTCGAGAGCCGCGGCGCGCCGCACCGCGACCGCGTACTCCGCTTGGCCGAGATCTACCGCACGATGGAGGAGCCGGCGCTGATCCACTGCAAGTCCGGCGCCGACCGCACCGGCCTCGCCGCCGGCATCTGGCTGCTGCTCCAAGGCCGCCCGCCGGAGGAGGCGATGGCGCAGCTCTCCTTTCGGTACGGCCACGTGCGGCAAGGGCGCACCGGTGTCCTGGACGCGTTCTTCCGCCTCTATGCCGAGGCGCACCGGCGCGACGGGACGCCCTTCTTGGATTGGGTGCGCGACGACTACGACGAGGCCGCGTTGCGGGCGTCCTTCCGGTCCAAGCCCTGGGCCAACCTTTTGGTGGACAAGATCCTGCGGCGGGAGTGACGCTTTTCGCGAGACTCCGCGAGCAATTTGCGCCTTTCCTCGAGCCGAACCTTCGTGCAAAACCTGCTGGTTGGGTTGCACGAAGGGTCTTCGCGCATGCCGCGTTTGGGGTTGGCGTTCTTCTGCTCGGGCTTCGCGGCCTTGCTTTGCCAGATCGTCTGGCAGCGCATGCTCGGCATCTTCGCCGGGTCCGACACGATCAGCGCCGCCCTGGTGGTGGGCGCCTTCCTCGCCGGCCTGGGCCTCGGCTCCATCCTCGGCGCCCGGGCGGCGGACCGCTTGGCGCCGGCCCGGGCGCTGGTGGGCTTCGCCTTGTGCGAGGCCGGCGTCGCCCTCTGCGCCGTGGTGTCCAAGCCCTTCCTCTACGACTGGCTGGCCCTGTCCATGGCCGGGCGGGTGGACGCGCCGCTGGCGGTGTTCGCGCTCTGCTTCGCCGGCTTGGCGGTGCCGACCACGCTCATGGGCGCGTCCTTGCCGCTGCTCTCGCGCGCCGTCGCCACCTCGCTCGACACGGTGGCCGAGCGCATCGGCCGGCTCTACGGGCTGAACACCCTGGGCGCCGGCCTCGGCGCGCTGCTCGGGGGGTGGTTGGTGCTCGGCAACATCGGCTTCGAGGCCGCGCTGGCGCTCGCCGCGGCGCTTGAACTCGCGGCGGCGGCGCTGGCCCTGACTCTGCTGCCCGGACTCCAGGGCGCGGCGTCCGCCGCCGCCGCCACTGGGCACGCCAAGGCCGCCGCGGCCGGAGCCTCGGCGCCGGCGCCCTTCGGCGGCCTGCCGCTGTGGTGCGGGCTGGTGTTCCTGTCCGGCTACGTGATCGTGGCGCTGGAGATCGTGTGGGTGCGGCTGATGGGGCAGGTCGGGCAATTCCACGCCTACCTGTTCCCCACGGTGCTCGGCGTGTTCCTGCTCGCCGACGGCGCCGGCATGGCATGGGGTGCCCGCATGGTCCGCCGGATGGACGACCCGCGGCCGGCCTTCTTCGCCGCCCAGGGCGGGGGCTTCGTGCTGGCGGCGGCGCTGGTGGGCGCCCTGTGGCTGGCGCTGCCGCACCCGCCGCTGGCATCCCTGATGGGCGTAGACAACAGCCGCTTCTCCGCGGAGGCGATGGGCACGACCGTGGCCTTGGCCGTGCTGGTGGTCGGCCCGCCGGCCTTCCTGATCGGCATGACCTTCGCCTTCGCGCAAAAGGCGGTGCAGCGGGACCTGGCGAGCGTGGGCGCGCGGGTGGGCTGGGTGCAGCTCGCCAACATCGCCGGCAACGCGGCGGGCTCGCTCGGCACCGGCCTCGTCACGTTGCACCTGCTGGGCACCATGGGCACGCTGAAGCTGCTGGCCGCGCTGACCCTGGCGCTGCTGCTCGGCGCGTGGTGGTGGCGGGCGGATGGCGGCGGCGACCGGGCCCGGCCGCGGCGCCGCCGGCCGGCGCCGATGCCCGCCGCGCTCGCGCTCGGTTGCCTGCTCTCGACCGTCGCGCTGCCCGGCAACGCCGCCTTTTGGCGCCGGATGCACGCCGAGCCGCCGGAAGGGGGCTTCGTGGCCGGCGCCGAGGACCGGTCCGGCGTCGCCTTCTACCGCGAAGCGCCGCAGCCCGGCGGGCAGCGCCCCGGCTCCTTCTTCATCATGGGCTTCCGGCAAGGCTCGGTGCCCTTCATGGAGGGCCACGTCCTGCTTGGCGTGCTCGGCCCGCTGCTGCACCCGGCGCCGGAACGGGTGCTGGCGATCGGCGTGGGCAGCGGCGGCACGCCGTGGGGTGCGCTGGTGTCGCCGCAAACGCGCGAGCTGCGCGCGGTGGAGCTGGTCGGCCCGGTGCTGGACACGCTCGAACAGATCGCCGAGGCGCGGCCCGACGGGGCGGTCGCGGCCCTGCTCGCCGACCCGCGCGTGCGCGTGGAGCACGGCGACGGCCGCCGGGCGCTCGCCCGCGGCGACGAGGCGTGGGACGTGATCGAGGCCGACGCCATCCTGCCGGAGTCGTCGCACAGCGGCCTGCTCTACAGCGCCGAGTTCCTGCGGACGGTGCGGGGCCGGCTGAAGCCCGGCGGGCTCTACGTGCAATGGGCGCCCACCGCGCGCGTGGTGGACACCTTCGCCGCGGTGTTCCCGCACACGCTCCTGCTCTGGCCCTTCCAGATCCTCGTGGGCAGCGACCGGCCCATCGCCTTCGACCACGGCGAGTTGCTGGACCGCTTGGATTCGCCCGAGGTGCTGGCCCACGCGCGCCGCGGCAACGCGGAGATCCGCTCCCTCGCGCGGCTGGTGGACGGCGCGCCGCAGATCTGGACGCCGGACACGCCGCGCGCCCCGGCGGCGCTGACCGACATGTTCCCGCGCGACGAGTTCTTCGCCAACCAGCCGCTGCTGCCCGCGCGGCGGCGCACGCAGCGCGAAACCGCATTGGGCATGGGGCTCGACGGGCTCGGGGAGGTGAGGGTGGCGAAGCGGAAGGCGCAATGATGCGGGCGCCGTCCCGGGACCGGTGGCCCGAGGGCCGGGGCTCCCGGACACCATGCCTGCCGGCCTCGCTCCTCTTCGGCTCCGGCGGCGGCGTGCCCGCCCGCGGTCGGGCGGCGAGGAGGAAAGGCCGTGGGCGTCGCCGGACCGTTTTCATCCACACCGCCGTTCCCGCGCCGCAGCGCAACCGCTAAGCTGCCCGCCATGGCACGCACAGCGACGCAATCCGCCACGGCCTTGGCCGTGCTCGCCGCGCTTCCGGCGCTGGCGGCCTGCGCCACATCCGGCTCCTCCCCCGGTGTCAGCGCCTCTGACGGGCTGCCGACCTTCATGTGGCCGCAGCCGCGCATGCGGCCGCCCTCGAGCGAGCGCCCGACCTGGCTGGCGCCGCAGCCCGCGGAACCGCAACGCTTGCCCGCGCCGACATTCGGCTTCCGGGCGTAGAGCGGAGGCGCGGCCGGGAGCCGCCGCCCTCGGCCGAATCGCTCGCGCCGCATCGGCGGAGCAGCTACATTCCGCTCGCCGACACCCGGGCTTGGTCTTCCGTCCGGAAGCTTTCAGCGCCGCCGGGTAAGGTGGCGAGGCAGCAAGGCGCCGCGACGCACGCCCGGATGACACCGCACTTCGAGTTCGAGACCGGCTTCGGAAAGGGCGACCGGGTCGCCGGCGTGGACGAGGCCGGCCGTGGGCCGCTGGCCGGGCCGGTGCTGGCCGCAGCCGTGGTCTTTCCCGACGGCGTGCCGCCCGCGCTCGCCGCGCTGCTCGACGACAGCAAACGCTTGACCGCGCCGGCGCGGGAGGCGGCCGCGCTCGCGCTGCGCGAAGCGGCTTCGGCAGGGGGCGCCGAGATCGGCGTCGGCGCCGCTTCGGCGGCCGAGATCGGGCGGCTGAACATCCTGCGCGCCACCCACCTCGCCATGGCCCGGGCGGTGGCGCGGCTGCCGCGCCCGCCGGCCCTGGCGCTGGTGGACGGCAACCGGCCGCCGCCGCTCGCCTGCCCGGTGCGGTGCGTGGTCGGCGGCGACGGGCTGTCCCTCTCGATCGCCGCCGCCTCGATTCTGGCCAAGGTCGTCCGGGACCGCGCCATGGCGCGGCTCGGGGCGCGCTGGCCGGCCTACGGCTTCGCGGACCACGCCGGTTACCCCACGCTGCGGCACCGGCGGGCGCTGGCGCTGCACGGCGCCTGCCCGCACCACCGCCGCGGTTTCCGGCCGGTGGACCGGGCGATCGCCGCATCCTGTGGTTGACCAGGCCGTTGCGGGCCGCGATGATTCATCCGGGGGCATCAGCGGGGAGTGGTATTCTTTGGGGACCGGGCTCGCTCTGCCCCTCGACCAGGTTCTGGTCGGGGACTGCATCGACTTGATGCGCGGCCTGCCGCCCGCCTCCGTGCATGCGGTGTTCGCCGACCCGCCCTACAACCTCCAGCTCAAGAACGGCTTGCGCCGGCCGGACCACAGCTTGGTGGACGGCGTGGACGACGCCTGGGACAGCTTTCCGGATCTCGCCGCCTACGACGCCTTCACCCGCGCCTGGCTCGGCGAGGCGCGCCGCGTGCTGCGCAAGGACGGCACGGTCTGGGTCATGGGCAGCTACCACAACGTCTTTCGCTTGGGCGCGGCGCTGCAAGACCTCGGATTCTGGGTGCTGAACGACATTGTCTGGCGCAAGTCGAACCCGATGCCGAACTTCCGCGGCCGGCGTTTCACCAACGCGCACGAGACGCTGATCTGGGCCGCGCGGGGGCCGGAGAGCCGCTACCGCTTCAACTACGCCGCCATGAAGGCGCTGAACGAGGACCTGCAGATGCGGAGCGACTGGCTGCTGCCGCTCTGCACCGGCCCGGAGCGGCTGCGCGACTCCAAGGGCGCCAAGCTGCACCCGACGCAGAAGCCCGAGGCGCTGCTGCACCGGGTGCTGCTCGCCTGCACCGGGCCGGGCGACGTGGTGCTGGACCCCTTCCTCGGCACCGGCACCACGGCGGCGGTGGCCAAGCGCCTCGGCCGCCGCTTCATCGGGATCGAGCGGGAGGAGGCCTACGCGGACGCCGCCGCCGGGCGGATCGCCGCGGTGGAGCCGCTGCCGGAGGCCGCAGCCGCGATCACGCCGGCCAAGCGGGAGCAGCCGCGCATCCCCTTCGGCACCCTGGTCGAGCGTGGCTTGGTCCCGCCCGGCTCCGTGCTCGTGGACCGCGCCCGCCGCTGGAGCGCGCAGGTGGCGGCTGACGGCTCGGTCCGCTGCGGCCGGGCGCAGGGCTCCATCCACCGCGTCGGCGCGCTGGTGCAGGACGCGCCGAGTTGCAACGGCTGGACCTTCTGGCACGTGGAGGCGCGCGACGGCCGCTTGCGCGCGCTGGACGAGTTCCGGGCGGAGATCGCCGGCGGCGCGGGCTGACGCCGGTGCGGATCACGGCCATCCCGCTCCCCGGTCGGACGCCGGATCGAGCGGCCTCTGGCCGTCCGCGCGGCGTGACGCCGCCGTTTTCAGTCGGCGGCGCGGACGGTGGCGGCCGACGTGTTTCGGCGCGCGCGCCTGAACACGTCTGCGGTGAAGAAGATGCCGACCAGCAGGATGCTGTGGACCGCGGCGCTGAACCCGAAGACCAAAGCGCTGCCGATCCACGCCGAGAAAACGATGCACCACATGTAGGCCAAGACCTGCATCATCTGGAACCGTTGCATCTTGGGAATCCGCATGAGCGGGCTCACCTCGGGATCCATCACGAGGCGCCACATCCCTGCCAAGCTTCGGGTCATCGGTTTTTCATCCTGTGGCGCTGGCATGATTGCCGAGCGTGGACGCGGGCCGCGGCGGTGGACGTCGCCGGCAAGTATTCGGCTCGGGTCGAAAAATCAGCGCGGCGAGGAGACGCTTTCTCGGCGGGCGTCAGGGCACATGGCCCGGACTCACCGACTTACATCGGGAGGCAGCGCTATTTCGCGCATTGCCTTGACAACGCGTATCGACATGGATGGGCGGCGTTTCGGCATCGCCGTCCGGTGTCAGTCGCCCTCAGCCACCGCCCGCATGGCCGACGCCGCGTCCTGGTCCCGCGCGTCCGCGCTCGCGCCGAGGCCGGCGATGGCGCCGTCCCGGTCGGCCGGGGTGCGGTTCTGGCTCAGCTTGCGCTTGCCGGCCAGCCGCTCCACCCGCAGCGAGACGCCGACGATGCCGCGGAGCTGGCCCGCCACGAAGGGTGCCGGCGCGTCCCCCACCGACCAGGGCCGCGGCTGCGCCGCCTCGTGCGCTTCCGTCAGGCGGGACACGAAATCATGCAGCCGCTCCGCGTCCTCCACGATCTCGACGGGGCCTTCGGCGTGAACCGCCTCGTAGTTCCAGGTGGGCACGACCTTCCCGTGCTCCGCCTTGGAGGCGTACCAATTGGGCGAGACGTAGGCCTCGACGCCGGGGAACACCGCGACGGCGCACCCTGCCTCCGCGAGCCGGCGCCAGTGCGGGTTGCCGCGCGCGAAGTGCCCGATGATGAAGGCGCCCGCGCCGTCCTCGACCAGGAGCAAGGGCAGGTGCGTGACATCGGGCACGCCGTCGGGGCCGTTGGAGACCAGCATCGCAAGGCGCGCGGACCGGATCAGGCCGCGCAAGACCTCCGGGCGCTCCTCGCGGAAGGCGGGCGGTTGGTAGAGCATGGCGTCGGCAGCGTGCCAGCGCCCCGCCCGCCGCGCAATCGCGCCGCCGGCGGCCGGGAACCGGCCGGCATCCCCGGCGACCGCCGCGCTCAGCTTCGGACCAGGACATGAACGAACCCACGCAGAATCCAACCGGCCTGCGCCGGCCGACATCGCCGGGCCCGCTGCGCGCCGCCGCGCGCCGCCTCGCCCTGCTGGCGGCGGTCCTGCTCGCCCCCTGGCCCGCCGCCGCCGGCGTGTTCGACGAGTTCCAGATCTTCGACGGGCGGATCGCGGAGCCGGGCGGCTTCGACGTCAACCAGCACCTCGTCTTCGGCCGCCGCGGCCGGAACGGCGAGGGCGCGCCGCGCAACGGCCTGTTGACGACCTCCGAAATCGGCTACGCCACCGCGACTTGGCACGAGATCGCGCTGTACCTGCCGGTCGCGCGCGAGTTCTCGGGCGACCTCTACGGCGGCGGCTTCAAGGTGCGGAACACCTTCGTGGTGCCGAACGCGGGCGAGCGCCCGATCGCCGGCGGCCTCGACATCGAGATCCGCCACCAGTCCACGCGCTTCTCCGGCGCGAATTGGGCGATCAGCCTGCGGCCGATCCTCGACCTCCGCACCGGGCCTTGGCAGCTCATCCTGAACCCGACCGTCGAAATACCCCTCGGCCGCGAAGGCCCGGTCTTCGCGCCGGCGGTGCGCGGGGTGCGCCAAGTGGCGGAGCGCGTCTGGCTCGGCGTGGAGCACTTCATGGATTTCGGCCGGATCAGCCGTTTCGAAAGGACGGAGCGGCAGGCGCACCAGCTCTTCGTCACCACCGACGTACGCCTGGGCAAGAGCCTGGCGCTCCACGTCGGCCTGGGGCACGGCCTCACCCACAACAGCGACCGCTGGGCGGGCAAGGCGATCCTCAGCTTCGATTTCTGAGGACCGGCCTGGCGTCGGGGCCGACCCGTCCGGCGCCCGGCACGAAGGCCCGCGGCCGGTAGACCTGCGGCAGGCCTCGCCGCCGCGCCGCCTCTCAGCCCTTGCGCGGGGCCATGCCGTAGCCGTCGGGGTCTTCCTTGGGGTGGAGGTTGCCGATGGCGAAGGCGAGCACGTCGCGGTGGCACGCGGGAGGGGCGCCGCGGTATTTGCACGCCGCGAGCACCTGGCCGACGATGAACCCGGGCTGGTAGGCGGCGAGCGCGACGCCTTGGCGCTCGGCGAGTTCGGAGATGACGAAGGCGATCGCCTCGTCCGTGGCAACCACGCCGCGCGCGCGCGCGACCGCGCGGAAAATCTGCCCGAACTCCGCCGGGCTCGGGCCCGTGACCTCGATCTTGTAGGGGATGCGGCGCAGGAAGGCGGGGTCCATCAGCTGGCCCGGCGGCATGTTGGTGGAGAAGATCACCAGCTCGTCGAAGGGCAGCGAGAAGCTCTTGCCGGTGTGCAGCTTCATGAAGTCCTTGCGGCTCTCCAGCGGCACGATCCACCGGTTGAGGAGCGCCTCCGGGCTGACCAGTTGGCGGCCGAAGTCGTCGATCAGGAACGTGCCGTTCAGCGCCTTCACGTGCAGCGGCGCCTCGTAGAACTTGGCCAGCGGGTTGAAGCTGAGGTCCAGCATCTCGAGCGTCAGCTCGCCGCCGGTGACGACGAACGGGCGCCGGCAGGGCACCCAGCGGCGGTCGAAGCCGGCGGCCCGGATGCTGCTGCTTTGGCTCGGGTCGGCGGCGGCGGACGAGGCGACCTCCCGGTGGATGTCGGGGTCGAAGACCTTCACGATCTGGCCGCTGACCTCGAAGCAGTGCGGGACGTAGATCATGGAGCTGAAAACCGAGCCGATGCGCTCGGCCACCGAGGTCTTGCCGTTGCCGGGCGGACCGTAGAGCAGGATCGGCCGGCCCGAGTTGACCGCCGGGCCGACCTGGGACACCAGGTCGTCGGACGTCACGAGCCCGGCCAGCGCCTTGGCCACCGCCTCCGGGGGCACCCGCTCGTCGCCGATGGCTTGGCGCTTGATGCGCGCGATGTAGTCCGCCAGCGGGACCGGGGCGGGGCCCACATAGGCGTTCTGCTCGAAGGCCTGCTGCGCCCATTCCCGCCCGGCCGCGGTGAGCGCGACGCGGGGCCGGCCCGTGAGGGTCGCAGCGGCGAGGATCTCGATGAGCTTCCGCGCCTTGGCCTCGTCCACCAGATTCTGCACGAGGCGCGATGGCAGCCTCAGCACGTCGGCGGCCTTGGCCACCGTGTCCACGGAGCCGGATTGCAGGATTTTGGTGAGCAGGTTCAGCAGGTCCGGCAGGCTGAGCCCGGTGTCCTCGAGCGAGGACGGCGCCGCGGGCACGGCGGCGACCGCTTCGGCCAGGGCTTCGCGGGAAAGCCGTCCCGCGGCCACGAGGATTTCGCCCAGCAGACCGCCCCGCTGCCTCTGCTCCTCGAGCGCCGACGCGACGTCGTCCGGCGTCACCAGCCCGTTGATGGTGAAAAGCTCGCCGAGCAGCATCCGGTGCCTCCGTCGCATGGCGGGCGGCCGGGAGCGGGCCCGACCGGCCGCTTATTGCGGCGGTTGTGCAATAACATAAGGACCTATCAACTTACAGTGGAAGTCCGGGCCATCCAGACCGAATTCCTGCGAAGTGTCGGCGGGCGCCACCGGCCGCGCCCGCCGGTGTCCCTCGGTCAAGCCGCCCGCTTCGCCTCCAGCGCGGCGCCGCGGCGCGCCCAGGCGAGGTTGAGTGGGCTGTCGGGCTTGGCCGCCAAGCGCTCCGTCGCCATGGCCTCGGCCAGCGGCTTGTCGCCCAGGCGGAGCGCCGCCTCCGTCAGCGTCCAGGAGAAGACGTCCCGCTGCGCGTGGCTGCCGCCGAAGCGGTTGGCCTTGCCCCTGATCGGCAGCAACTGGGCGACCGCCTCTGCGTAGTCGCCCTGGCCGAAGGCGGCGAAGCCGAGGCAGGCGGGCAGCCCGACCTCCCGCGCCATCATGGCGTTGGTGCCGGCGCCCTCGGCCGACCGCCGGACGTTGGCGATCAGCTCGCGCTGCGCCGCTGCGTCGCCGAGGCCGACGAAGGCCATCATCGCGTGCAGGTCGTTGAAGGCGTAGGCGCCGTCCGCGATCCGCGCCTTCCAGCCGTCCGCGAGCCGGTGCCAGCGGTCGCCCACCGGGTGCCCCAGAGCGTGCAACCGCCAGAGCAGGGCCGAGCCGTCCACCAGTTCCAGGGCTTGGCCGAAGTTCCCGCCGGCAATGTCCTCGTCGAACAGCCGCAGCGCCTCCGCCGCGTCGCCGCGGTCGAGGTGGAACAGCGCGAGGTGCCACCAATTGTGGTAAGCGAACATGCTGCCCGGCGCCCAATCCGGCGCGGTGGCCCGGATGAAGGCTACGCCCTCGGCCGCGCGGCCCGTCATCTCCATGACGTGGGCGACGGCGTGCGCGGCCCAACCGTCTTGCCGGTCCAGCGTCAGCGCCTTGCGCCCTACCTCCTCGGCCGCCGCGTAGTCGCCGCTCTCCTCCAGGCCGAAGGCGTGCATCCCGAGCATGAAGCCCTGGCCCGGCGCGCCGCGCCAGTACGGCAGCACGCGGGCGATCCGGTCGCGCAGCATGTGCGAATAGCCTAGCGCGAAGTCGCCGATGTGCGCGAACTGGACGGCGAGGCCGTCGCGCGGGTGGGCGATGGCGGTGCGGCCCCACGCCTCGGTCGCGCCGGAGTAGTCGCCGTCCGCCCAGAGCCGCAGGGCCGCGATGTGCCCGCGCTCCCGGTCGTTGGCGCGGGGCGCCAGCGCTTCGGCGGCTTCGAGGCTGCGGAGCATCTCCCCCTCGAACGCCTTGTCCAGCGCGGTGGCGAGGACGCCGGCGCGGAAGGCGTGCGGCATGGGGCAGTCAGGTTGTTCCGCGATCACCGCGTCGATGTCGGCGACAGGGTCGGCTTGGTAGGCGTGCAGCTTCAAGGTGGCGGCCTCCAGGCCGCGCACGGTCGCTGGGCTCGCGCCGGACACGGCGTTGCCCCACAGGTCGGTGGCGTTCATGGCGTTGGCGTTCCTCTTCCTCTTTCGCGTTTCACGCGGCTGGAGGAATGCGCAATCGCGGCCGGCGCCGATAGCCGACGCGTGGTCCAGGGGCGGGCGCCAGACCTAATGCAACGGAATCAAAGCTTTGCGGCCGCTTCGTTCCGTGATGCACCGCACAGCGGACGGAGGAACTGCACCCGTAGTACAGTCGGACCATGCTCGAAAAGGTCGCCACGAGGAAGGTCTCGGCGCGCGAGCGCCTGCTGGACGAAGCAGAGGCCTCGGTCCTCCGCAAGGGCTTCGCCGCGACCTCGATAGACGAGCTGATCGCGGCGACCGGCATCTCCAAGAGCGGGTTCTTTTACCACTTCAGCGACAAGAACGACCTCGCCAAGGCCCTGCTCGTCCGCTTCATCGAAACCGACAAACGCATCTTGGACGAATTGTTCGAGCGCGCGGACGCGTTGAACGAGGACCCGCTGCACGGCTTCCTCGTGTTCCTGAAATTCTTCGCGGAGATGCTGGCGGAGTTGCCGGGCGGCGCGCACCCGGGCTGCCTCGTGGCTTCCTACTGCTACCAGGAGCAGCTCTTCAGCCGCGACATACGGGAGCTAAACCGCTCGGCGGTGCTGGCGTGGCGCGAGCGGTTCCACGCGCGCTTCCTGCGCATCGCCGAGCGTTACCCGCCACGGATGGACCTCGACCTGCGCGATCTGGCCGACATGGCGTCCGCCCTGGTGGATGGCAGCATCACGCTATCCAAAACCCTGCGCGATCCGGCGCTGATGCCAAAGCAGGTGATGCTTTACCGAGCCTTCATCCGCGCCGCGTTCGCCCCGGGCTGACCAGCTGACCAGCGGCACGGCCCTCATGGAGCCGCGCCGCGTCGAACGCCTCAGCGACCGGAGCCGGTCGTGCCGCCCAGGCCAGGCTGAAGACCGCCGCCCACACCACCTGAACCGCCACGTGCGGGCGGGACGGGAACGCCGCCGCCGGTTGCGGGAGAAGGCGAAGAGCCGGTCGGATTGGCCGCGGTCGGCCGGCCTGGTTCACCCGTCGGACCCGTGCCGGGCGAGGTGTAGCGCCCTTGGGGCCGTTGCTCGCACGCCGCGAAGGCGAGCAGGGCGACGACGGCGATGGCCGGCTTCATGATGGTCATTCTCGAATGCCTCCGTTCATACAGCGCCTATGCAACAACACGGGCGCTTGGCAGTTCCATCGGAACCCCTTTCGCCAGCGATCCGCAGGCGAGGGGAAAAGGCGGCGCCCCGCGGCGGCGGCGCCGTGCAGGCCCGAACGCGGCGAGCGCCTACGCCGCCTTGGCCATCCCGCGCAGCACGTAGTGCAGGATGCCGCCGTTTTTGTAGTACTCGACCTCGTCCGCCGTATCGACGCGGCAGAGGAGTTCCGCGCGGTCCTCGCGGCCGTCAGGTCGGTGGATCACCATCTCCACGGTCATCCGCGCCCGCAGCTCCTCCAAGCCGAGGATGTCGATCAGCTCCTCGCCGGTGATGCCGAGCGTCTTGCGGTCCTGGCCTTCGCGGAAGGTGAGCGGCAGCACGCCCATGCCGACCAGGTTGGAGCGGTGGATGCGCTCGAAGCTCTCGGTGATGACCGCCTTCACGCCGAGCAGGAAAGTGCCCTTCGCGGCCCAGTCGCGCGACGAGCCGGTGCCGTACTCCTTGCCGCCGAAGATCACCAGCGGCACGCCTTCGCGCTTGTAGCGCATGGCGGCGTCGTAGATCGGCATCTGCTCGCCCGAGGGCTGGTGCTTGGTGTACCCGCCCTCGACGCCCGGCACCATCTCGTTCCTGATGCGGATGTTGGCGAAGGTGCCCCGCATCATGACCTCGTGGTTGCCGCGGCGGGCGCCGTAGCTGTTGAAGTCGTTCTGCCGGACCTGGTGCTCCAGCAGGTACTCGCCGGCCGGCGAGTTCTTGCGGATGGAGCCCGCGGGCGAGATGTGGTCGGTGGTGATCGAGTCGCCCAGCACCGCCAGCACCCGCGCGCCGCGGATGGAAGTGACCGGCTCCACATCCGGGCTCATGCCCTCGAAGTAGGGCGGGTTCTGCACGTAGGTGGAACCGGAGTTCCATCGGTAGGTGTCGCTGTCCGCCTCGACGCGGATGCCCTGCCACTGCTCCGGACCCTTGAAGACGTCGCCGTAGCGCTCCTGGAACATCTCCCGCGTGACCACTTGGTGGACGATGTCCGACACCTCCTTCTGGGTCGGCCAGATGTCCCTGAGGTACACCGGCTGCCCGTCCTTGCCGGCGCCGATCGGGTCCTTGGTCAGGTCCTTGGTGATGGTGCCGGCCAGCGCGTAGGCCACCACCAGCGGCGGCGAGGCGAGGTAGTTGGCGCGGACGTTGGCGTGGACGCGGCCCTCGAAATTGCGGTTGCCCGAGAGCACCGAGACGGCGACCAGCTTGTTGTTCTCGATCGCGTCCGCAATCGGGTCTGCAAGCGGGCCGGAGTTGCCGATGCAGGTGGTGCAGCCGTAGCCGACCGTCTGGAAGCCGAGCGCGTCCAGGTCCTGCGACAGGCCGGACTTCTCCAGGTACTCCGTCACCACTTGGCTGCCCGGGGCGAGCGAGGTCTTCACCCAGGGCTTGGCGGTGAGGCCCTTCTGCACCGCCTTCCGCGCCACCAACCCCGCGGCCACCAGCACGTAGGGGTTGGAGGTATTGGTGCAGGAGGTGATGGCGGCGATCACCACGTCGCCGTGGCCCAGGTCGTAATTCGAGCCCGCGACGGGCACGCGCTTGGACGCCTCGTCGCCCGGAACGCCCATGGCGCCGGCGGCGAGGTCGCGGGCGAAGGCGGAGGCGGCGTTGGACAGCGCCACGCGGTCCTGCGGCCGCTTCGGCCCGGCCAAGGAGGGCTCGACGGTGGAGAGGTCGAGCTCCAGCGTGTCGGTGAACACCGGGTCCGGCATGCCGCTCTCGCGCCATAGCCCCTGGGCCTTGGCGTACTCCTCCGCGAGCTTGATGCGGTGCTCGTCGCGGCCGGACAGGCGGAGGTACTGGATGGTGACGGCGTCCACCGGGAAGAAGCCGCAGGTGGCGCCGTACTCGGGCGCCATGTTGCCGATGGTGGCGCGGTCGGCGAGCGGCAGCTCGTTCAGGCCCTCGCCGAAGAATTCGACGAACTTGCCCACCACGCCCTTCTTGCGGAGCATCTGGGTGACGGTGAGCACGAGGTCGGTGGCGGTGACGCCTTCGCGCAGCTTGCCCATCAGCCGGAAGCCGATCACGTCGGGGATGAGCATGGCGATGGGCTGGCCGAGCATGGCCGCCTCCGCCTCGATTCCGCCCACGCCCCAGCCCAGTACGCCGAGGCCGTTGACCATGGTGGTGTGGCTGTCGGTGCCGTAGCAGCTATCCGGGTAGGCGTAGGTGTCGGCGCCGTCCTGCGCGGTCCAGACCACCTGCGCGAGGTATTCCAGGTTGACTTGGTGGCAGATGCCGGTGCCGGGCGGCACCACGCGGAAGCTGTCGAAGGAGGACTGGCCCCAGCGCAGGAACTCGTAGCGCTCGCCGTTGCGCTGGAATTCGATGTCCACGTTCTGCTTGAGGGCCGTCGGCGTGCCGGACACGTCCACCATCACCGAGTGGTCGATCACGAGGTCCACCGGCACCAGCGGGTTCACCCGGCGCGGCTCGCCGCCGAGCTTGACGATGCCGTCGCGCATGGCGGCGAGGTCCACCACGGCGGGGACGCCGGTGAAGTCCTGCATCAGGATGCGGGCGGGGCGGAAGGGCACCTCCTTCTCGGAATGCCCGGAGGGCAGCCAGCCTGCGATGGCCTTGGCGTCCTCCACCCGGTAGGTGCGGCCGTCCTCGTAGCGGAGCACGTTCTCCAACAGCACCTTCAGGCTGAAGGGGAGGCGGGAAACGTCGCCGACGCTCTTGGCCGCCTCGGGCAGGCTGAAGTAGTTGTAGGTCTTGCCGTCCACCGTCAGGGTGCGGCGGGTCTTCAGGCTGTCCTGCCCGATCATCCGCATGGTCCGGGAGTCCCTTTGTCCGAAATCGTGTCGATCGCCGGTTGCGATATGGGCGGGTGTTAAGCATGGCGCCAGGGGGCTGGTCCACCGCGCGCGGCGCCGGGTAGGGGCCGGTGCTGGAAGCGCGGGAACTCGCCTGCCTGCGGGGCGAGCGGGCGGTCTTCGCCGGCGTCTCGTTTCGGGTTCCTCCGGGCGCGGCGCTGCTGCTCACGGGCGCGAACGGCGCGGGCAAGTCCAGCCTGCTGCGGCTGCTGGCCGGGCTGCTGCGCCCGGCGGCGGGCGCGCTGCTGTGGGAGGGCGAGGACGCGCTGGGCGACCGCGTGGAGCACGCGCGCCGGTTGCGCTACCTCTCGCCCCAGGACGCGCTCAAGCCTGCCCTGACCGCGCGGGAAACCTTGGCCTTCGCGGCGCGGCTGCACGGCGCCGCCGGGGACGCGGGCGCGGCGCTGGCGGCGCTCGGCCTGCTGCCGCTGGCGGAACTGCCGGTGCGCCTCTTCTCCACGGGGCAGCGGCGGCGCTTGGCGCTGGCCCGGCTGGCGCTGGCGCCCGCGCCGCTCTGGCTGCTGGACGAGCCCACCCTGGGCCTGGACACCGCCGCCGTGTCGCGCCTCGGCGGACTGCTGGCGCGGCACCGCGAGGGCGGCGGCGCGGTGGTGGCCGCGACGCACCTGCCCCTGCCGTTGCCGGGCGCGGCCGAGTTCCGGCTGTGACACCGCCGCGCCCGTGGTCCGCGCTGCTGGCGCAGGAACTCCGCTTGGCCGCGCGGCACCCGGGGGACACCCTGGCGGCGGTGCTGTTCTTCGTGCTGGTGGCGGCGCTGTTCCCCTTCGGCTCCGGCCCGGCGCCGGAGGCGCTGGCGCGGTTGGCGCCGGGGGCGCTGGTGGCGTCGGCGCTGCTGGCGGCGCTGCTGCCGCTGGACCGGCTGTTCGGCGCGGACGCGGAGGACGGGACGCTGGACCAACTGCTGCTATCGGGCCTCTCGCCTGCGGCGTTGGCGGGCGCGAAAGCGGCGGCGCACTTCCTGACGACGGGCGTGCCGCTGCTGCTGGCGACGCCGGTGGCGGCGGCGATGCTGCAACTGCCCGTGGACGCTTGGCCCGCGGCGCTGGCGGCGCTCGGCCTCTGCTCCGCGTTCCTGTCGCTGCTCGGCACCGCGGGCGCGGCGCTGACCTTGGGGGCGCGGCGCGGCGGGGCGCTGCTGCCGCTGCTGGTGCTGCCGCTGGCGATCCCGGCGGTGATCTTCGGCGCGGCAGCGATCGAAGCGGCGGCGTCCGGGCTGCCCGTGCGGCCCATGCTGCTGCTGCTCGGCGCGTTGGTCGCCGCGGCGCTGCCGCTGGCGCCGCTGGCGGCGGGGGCGGCGCTTAGGGAGGGGTGAGCCGCGCCGGCGCCCGTGCTAGAACGACGAAGCCGTGTCGCTCGCCCACCGCCCGCTGCCGACGACGCTCGCCGAGTTCCTCGCCTGGGAGGAGCGGCAGGAGCTTCGCTACGAGTTCGACGGCTTCGCCACGGTCGCCACGACCGGCGGCATCCGGGCGCACGAAACCATTTCGGTGAACCTCTTGGTCGCCCTCGGGAGCCGCCTGCGGGGCGGTCCGTGCCGCGCGTACGGGAGCAACCTCAAGATCGAAGTGCCCGGGCGCATCCGCTACCCGGACGCCTCCGTCACCTGCGGCGAACCCGGCGCGGCGCGCGACGCCGTCGAGCGTTCCCCAGTGGCGGTGTTCGAAGTGCTGAGCGAGGGCACGCAGACGGTGGACCGGATGGACAAGGCGCGCGAGTACCGCGAGACGCCCTCCGTGCGGCGCTACGTCACGATCGAGCAGGCGCGCGCCGCGGCGACCGCCTACGCGCGCGCCGGCGATGCACTGGACCGTCGCCCTCCTGTTCCGGGGCGACAGGCTGGCCATGCCCGAGATCAGCGTCGAGATCCCGCTCGACGAACTCTGCGCCGGCCTCGACCTGGACGAGCCGCCGACGGCCACGGCTTAGGAGCGTGGCCGTCGGCGCCCTGCCGACGCGGCCAGTCCTCGCGGCGGCATGGGGCGAGGTGGGGCTTTCCTTCCTAGGCCGCCAGGGCGGACCCTTCCCGGACCGCCCGCTGTGGCGATCTCCGCAGCTCATTCGGCGTCCCGGCGAAGGCCGCCGCGGCGACCGATCGGATCGCCTCGACGACCTCCGCCGGCGCGAAATGGTGGACCATGTGCCCCGCCCCTTCGACGATCCGGAGCGTGCTGCCCGGTATCTCGGCGTGCAGCCGCTCGGCCGCGCGCTTGAAGACGATCTTGTCGCCGCGTCCCGCCACGATGGCGACCGGCATGGCGCCGAGGTCGCCGTAGCGGTGGCGCAGGCGCACCGCGCCGGGGATCATCAGCGCGCCGTCGCTCGAGGTGGCACGGATCTGGGAAGGCCGCAGGGCCATCGCGTCCGAGTACTCCGCCCGGAACCGCTTCGCCACCGGAGCTGGCGAGAACATGGCCCGCTTCAGAAGCGGCATCAGCAGCCGGCCCAGCAGCGGCGAGAGCGTGTGGCGCAGGACGTCGCCCAGCACGGGCACCGCCGCCGGCACCACCAGCAGCACGTCAGGGCGCGCGGTCCAGAAGTAGTAGCCGGACAGCACGACGAGCCCCGCCGTGTCGGCCTTGTGCCGCGCGGCCAGGGACAGGGCGACGATCGCGCCCCAGGAATGGCCCACGACCACCGGGCGCTCGACCCCGAGGCGCTTCAACGCCTTGTGGAGCAGCTCGGCCTGCGCCGCGGCTGTCCAGGACCGCCCGTGCGGGCGCTCGCTGTGGCCGAAGCCGGGGCGGTCGAAGACGATGACCCGGTGGGTATCGATCAACCGCTCGGCGATGCCGCTAGTGTCGTAGTCGTCGCCCGTCACGGCGTTGCCGTGGATCAGGACGATCGGCTGCCCGGCGCCCCTGTCGGTGTAATGCAGTCGGACGCCGTCGACCTCGACGAACCTGCCCCGGGGCGGGTGCTCGCGCTCAGCCCGGCGCGCGGCGGCGTGGTTCGCCAGGGCGAGCCCGGCGAGGGCCGCCGCCGCGCCGGCGAGGAGCGCCGGGCCAGAAGCGAGCTTCTTGGCTGCTGCGAAAAGATTCAACGCTAACTCTTCCTTGGTGTGCCGCGGCCGTCCACCCTCGCCCGGGATGCGCAAGCGGGCGGGTGGTGTGGTCCGCGAGCGAGGAGGGTGGTTCGCCGCTGTCTGATGCCCGACCTGGCAGCGCTGCAACGCAGCATGCGGCTAACCACCCCCAAAGTCGGAGGTTCCCGACGCGGTTACGCCGGCTTCATTACGATTTGGCGAAACGGGCCGGCCCTGCAATGGCCCAGCTGCGCGTCGCGGTGCCGGCTAGCGGGGCGGCGTTCCGGCGCGGCAAGGCGGAGCGGCCGAGACGGGGCGCTCGCCCTCCACGATTAACGGGCGAGGTCGCAGGGGCAGGCCAACCACTGTTCCATGAGGCCGGCCGTCGCGGCGACGATCTCGGCGCCCGTCGCGCCATCGGCGCGCAAGCCCTCGCGCAAGGCCACGGCTTCCGCGAAGCGCCCTTCCCACTCCGGGCCGAAGCGCCGCTCCAGCCATTGCCGCAGCAGGCGCGCGACGGCGGGGCTGCGGCCTTCGGTGGAGACGCCGATCACCAAGCTGCCGCGGCGCACCATGGCGAGGGCGTAGGCGTCGCAGAAGGGCGGCACGTCCTCGGCGTTCACCAGCACGCGGTGCGCGCGGGCGAGGGTGGCGAGGCGCGCGGTGGTCGCCTCGTCGAGCCCGGCGGTGAACAGGAGGCGGGCCTCCACCACCTCGGCGTCGGAGGGCAAGCGTCCGACCAGCCGGGCGCCGGCGCGCTCGCGCATCTCGGGCGAGGGCGCTTCGGCGAAGACCGTCAGGCGGCGGGCGCCGGCCGCGTCCAGCATGCCGAGGCGCGCCAGGGCGGCGCGGCCGTCGCCCACCAGCAGCACCGGCCAGTCGGACAAATCGAGGGCGAGGGGCAGCATTGGCCGGCTCCGTGCGTGCCCGTCCAGGCTAGCCGTTCGGCGCCCGGGGCGTCAGTCCGGCTGGATGCGGGCGCGGCGGACCACCGCGGCCCAGCGCTCGGCGTCGGCGCGGATCAGAGCGCCGAGCGCCTCCGGCGGTTCTTCCACCGGCTCCATGCCGAGCGCCGCCACGCGCTCCGCCACGTCGGGCCGGGCGAGCACGCGCGCCGTCTCGGCGTTGACGCGCGAGACGATGGCGGGGTCGGTGCCGGCGGGGGCGACGAGCCCATGCCAGCCCACCGCCTCGGCGTCGCGGATGCCCGCTTCGGCCAGGGTCGGCACCTGCGGCAGCGCCAGCGTGCGCCGGCCGGAGGAAACGAAGAGTCCGCGCAGCCGCCCGGCGCGGACGTGCTCCGTCACCGCGCCGATGTTGATGAGCACGCCCTGCAAGGAGCCGCCGAGCAGGTCGTTCACCGCCAGCGCTCCGCCGCGGTACGGCGCGTGGGTCCAGCGCGCCTCGGCCGCCTCCTGCACCACTTCGCCGAGCAGGTGCGCGAGGCTGCCGTTGCCCGGCGTCCCGACGGCGACCGGGCCGCCGCGCGCGAGGCGCAGGAAGTCTTCCAGGGAGCGCGCGGGGTGGTCGGCGCGCACCACGAGGATCTGCGGCACCCGCACGGCGCGCGCCACCGGCGCGAAGTCGGCCACCGGGTCGAACCTCAGGCGTGGGAACAGCGCCTTGTTGATGGACAGGCTGTCGGAGCCGGCGAGCAGCGTGTAGCCGTCCGGCTTCGACCGCGCGGCGTGCTCGTAGCCGATGTTGCTGCCGGCGCCGGGCTGGTTCTCCACCACGACGTTCTGGCCGAGCGCGTCGGTCAGGTGCCGGGCGAGCAGGCGCGCCACGATGTCCTGGCTGCCGCCGGTGGCGACGGGGACGATGATCCGCACGGGATTTTCCGGCCAAGCGGCGGGCTTGGACTGGGCGCGGGCCGTCCAGGCGGCGGCCGGGCGGGCGGCGAGCGCCGCCGCGGGCAGCAGGGCGAGGAGGGAACGTCGGTGCATGTCGTGTCTTCTCGAAGGTCAGGCCGCGGCTGCGGGGGCGCCCCGCCCGGCGAGGGCGAGCGCGGCGTCGGGGCCGAGGCGGTGCGCGAAGTCGCCGAAGCCTTCGCCGGGTCGGCGTTGCGCGGCGAAGGCGGCGAACAAGGGTTCGAGCGTGGCGCCGATGTCGTCCTCCGGCACGCGCTCCAGGAACTTGTAGGACAGGCGCGTGCCCTCGAAGTCGCCGCCGAGGAATATGGCGTACTTGCCCGGCACGCGCCCGACGAGGCCTATGTCGCCGGAGTAAGGCCGCGCGCAGCCGTTCGGACAGCCGGTGATGCGGAGCGAGACGCGCTCGCCCCCCAGGCCGTGCCGCGCCATGGCCGCCTCGATCTGCGCCACGAGGGGCGCGCGCACGCGCTCGGCCTCCGTCAGCGCGAGGCCGCAGGTGGGCAGCGCGGGGCAGGCGAGCGCCCAGCGGGCGAGGGGCGTCAGGTCCTCGGCCATGGTGACGCCATGGGCCCGCAACACGGCGTCGACCTGCGGGCGGGCCTCCTCCGGCAGGTTGGTCAGCAACACGTCCTGCTGCGGCGTGAAGACCGGGTCGGCGCCGAAGCGCTGCACGATCTCGCGGAGCGCGCTGCGGAGCGCCGTGTCGGGCGTGTCCTGGATGCGGCCGGAGGGCACCGGCACGCCGAGCCACCAGCGGCCGTCGCCCTGCGGCTGCCAGCCGAGCAGCTCCGGCATCCGGAGGCGCGGCAGATCGCGCGGCGCCGGCAACGGGCCGCCCCAGTAGACCGCCAGCTCCTCGCGCACCGTGTCCACGCCGCGGTCGTCCACCACGTATTTGAGGCGGGCGCGGCGGCGGTCGGAGCGGTCGCCGTGGTCGCGCTGGTAGCGGACCACCGCCTCGGCGGCGCGGAGCAGGTCATCCGGACCGACGAAGGCGATCGGCGTGGCGAGGCGCGGGTAGGTGTCGGCGCGGTTGTGCGTCATGCCCTGGCCGCCGCCGATGCAGACCTGGTAGCCCTGGAGGGCGCCCTTCTCGAACACGGCGATGAAGCCGAGGTCGTTGCTCAGCACGTCCACGCTGTTGTCGCCGCCCCGCTCGTCCAGGTGGGCGATGGCGATCTTGAACTTCCGCGGCAGGTAGGTGGCGCCGTAGAGCGGCTCCTCCTCCTCGCCCGACCCGGCCACCCGCTCCTCGTCGAGGAAGATCTCGTGGTAGGCGCGCGTCTTCGGCATCAGCGCGGCGGCGAGCATCCGGGCGTCGGCCAGCACGCGGGCGTGGGCGGCGTCGCGGACCGGCGCGGGGCTCGCCATCACCTGCCGCACCACGTCGCCGCAGGCGGCCATGGTGGTCAGCAAGGCGTGGTTCACCTCGGCGACCGTGGCCTTCACATTTTCCCGCAAGACGCCGTGGAATTGCATGGAGGCGCGGGTGGTGATGCGCAGCGTGCCGTTGGAATAGCGGTCCGCCAGCGCGTCCAGGACCAAGTATTGTTCCGCGGTCATCGTGCCGCCGGTGGGGCGGACGCGGATCATGAATTGCCACTCCTTGTCCTCGCCGCGCTGCTTGCGGACGGTGGCGGTGTCCCGGTCGTACTGCTCGTAAAACCCGTGAAATTTGACCAGGGTATGCGCGGTTTCGCTGATGCCGCCGCGCGCTTCGGGGGCCGACAGGGCTTCGGCGACGTCGCCGCGGAGGCGGTGGCTCGCTTCCTTCTGCCCTTCCACGCCGGAGGGCTTCTTCGCATTGGCCATGGTCGTCCGGTCCCGCCGCTTTGAGAAAAACGCTTGCTTGACGTAGATAGGCAGAACTACCTTCTGTCAAACGTATTTTTTCGGGATGGGACGCGGATGGGCGTCGTGGAATATTGCTCCGCCTTGGCCTCGGGCGACGGGCCCCGGCCGGGCGAGGTGTGGTTGGTCGGCGCCGGGCCGGGCGACCCCGGCCTGCTCACCCTGCGCGCCGCGGATGCGCTGCGGCGGGCCGACCTCGTGCTGCACGACGCCCTGCCCGGCCGGGCCGTGCTGCGGCTGGTGCGCGCCGGCGCGAAGATCGTCCCGGTCGGCAAGCGCAAGGGCGCGGCGCCCTTGTCCCAGGCCGCGATCAACGCCCGGCTGGTGGCCGGCGCCCGCGCGGGGCTCAGGGTGGTGCGGCTGAAGGGCGGCGACCCCTTCGTGTTCGGCCGCGGCGGCGAGGAAGCGGCGGCGCTGGCCGCGGCCGGCATCCCTTGGCGTGTGGTGCCCGGCGTGTCGGCTGGGCTCGCGGCGCCGGCGGCGGCCGGCATCCCGCTCACCCACCGCGGGGTGTCCAGCGCCGTGACCTTCGTGACCGGCCACGACGAGACGGGCGGGATGCCCGGTGGCGTGGATTGGGGCGCGTTGGCGCGGTCGGGCGGCACGATCGCCGCGTTCATGGCGCTCACCCGGCTGGACGAGATCGCGCTGCGCCTGCTGGCCGAAGGGCGTCCGCCCGAGACGCCCGTGGCGGTGGTGTCGGAGGCGAGCCTGCCCGGCCAAGCTGTGCTGCGCACCACACTGGGCGCCTGCACGCTGGACGCGCGGCGCGCGGCCCTGGCGACGCCGGCGTTGGTGGTGATCGGGGAAGCGGCGGGCTTGGCGGCGGCGCTGCTGCCGCCCGTCCACGCCGAAGACGCGCGGCGCCGCGCCGCGGTCGCCGCCGGGTGACGGTCCGGCGGCTCGGGGTGGTACCGTTCGGCCCGCGCGCCTAGATGCCGATCACCCGAGCGCCACGGCGTTCCTGACGCGAAGGAGGAGAACCAGAGTCATGAACATTCAGATCGGCCAGGTCGCGCCGGATTTCGAGGCGGAGACCACGCAGGGCCGCATCCGCTTCCACGAGTGGCTCGGCGATTCGTGGGGCGTGCTGTTCAGCCACCCGAAGGACTTCACCCCGGTCTGCACGACCGAACTCGGCACCATGGCGCACCTCGCGCCAGAATTCGTCAAGCGGAACGTCAAGGTCATCGGCCTCAGCGTCGACCCGGTCAACCGCCACGAGGGCTGGTCGAAGGACATCGCGGAGGTGATGGGCGCCGCCCCGAACTTCCCGATGATCGGCGACCCGGACCTCAAGGTTTCCAAGCTCTACGGCATGCTTCCCGCCGGCGCGGGCGACACCTCGGAGGGGCGCACGGCGGCGGACAACGCGACGGTGCGCACCGTGTTCGTCATCGGGCCGGACAAGCAGGTCAAGCTGGCCCTCGCCTACCCGATGAGCACGGGCCGAAACTTCGACGAGATCCTACGGGTGATCGACTCGCTGCAACTCACCGCGGAGCGCAAGCTGGCCACCCCGGCGAACTGGAAGCCCGGCGAGCGCGCCATCATCGCCGGCTCCGTGTCCGACGAGGACGCGAAGAAGCTCTTCCCGAAGGGTTGGGAAGCGAAGAAGCCCTACCTGCGCTACGTGGACGCGGAGTAGCGGCGCGCCGCGGGCCCGGTGCGCGGCCGACTCGGACCGCATCCGCCGCCGTCGCGCGGGTGGCGCCGGGGGCTGGCGGACGGTGCCGAAGCGCCGCCGCCGGCACCAAGCGGCCGTGCCTGACGCCCCGGCCGATGTGGCCGGCCGGCCGGGTGTCGCCCGGCGGCGCCCCTCGCTCGCGCGGCACCGAGCACCGCCGCGCGCCTCCGGGCCCGCGCTGGGCGCCCGTTGCCGAGTCCCGACGCGGAGGAGTTCCGGTGCGGGGGGGGCGTCCTTCGCCGCGCCGCTCACCGATCGGTTGGCGGCGTCGGCCGGGCCCGCGCCTCGCGGCTCAGGGCAGGAAGTCCACCGCCGTGACCTTGGCGACGTGCTCGGCGCTTTCGGAGAAGGCCACCACGACCTCGCCACGGCGCGCGGCGCCGGTGTCCAGATGCGCGGTCCAGAAGGCCACTCCTTCCGCTTCGCCCGCGCGATCGAGCACGTTCCTGTAGAGCGTTTCCACGAAGGCCAGGCTGTCCGGCACCCCGTAGCGCGCCTGCCACTCCGGCGACTGCATGAAACCGTCCGCCACGGCCCGCAACGGCGTGCCGTCCTGTAGGGCGCGCGTCCAGAAATCCAGGCCGCCGGCTTCGGGCTTGCGGTCGAACATCGTGTCGTAGAACCGCGCGGCCACCGCTTGCGCGAAGCTGGCGAAGGCTGGCGCGGCCGGCGTCGGGGGCGTGCCCCCGCCCCCCGGACCCGGCCGCGGCACGTCGACGTAGGCGACGTCGCCGTCATTCAAGGCGCCGACGCCGGGGAGGAAGACGCTGTCGCCTGCCGCGCCGTAGGTGAGCAGCGTGCCCGCCTTCCCGCCTTGGATGGCCGCGGCGACGGACGTCGCAGCGGGATCGACGCCGCTGATCTGGATGCGGCTGGCGCCGGAAACGAAGCCCGACACGGTGTCGTCCCCGTCGCCCTGGCCCAGGAGGACCGTTACGGCCGCCTCGCCTTGGATTGTGATGGCATCCTCGCCTTGACCCGGACGGACCACGGCGCTGGAGAAGGCCCCTTCGTAGGTGGAGCCGCCCCTCGGAACAGATCCCGGGTAGATGGCGTAAGGCAGGACCGAACCCGGCGCCAACCGGTCGTCCAGGCCATCGAGGCCGACCGCGGTGACGAGGATGGAGTCGTTCCCGGCGCCGGTGTCGATGGCGGCGGTGTTGCCGTCGCCCGCCCCTTCGCTGGCGAAAGACCACGCCACCGCCTGGCCCCCGGCGCCGGTGTCGAGCGCGCCGCCCTTGCCGCCCACCACCAACGCTTGGCGCACGCCGGCGCCGGCGCCGGACAGGTCCGCCCGCACCTGCTGGAAGGTGGCGAACAGGTAGTCGGGCCCGTAGCTCGCGGCCTGCTCGGCCGAGGGGGCGAAAGACAGGTCGCCGCCCGTGCTCCAGGACCCGAGATTGGCGATCCGGGCGAAATGCTCGCCGTCGAGGAGGACCGGCGTGGTGGCGAGGTACTGGTCCCTGCCGGCGTCCTCCAGGCTCGCCGAAAAGGCGTCGAACGGGATGGCCCCGGCGCCGCCGAGGTCCCCGACCGCGCTCATGGAGACGCGCGCCGTCTGGTCCGGGAGGGGCGTCCGTGTCCCGTCTGCGGCCACATCCACCGGATGCAGGACGATGGTCTGGGTGTGGTCGCCGGGGAAAGCGGTGTCCACGGTGATCACGGTTTCGCCGCGCCCGGTGCCCGGCCCGATGTCGTCGTAGATCGGGGCGCCGAAGACCCGGAACGCCGCATCCCCGAACTGCTCGGAGGTCACGGACAGGGAGTGCGCGTCTGGCGCGCGGGCGGCGTTCTGCACGCCGAAGCGGACCGAGCTGAGGATTTGGCCGGCCTGCACGTCCCCGAAATCGAGAGTCCAGTCGTCGCCGTTCCGCACGAGCGCAGGTCCGGTCGTGCCGAAGAGCGCCGGAACCGCCAGTGGGTCGGTGGATGTGGCGACCTGTTCAGCCATGATGGCGTGTCCCCCGCCGGCGATTGTGCCGATGCTTTATAGAAGAAGGAATGAAGTCCGGTTGTGAAGCTACGCCGCGCCTGCGCCACGCGAGTTGATCGAGCGCAAAGGGGCTCACGGGCCGTCCTGGGAAATCCGCGGCGGTGCCCGGGCGGACTCAGATGGCGAAATTCAACGGCTCGGCGGCCGGGCGCTTCAGCCCCGCCGCTTGGGCGCGGCGCAGCAGATCGTCCAGGGTGAGGGCGGCGAGGCGTTCGCGCAGACCGGTCTCCAATTCGTCCCAGAGCGGCCCGACCACCGCCGCTTGCAGGGCGCCCGACAGGCCGTCATCCGCCGGCTCGCTCCCCTCGGCGACGGCGGCCAGCACCTCGGCCAGCGAAACGTCCCGCGGCCGGCGGGCGAGCCGGTAGCCGCCACGCGGGCCGCGCACGCTTTCCAGCAGGCCGGCGCGGGACAGGGCTTGCAGCACCGGTTCGAGGCCGCGCCTGGCGACGCCCAGCCGGTCCGCCACCTCTGCCGCGCCGGCCAGGGCGCCGCCGCCTGCGCCGCCGCTCCCGCGCCCGGCGTGGAAGGCGACGTCGAGCGCCACGGCGATGGCGGTGAGGGCACGGTCGCGACGCAGGAGCACGGCGGCGGGCATCTCCGGGTGTTCGCCCCTAAAATACGCGGCCGCCACGTATTAATCTATTGGGCACGATGGACGCCCTTCCTCTCGCGAACAGCCGCGGCCGGGTCTACGGCAGCGTTTTGGAGATCGTCGGCAACACGCCGCTGGTCCGCTTGCCGCGCCTGGAAGCGGCTGAGGACTTGGCCGCGCGCCTCGCCCTCAAGCTGGAGTTCCAGAATCCGCTCGGTTCGGTGAAGGACCGCATCGGCCTAGCCATGGTGGAGGCGGCGGAGCGCGAAGGGCTGATCGCGCCCGGCCGCTCGACCTTGGTGGAGCCGACCTCGGGCAACACCGGCATCGCCCTGGCCTTCGTGGCGGCGGCCAAGGGATACAAGCTCATCGTGGTGATGCCGGACGGCGCCAGCGTCGAGCGGCAGAAGATGCTGCGGTTGATGGGCGCCGGCTTGGAGCTGACGCCGGCCCGGCAGGGCATGGGCGGCGCCATCGCCCGAGCGGAGGCGATCGTGGCCGCCACGCCCGGCGCCTGGATGCCGCGCCAGTTCGACAACCCGGCCAACCCCGCGATCCACGCCGCCACCACGGCGGAGGAGATTTGGGCCGACACGGGGGGCGAGGTGGACGTCGTGGTGGGCGGTATCGGCACCGGCGGCACGTTGACCGGCATCGCCCGCGCGCTGAAGCCGCGCCGCCCGGGAATGCGCGTGGTCGGTGTGGAGCCGGCGGAATCGGCGGTGCTCTCGGGCGACGAGCCGGGGCCACACGACATCCAGGGCATCGGCGCCGGTTTCTGCCCTTCGGTGCTGGACCTGGCGGCGCTCGACGGCGTGGAGCGCGTGTCGGAGCGCGACGCGCTGGCCGCCGCGCGCCGCTGCGCCGCCGTGGAAGGGCTGCCGGTCGGCATCTCCTCCGGCGCGGTGCTGCACGCGGCGCTGGCGCTGGCACGCGACCCGGCGCTGCGCGGCGGGCTGGTGATCGGCATCGCTGCGAGCTTCGCGGAACGCTACCTTTCCACCGAGCTGTTCGCGGGATTGTAGGACGCCTACGCCACTGCCGCGAGCGCCCGCGCGAACACGGCCGGGTCCACGTTGCCGCCGCTCAGCACCACGCCCACCGTCCGGCCGCGCGCCTCGACCTTCCCCGCCAGCACCGCCGCCAACGCGACCGCGCCGCCCGGTTCCACCACCAGCTTCAGGTGCTCGAAGGCGAAGCGCATGGCACGCAGCACCTCGGCCTCCGTGACCACGGCGGCGCCGGCCAACAAGCGGCGGTTGATGGGGAAGGTGATGGCACCTGGGCGGCGCGAGAGCAGGGCGTCGCAAAGGCCGGACCCTGTGCCGTCGTTCTCCAGGCGCTCGCCGGCCTCCAGGCTGCGCTTGGTGTCGTCCCAGCCTTCCGGCTCCACCGCCCAGACCTCGGCGCCGGGCGCCATCGCTTCCATCGCCAGGGCGCAGCCGGCCACCAGCCCGCCGCCGCCGGTGCAGACCGCCAGCGTGTCGAGCGGCGGGAAGCTGGCGGCGAGCGCGTCCTCCACCAGCTCCAGCGCCACCGTGCCCTGGCCGGCGATGACGTGCGGGTGGTCGAAGGGCGGGATCAGCGCGGCGCCGCGCTCGGCGGCCAAGCGCCCGGCCAGGGCTTCGCGGTCGGTGCCGTGCCGGTCGAAGGTGAGGATCGTCGCGCCCCAACGCCGCGTGGCGTCGCGCTTGATGGCGGGCGCGTCGTCGGGCATGGCGACAAGCGCCGGCATCCCGAGCATGCGCGCCGCCGCGGCGACCGCTTGGCCGTGGTTGCCGCTGGAATGCGTCACCACCCCCGCCCGGCGCGCGCCCTCGTCCAGCAACAGCGCCGCGTTGGTGGCGCCCCGGAGCTTGAAGCTGCCGGTGCGCTGCAACGGCTCCGGCTTCACCAGGACCGTGCCGCCCGTCGCCGCGTCCAGCGCGGGGTGGTGCAGGACCGGCGTGCGGACCACGCGGCCGTGGAGCCGCGCCGCGGCGGCCTCCACGTCGGCGAAGGAAACGGCGGGGCCGGCCGGGGGCGCGCCGTTCACGCGAAGCGCCCCGGGTCGGCGAGCGGCGCGGCGGCGGCGATGTCCGCGTGCGGCGCCCGGCCCTCGACCAGCGCGGCGAGGAGCCGCCCCGCCGCCGGCGCGGTCTGGATGCCGTAGCCGCCCTGACCGACCATCCAGAAGAAGCCCGGCTCCGAGCCGGGGCCGATGGCGAGGCCGCGGTCCGGCGTGAAGGTGCGCAAGCCGGCCCAGCGGTGTTCGATCCGCGAAACGGGGATGTCGAGCGCCCGTTGCATCCGGTCCACCGCGACCGCCACGTCCAGCTCGTCCGCCTGCGCGTCGCCGGGGGCGTCGTCGGTCTCGTCGGCGGGCGAGACCATCAGCTTGCGCCGCGCTTCCGGCCGCACGTACCAGGTGTGCGCGGCGTCCCCGAGCAGCGGCCAGCCGGCGCAATCGTGCGGGCCGGGGTCGATGATGCAAGCGGTGCGGCGCTTCGGTTGAAGGCCGATGGGGGCGAGGCCGGCCAAGCGCGCCACCTCGTCGCCCCATGCGCCGGCGGCGTTCACGAGGACGGGCGCGGCGAAGACCGCGCCGCCGGTGCCCTCGGCGCGCCAGCGCCCGCCCTCGCGCCAGACGCGCCCGGCGCGGTGGCGGAGCGCCAGCCTGCCGCCGTTCGCGGCGGCCTGCCGGAGGAAGCCGGCGTGGAGGGCCGCCACGTCCATGTCGAAGCAGTCCTCCTCCACCGCGGCCAAGGCGGCGTAGCCGCGGCGCAGAGGCGGGACCGCGGCGTGGACGGAATCGAGGTCGATCGGCCGCATGTCAGGCGCCTCGCGCATCATCGCTTCGAGGCGCGCCGCCTGTTCGGGCGGGGCGAGGTGGACCACGGCGCGCGGCCGCGCGAGGGGGGCGTCGGAGAAGCCCGGCGGCGGCGCCAGAAAGAAATCGCGCGAGGCGGCGGTGAGGATGCGGGCGTCCGGGCTGCCGTAGTTGCGCACCCAAATGGCGGCCGAGCGCCCGGTGGTGTGGTAGCCGGCGCTCTCCTCCGCCTCGAGCAGGATCGTGCGGCGACCGGCCGCCGCCAGGTGCGCCGCGGCGGTGGCGCCCCCGATGCCGGCCCCGATGACGAGGGCGTCGGCCGAGTGGGTGTCGGTCATGCCAAGCATCGTCGCCGCCACGGCAGTAACCGGCAAGCGTACTCGGTTTAGGAAATCATTCGCGGGAAAGTCGCGTTGACCGGAGTGCGACACCGGTGACATATTCGCGTCGGCCGCGACTCCTCCCATGCAGGCCAAAAAAAGGGCGGCACCTTGCGGTGCCGCCGAGTTTAGGGAGGAAACGTCCAAGTAAACAGCAAACGGTCATACCACCGCGTTGCTGCGATGCACAAACTAGGGTCGGAGCCGCCAGCGTGCAAGGGCAAATTTAGCCCTCGCGCGTGGCACCCGCATGTGCGCTTCATCACACTTTCCGTGAGCCCCGTGGTGCCGGGCAGAGCTGGCGCCGGGGCACGTGTTCCGGTCGCCCCTTCCCCCGTCCCCCGAACCGGGCAAAGCTCCGGTGGCGGGATTCGACCGCTCGCACAACAAACAGCCCGCCGCGGGGCGCCGCGGGAACCGGGCAGGAGGGACGGGATGGCAGCTTCTGGAATCGGCCGGCGCGCCGCGTTGCGCGCGGGTGCGGGCGTGTTCGCCGGCGGCGCCTTGGCGGCGCCCATGGTCCACGCGCAGGGCACGGGCGGGCGGTTGGCGCTCGGCTTCTGGGACCACTGGGTCGGGGCGGCGGCCAACGATGCGATCCGCGCCGTCGTGAACGATTGGGCGCAGAAGAACCGCGTCGAGGTGGTCCTCGACTTCATCACCTCCGTCGGCAACAAGAACCTCATCACCATCGCGGCCGAGGCGCAGGCGCGGCAAGGGCACGACATCCTGTCCTTCCCGACCTGGGAGATCCACAACCACCACCGCCAGCTCGAGCCCGTGGACGACGTGATGGGTCGCCTGGGCCAGAAGTACGGCGCGGTGAACGAAGCCTCCGAGTACCTGGCGAAGATCGGCGGCAAGTGGATGGCCGTGCCGCAGACCGTGGGCAGCCAGTTCAAGGGCTCGGCCGCGCGCATCGACCTGATGAAGCAGCACGCCGGCATCGACGTGCAGGCCATGTACCCGGCCGAGAACCGCCTCGGCCCCGGCGCCGACCAATGGAACTGGGAGACCTTCCTGACGGCGGCGCAGAAGTGCAAGGACGCCGGCTTTCCCTTCGCCCTGCCGGCCGGCACCTTCACCGACGCCACCGATTGGATCGGCGCGATGTTCCGCTCCTACGGCGCGGACCTTGTGGACGCGAAGGGCAACATCACCATCCGCAACAACGACAAGGTGCGGCAGGTGATGGATTACGCGAAGCGCCTGTTCCAGCACATCCCGAACGAGATGTTCGCGGCGGACGACGCCACCAACAACCGCGCGCTGATCTCCGGCCGCTCGGCGCTGATCTTCAACCCGCCCTCCGCCTGGGCGGTGGCCAAGCGCGACGCCCCCGACGTGGCGCGCAACGTGTGGCACTTCCCGAGCCCGATGGGCCCGGCCGGCCACCCGGTGCCGCACCTGCCCTACTTCTACGGCATCTGGAGCTTCAGCCGGAACAAGCCGACGGCGAAGGTCCTGCTGGAGCACCTGTCGCAGACCGAGCAGGTGCAGAAGCTGGTGGAGGCCTCCAGCGGCTACGACATCCCGCCCTTCGCCAGCATGACGGAGGAGATCCGCGTCTGGCGCGACGTCGAGCCGCCGCGGGGCACCGTGTACAACTACCCGGTCCGCCCGCACCACAAGGCGACCCCGAACGTCGCCTTCGCCCCGGCCCCGGCGGAGATCGCGGTGCAGATGTACAACCAGGGCATCCAGGCGAAGATGATCGCGCGGATGGTGCAGAACAACGAGCCGATCGACCGCGTGCTCGGCTGGGCCACGCAGGAGGTCGAGGGCTTCAAGCGCGGCTGACGGCGAGCAGGCCCCGCCCGCCAGCGGGCGGGGCCGTTCCGCCGGGTGGCGGCGACAAGTAATGACGGCCAGGGAGGCAAGCATGGCCGACGGAAACGTCATAACGGCGCCCGGCGTCCCCGCCGCGGTCGCCCCGCCCCGCAAGGCGAGCACGCTGCAACGGGTCGCCCGCCGGCGGTCCACGCTCGCCTTCCTCATGGCGCTGCCGCTGCTCGCCGTGATCGGCGGGCTCGTGGCCTATCCCTTCTTCTACGCGATCTACCTGTCGATGCTGAACAAGCGCATGACGAGCTTCGTGGGCATCGACAACTTCAGCTTCCTGCTGACCCGCGAAACCTTCCAGGAGGTGATCTGGCAGAGCGTCCTCTTCGCGGTGGGCGCCGTGGTGGCAAAGGCGCTGATCGGCTTCATCCTCGCGCACGTGCTGCACGCGCTGCCCGCCAAGGGCCAGCGCAAGTGGCGCGGGATGCTGCTGGTGCCCTGGGTGATTCCGCCCGCCATCTCCACCCTCGCCTGGTGGTGGCTATTCGACCCGTCCTACTCGGCGGTCAACTGGCTGGTCTCGGCGGTGGGCGTGCCCCCGGTTGCCTGGCTCGGCGAGCCGAGCTGGGCGCGCTTCTCCGTGATCCTGGTCAACGTATGGTACGGCGCGCCCTTCTTCATGATCATGTACCTCGCCGCGCTGAAGTCGGTGCCGGACCAGCTCTACGAGGCGGCGGCGATCGACGGCGCGACGGGCTGGCAGAAGCTGCGCCACGTGACCGTGCCGATGATGGCCAACATCATCGCCATCACCGTGTTGTTCAGCCTGATCGTGACCTTCGCCAACTTCGACATCGTCCGCATCCTCACGAACGGCGGGCCGCAGGACAAGACGCACATCTTCGGCACCTATGCCTTCCAGGTGGGCATCCAGTCCGGCGACATCCCGCTCGGCTCGGCGGTGTCGCTGTTCATGTTCCCGATCCTGGCCGTGTTCGCGGTGTTCGTGCTGCGGGGCGTCACCCGCCGTTCCAAGGAGATGGCCGGATGAGCGGCGCTTCCCTCCCCGCGGGGGCGACGGCCACCGCCGCCCCTTCCGCCCAGCGCAAGATCGGCAGCATCAAGCGCGAGCGCCGCTGGGCGCTGATCGGCGCCTACGTGGCGCTGGCGGTGTTCGTGCTGTTCTTCCTGGTCCCGCCCTTCCACATGCTGATGACCAGCCTGAAGAGCAGCGCGGAGATCGCGGACCTCTCGGGCAACCCGTGGATCGTCAGCGCGCCGACCCTGGAGAACTACCGGGAGCTGCTGACCCAGGGCAACTACGTGCTCCACTTCCGCAACTCGGTGATCGTGACGCTGGCCGTGGTGGCGATCACGATGGTCATCAGCACGCTCGCGGCCTTCTCCCTCGCCCGGATGCGCTTCTGGGGCAGCGCCACGCTCGCCACCGGCGTGTTCCTCACCTACCTCGTGCCGGAAACGCTGCTGTTCATCCCCCTGTTCCAGATCATCGGCGGCCTCGGCCTCTACAACAACCTGCTCGCCATGATCCTGATCTACCCGACGCTGACGGTGCCCTTCTGCACCTGGATCATGATCGGGTACTTCTCCTCCATCCCGAAGGAGCTGGACGAGGCGGCGCTGATCGACGGCGCGAACCACTTCCAGATGCTCTGGAAGATCTTCATCCCCGTCGCGCTGCCCGGCATCCTGGCGGCGACGATCTTCGCCTTCACGGTGTCCTGGGCGCAGTTCCTTTACCCGATGGCCTTCCTGGTCAGCTCCGACCAGATGGTGCTGACGGTCGGCATCGTCTCCGACCTGATCCGGGGCGACACCTTCGCCTGGGGCAAGATCATGGCCGGGGCGCTGATGGCGGCGGCGCCGCCGCTGCTGGTCTACGCCTTCCTCATGGACTACTACATCGCCGGGCTGACCGCCGGCGCGACGAAAGGCTGAGCACCATGGCGCAGGTATCGCTCCGCAAGATCGTCAAGGAGTACGAGGGCGGCGTGCAGGCGGTGAAGGGCATCGACCTGGACATCGCCGACAAGGAGTTCGTCGTCCTCGTCGGCCCCTCGGGCTGCGGCAAGTCCACCACGCTCCGCATGATCGCCGGGCTGGAGGAGATATCGGGCGGCGAGATCTCGATCGGCGGCGCGGTGGTGAACGACATACCCCCGCGCGACCGCGACATCGCCATGGTGTTCCAGAACTACGCGCTCTACCCGCACATGTCGGTCTACGACAACATGGCGTTCGGGCTGATGCTGCGGAAGTTCGACAAGGCCGAGATACGCCGCCGCGTGGAGAACGCGGCGCGCATCCTCGACATCGGCGAGCTGCTGGACCGCAAGCCCAAGGCGCTCTCGGGCGGGCAGCGGCAGCGGGTCGCCATGGGCCGCGCCATCGTCCGCGACCCCAAGGTGTTCCTGTTCGACGAGCCGCTCTCCAACCTCGACGCCAAGCTGCGGGTGCAGATGCGGACCGAGATCAAGAAGGTCCACCAGACCGTCCGCACCACCACCGTCTACGTCACCCACGACCAGGTGGAGGCGATGACGCTCGCCGACCGCGTGGTGGTGATGAACGGCGGGATCATCGAGCAGGTGGGGCCGCCGCAGGAGCTGTACCACCGCCCGGCCACGCGCTTCGTCGCCGGCTTCATCGGCAGCCCGGCGATGAACTTCATCCCGGCGCGGCTGGAGAACGGCGCCGGCGCGCTCCGCCTCAACCTGCCGGACGGCGTCACGCTGCCGGTGCCGGCCGAGCGCACCGGGCGCTACGCGGCGCACGCGGGCAAGGAGGTGCTGTTCGGCATCCGGCCGGAGCACCTGACGGAGGCGCGCGGCGACGGCCGCCAGAACGTCGCGGCGTTCGAGGCGACGCCCGAGGTGATCGAGCCGATGGGGGCGGAGACGCTGGTGATCTTCCCGATGGGGGGCCAGGAGGTCACGGCGCGGCTCGACCCGTCCGTCCCCGCCGAGCCGGGCCGGCGCATGCCCCTCGCGGCCGACCTCAACCAGATGCACCTGATCGAGCCCGCCTCGGGCCGCGTCCTCTAGGAGTCCGATGCCTGACGCCAAAGCACCGGTGCTGATCGGCGCCGAACAGCTCGAATCCTTCGTCGCCGCCATCTTCCGCGCCAACGGGTGCGACGGGGCCGAAGCCGGGCGGATCGCCCGCCACCTGCTCGGCGCCAACCTCGCCGGGCACGACAGCCACGGCGTCGCGCGCGTGCCGCGCTATGTCGAGTGGCAGCGGGCGGGCCACGTGGTCGCCGGCAAGCGGGCCGAGGTCGTCACCGACGGCGGCGGCTTCGTGCTGCTCGACGGCGGTTTCGGCTTCGGCCAGACGGTGGCGCCGCAGGCGACGGCGCTCGGCATAGAACGGGCGCAGCGGCACGGAACCGCCGTGGTCGCGCTCCGCAACTCGGGCCACATCGGCCGCGCCGGCGCCTACGCCGAGCAGGCGATCGAAGCGGGACTCATCTCCGTCCACTTCGTCAACGTCGCCGGCAGCGTTATGGTGGCGCCCTTCGGCGGCGTGGAGCGGCGCTTCTCCACCGCGCCCTTCTCCGTCGGCGTGCCGACCTCGCCGCCGGTGGTGCTGGATTTCGCGACCTCCCGCGTCGCCGAAGGCAAGGTGCTGGTGGCCTCCAACGGCGGCAAGCCGTTGCCGCCGGACGCGCTGATCGAGCCCGACGGGCGCCCCTCCGGCGACCCGCGCACGCTCTACGGCGACTACGAGCGGACGGGACTTCGCAGCTCCGAAGGCGGCTTGGGCGCCATCCGCGCCTTCGGCGAGCACAAGGGCAGCGGCCTCGCCTTCGCGTGCGAGCTGCTGGCCGGGGCGCTGACCGGCGGCGGCTGCGCCGGCCCGGTGGAGAAGCGCGGGCGCATCGCCAACGGGATGCTCTCCGTCTTCATCTCGCCGAAGCACTTCGGCACGGAGGCGGAGTTCCTCCGCACCGCCCAGGAGTACGTCGCCTGGGTGAAGTCCTCCCGCCCCACCGAGCCGGGCGGCGAGGTGCTGGCGCCGGGCGAGCCGGAAGCGCGGCTGCGAGCCGAGCGCCTGCGCGCCGGCGTGCCGCTCCAGCCCGACACTTGGTCTTCCATCGTGCGTTGCGCCCAGGGCCTCGGCGTCCCCGTGCCGAACACGGCCTCGACCGCGGCCGCGTGAGAGGGACCGGCGGTCCCGTCCACCGCTACGCCGAAGCGCGGGGACGCATCCTCACCCTGGCCGCGCGCCGCGTGCCGCTGGCGAGCATAGCGCAGCAGGCGCGCGCCCTTTCGCTGTGGGACGGCAAGCGGGTGACGCCGGGTGACGAACTGCAACTCGCCCTCGTGCTCGACCTCGGCGTGCTCGACCCGCTCGGCGGCCACGGGCGCGGCATAGACCGGCAGGCCAAGGCGGACCCGCCGCCGCCGGGCAGCGACGAGGCGCTGATGCTGGCGGCGTTGCTGGACGCGGCGTTCGGCCTCTACCGTCTGCGCGGCGCGCACCCGGAAGGCGGCGCGGCGGCGGAAGGCTTCCCGGGCGGCGGGCCGGTCCACATCCGCGACAGCCACCTAGGCCGGCAGCCGCCGGGCCGGCTGTTCGGCGCCCGCTTGGCTTGGCCGGAGGACGGGTTGGCCATGACCTGCGGCGCCGTGGTGCCGGTCGACTCGCGCGTGCTGGAACGGCTGCTGCTCGGCCTGCCGCCGACGCGAGGGCCGGTGACGCCGCGCCTGCCCGCGCCCGTGGAGGACGAAGCCGCCGTGGCGGCGATCCTGGAGGAGCCGGCCGCGCGGGCGCGCCTCGCCGCCTTGCCGCGCACGCCGGGTTTCGCGGCGCTCTGCTACCGCGCGGCGATCGACCTCGGCCTCCTCGGGCCCGTGCCGGGGCGCGAACCGCCGCCGCCTCCGGGCGCCTGATCGCCGGCGCGCCTCCCGCCGCCGGCGCGGAGGGCTTTGGCGCGCCGTGGGGGATGCCGTCCGCCCGCGCTGCACGGGCGCGGAACGAGGCGGCCGCGGGCCGGTCCGCCGCATCCCTTTCGCGCTTGGCGCGTTCTTGCCCCGACGTTCAGCAGCAGGAACCAGGTGGCGAAATGGCGGAAGTGGTGATCGATCTGCCCGAAGGGCTGGCCGAGGTTATCGCGCAACGCGCCACGGCGCTGGGCACCACGACGGACCAATGGCTGTCCTTGGTGATTGCCGACGTGGTGGCCGACGTGCCGGAAGAGGGCGACGGACCTGACGCCTGGATCTGCCGCTAGGCCGCGCTTCCCCTCCAGAATGCCCGGCGCGCGAAGCGTCGGCTGGTGGGGCCCAGCCCTTCGCCGTCCCCGACGCGGCGGACGATCACCGTGGCGGGTGGCCCTGCCGGTCGAGGTGTTCGCGCAGGAGCGCCATGTTGCGTAGGTTGGCGCGGTAGAACACATCCCCGACCCAGCCGGCCACCGGGACCGCGCTGATGAGCGCGTCCACTCCGACATTGCCGATCATGCGCAGGAGCGTCCCGGTCGGCACGCCGAGGCGGCGGGCTTCCCAAATCAGGTAGGCGGACACGCCTTTCGCCGCGACCAAGCCGAAACCCGGAAGCAGGTTCAGCGCGGCGTCCGCCCCGAACCGGATGCCGGTGCCGGGGATGCGCCACCTACTGTCGAAAAGGCGCGCGATCCTTTCCAGCCGCGCCCGCGCGCCGTCCTCGCAGCCGGCGCGTGCGGTCTGGGCGGCGATCGACGCCGTGCGGCCACTCAAGATGCGTCCTCCTTCGGTTGGCCCGGTTCGGAGGGAGAACGCGCCGGGTGGCCGCCGGTGCCGCCGCGCGGGTCAGGTCTGCTTCATTTGCGCCGGCGGCGGGCCCACCAAGCGCCGGATCGCCGTTAACATCTCCGGCTTGTCCCACTCGGCCGGGCCCACGAGGCGCGCCCGCTCCCAGCCCTTGCGGTCGATGACGACGGTGGTGGGCAGGCCGCGCGCGCCGAGCGCCCGGGTCGCCGCGCCGCGCGGGTCGAGCCACAGGCCGAGGTGGCGGATGCCGCGGTCGCGGTAGAAGGGCTCCACCTTGGCGCGGCCCTCGCGGTCGGAGGACAGCGCCAGCACCTTCACGCCCTCCTCCGCCAGCGCTGCCTGCGCGCGGTCGAGCGCCGGCATCTCGGCGACGCAGGGCGGGCACCACGTCGCCCACAGGTTCACCACCAGCCCTTGCCCGAGGAAGTCCGTCGCGCCGTGCTCGTTGCCGTCGGCGTCGGTGAAGGTGAAAGCCGGCGCCTGCACCGGCGGCTCCGCCTCCACCAGCTTGCCGCCGGTCCCTTGGGCGCGCGCGGCTTGCCGCCCCGGAAGCGCCGCGGCTAGGGTCGCGCCCGCCGACAGGGCCAAGGCCCGGCGTCGCGTGGGCCGCAACGGAGAAAGCGCAGCCATCGTGTCCAGCAACTCCCAATGGGGCGGCCGATTCGCCGAAGGCCCCTCGTCCATCATGCGCGCCATCAACGCCTCCATCGGCTTCGACCGCGCGCTGTGGCGGCAAGACATCCGCGGCAGCCTCGCCCACGCCGCCATGCTGACGCATGTGGGGATCATAACGCGGGAGGACGAGGCCGCCATCCGCCGCGGCCTGGACGCCATCGCCGCCCGCATCGAGGCCGGGGAGTTCCCCTGGGACGAGGGCCTCGAAGACATCCACATGAACATTGAGGCGCGGCTGACGGAGGCGGTCGGCGAGGCCGGCAAGCGCCTGCACACCGCGCGCAGCCGCAACGACCAGGTGGCGCTGGACCTGCGCCTCTGGGTGCGCGACGCCATCGACGGCCTTTCGGAGCAGGTTCGGGACGCGATGCGCGCGCTGGCCGCGCGCGCGGAGGAGCACGCCGGGACGGTGATGCCGGGCTTCACCCACCTCCAGCCGGCGCAGCCCGTGACGCTGGGCCACCACCTGCTGGCCTACGTGGAGATGCTGGGGCGCGACCTCGGCCGCTTGCGGGACTGCCGCGCGCGACTGGACGAGAACCCGCTCGGCGCCGCGGCCCTGGCCGGCACGGGCTTCCCCATCGACCGCCACATGACGGCGCGCGCCCTCGGCTTCGAGGGCGGCCCGATGCGCAACAGCCTGGACGCCGTCGCCAGCCGCGACTTCGCCGCCGAGTTCCTGTTCTGCTGCGCGATGTGCGCCACCCATCTGTCGCGCTTCGCGGAGGAGGTGGTGGTCTGGACCAACCCGTATTTCGGCTTCGTCCGCCTGTCCGACGCCTTCACCACCGGCTCCTCCATCATGCCGCAAAAGCGCAACCCGGACGCGGCGGAACTGGTGCGCGGCAAGACCGGGCGCGTCACCGGCGCGCTGGTCGGCCTCCTGACTGTGCTGAAGGGCCTGCCGCTCGCCTACTTCAAGGACATGCAGGAGGACAAGGAAGGTGTGTTCGACGCCGCCGCGAGCCTTGCCCTGTCGCTGGCGGCGGTGGCCGGCATGGCGCGCGACATGCGCCCGGACGCGGCGCGCCTCGAAGCCGCGGCCGGCGCCGGCTTCGCCACCGCGACCGACCTTGCGGACTGGCTGGTGCGCGAACTGCGCGTGCCCTTCCGCGACGCGCACCACGTCACCGGCCGGCTGGTCGCGCGGGCGGAGGCGAAGGGCGTGGATCTGGCCGGCCTCGCCCTGAACGAAATGCGCGCGGAGGAGCCGCGCATCACCGAAGCGGTGTTCGGCGTGCTGACGGTCGCGGCGTCCGTCGCTTCCCGCACGTCGTTCGGCGGCACGGCGCCGGAGAACGTGCGGCGCATGGCGGCCGAATGGCGGGAGAAGCTGGCGTGATGCGCGGCGCGGCGTCCGCGCTGCTGCTCCTCGCGGCGTCGCTGCCGCCGCTGCTCGCCGGGTGCGGCCGCGCCGGGCCGCCGCGCCCGCCGGGGCCGGCGGGGGCGATCACCTATCCGCGGATCTACCCGGCCCCGGAGTCCGCGCCCGTCCCGCCCGCGCCGGCCGCCGCCGTGCCGCAGCCGGCGCCGCCCGCGGGGACGGCGCCGCCCATGCGGAGCCTGCGTTGAAGGTGTGGCGTCGCATCCGCCAGCGGCCCGTGCCGGTGTCCGGCCAGACGCCTTGCCGATTGGGGAGGCCACAAGGATGAGCGAATCCCGGGAAGCGGCGGGAAGCGCGGCCGCGGTGGAGGAAGACCCGAACGCGGCTGTCGTCTGCAGCTCGCCGCCCTGCTTCATGCACGAACTGGACCCGTCCTACCTTGGCTATCTCCCGCGGGAGGAGGTGCGCGCGCTGGTGGCCGCGTTGCTCGCGGCCGAGTGGCTCGGCGCGGGGTCGGACGGAGCGCGCCTCCACGCCGCGCTGCGCCGGCACCTCGAAGCGCTCCGTGGCCGCCCGGACAGCGAACCGGACGCCGCGATCGAGCCGCTACGCTGCGGACCGGACCGGCTCGTGCCTATGATCCAGGACGCGTTGCCGCGCATCCAGAGCGACGCGTTGCGGCGCGACCTTGGGGAGGCGCTGGATGCGCTGGGGCAGGGCGCCCCGCATCGAGGCGGCACCCGGCACGGGAGCTGACAGGGACGACGCGCCCGCGGTCTCTTCGGGTTCCGGCATTTGGTTGGGGCGGCAGAAGGTTCCTCTACTTTTAGTTGAATAAATGTTGAAATCCTAGTAGCAAACTATCATGCGCCCGCTCCTGTCTCCGCTGCGCGAGGCCGCTTGGCTCAACGCAGAACGCGCCACAATAGCGGGCTGGATGCTGCTGGCGGGGCTGGTCCTCATCGTGGCCGTGATGCTCGGCACGTCCCAGAACGGCATCAACATGCGCGGCGTGCCGCTCGGGGGCGATTTCACCTGCTACTTCAGCGCGTCCTGGCTGGCGCTCCGGGGCACGGCCGAACTCGCCTACGACGCCGTGGCGATACGGGCGGCGCAGATTGAAGTCCTGGGCGGCGATTACGGTTTCCTGCCCTTCTTCTACCCGCCGCTCTGGCTCCTGATGATCCTGCCCCTCGCGTTGCTGCCCTACGCGGCCGCGCACGCCGCGTTCGTCGGCGGAACCGCCTTCGCGTGCTGGCGCGGCCTCCGGGCGCTCCACCCCGACCGCTGGGCGGTGCTGCCGCTGCTCGCGTTCCCTTCCTTTTGGTCGAACGCCGTTTCCGGGCAGAACGGCTTCGTGTCGGCGGCGCTGCTCGCGGGCGCGACCCTCAACCTGGACAAGCGGCCGATCCTCGCCGGCGTCTTCTTCGGCCTGCTCGCCTACAAGCCGCAACTCGGCCTCGCCGTGCCGCTCGCGCTCGCCGTCACCGGGCGTTGGCGGACCTTCGCCGCCGCGACGGCAACGGTGCTCGGCCTCGCCCTGGCGGCGACGCTCGCCTTCGGTGCCGGCATCTGGGCGGCTTGGCTCGGCAGCGCCGCCATGGGGATGCCCGGCATGGCACGCGGCGCGGTGGATTTCGAGCGCTTCGTGTCCTGGTTCGGAGCCGTCCGCTTCGCCGGCGGCGGCGTCGGCTTGGCCTACGCCGTGCAGGCGGTTGTGACGGTGGGCGCCGCGTGCCTACTCGTCGTCTCGCTCCGCCGCCGCCCCGGCGCGCGGGCGGAGGCCGCGCTCATCGTCGCCTGCACGCCGCTCCTCGCGCACTACACGCTCGACTACGACCTGGCGATCCTCGCCCTGCCGATGGCGTGGCTGCTGAGCGAGGCCAGCCGCGACGGATTCCTGCCTTGGGAGCGCCTCGGCTTGGCGGTGGCGTTCATAATGCCGATGGTCAGCGGCGCCCTGGCTTCCGCGACGGGTCTCCACTTCGCGCCGGTTGCGACCACCGCGGTCTTTCTGCTGGCGGTGCAGCGGGCCGCGGTGGGGACCGCCGCCGCGCCGGTCACGGGGGAACGCTTCGGGGGCGGGAGCGGCGTAGGCTTGTCCTTCCGGTAGGGTGTCCGATGGGTTTGAACGGGAACCGTCAGGCTGCCCAGGGATCGATCAGGAGCAAGCCACAACCCTCGAAACCGTCGAGGTCGCGCGTGACGATCGCTTCCACCCTGTGCGCAACGGCCGTGGCGACGATCATCGCGGCCTGAACCGACACCGGGCGGCCGGCTTGCTGCCGCGCCGCTCGGAAGACGGCGCAATGCCGCGCGCTCGTCAGGTCGAAGGGCAGGATACGCCTGCCAAGCACGTCCCTGAGCACGCGGTCAACCGCGTGCGAAGTGCGCCTGCGGCGCTGTCCAGCGGGGAGGAGTTCCACCCCGAACCGCAGTTCCGCCGCGACGGTCGCGGCGGTGCAGAAGGCGTGGTGCGGCAGCCGGTCGGCCCAACGCTGCACGCGCGGATCGGGCGTTGGTCGCATGAGCTCCGAAAGCACGCCCGTGTCGAGCAGCCTCAAGCCGCGCCCGCCCCGCCGCAGTCCGGCGGCGCGCGGCCCGCTTCCCGCGGCGGGAGGTCGAGTTCCACGCCGGCGTCCTTGCCGAACAGCGTCGTCATCGCCGCGCCTAGGCTCACCGGCAGAACCGCTTGCTCCTCGACGAATTCAGCGACAGCGCCAGCCAGGATCCGCCTCACCTCAACCTCCATCGATACGCCCGAGGTGGCAGCGCGCCGACCGAGAGCTCGCTTCACGCCGACGTCTAGGTTGCGGATGAGCAGGCTCGTCTGGCGATCGTGAGCATCGGCGGCGGACATGGCTCGGTTTCCGGCAGTGGGCCCAAGCACATTAGCAACGATCGCGTCGGCATCAAGCCGAACGCTTGAACGGATTGCTCGCTACTCAGCCGCCCGCGGCGCTTCCGCCATCTCCACCGCGCGGCCGAGGTCCACGCTCAGCAACCGGCTTACCCCGCGCTCCTGCATCGTCACCCCGTACAACCGGTGCATCCGCGCCATGGTCAGCGGGTGGTGCGTCACGATCAGGAAGCGCGTGCCGCTCCGGCCCTCGCCGCCCTCCGCCGCCATGCCGTCCAAGAGGTCGCACAGCCGCTCCACGTTGGCGTCGTCGAGCGGCGCGTCCACCTCGTCCAGCACGCAGACCGGCGCCGGGTGGCAGCGGAACACCGCGAAGATGAGCGAGAGCGCGGTCAGCGCCTGCTCCCCGCCCGAGAGCAGGGACAGCGCCGAGAGCTTCTTGCCCGGCGGCTCGGCGTAGATCTCCAGCCCCGCCTCCAACGGGTCGTCGGAACCCACCAGCGCCAGGTGCGCCCGCCCGCCGCCGAACAGCCGCGCGAACAAGCCGCGGAACTCCCGGTCCACCTGGTCGAAGACCACGCGCAACCGTTCCCGCCCCTCGCGGTTGATGTGGCCGATCTGCCCGCGCAGCTTGGCGATGGCGGCGCCGATCTCGTCGCGCTCGCCGGTGATGCCGGCGATGCGCGCGTCCAACTCCGCCACCTCCACGTCGGCGCGGAGGTTCACCGGACCCATCTCGTCGCGCTCGCGCGAAAGGCGCTCCAGCTTGCGCCGGGCGCGCTCCTCCCCGGCGTCGGAGAGATCGTCGGGCGTGGGCAGTTCGGCGCCGCCGCCGAGGCGCTCGGCCACGCGCTCCTCCACCAGCCGCGCGCCGCCTTCGGCCGTCTCGGCTGTGCCGGCGGCGCGGAGCTGCGCTTCGCGCGCGGCGGCGTGGGCGGCGTCGGCGGCGGGGCGCGGGGCCACCGAGCAGTCAGCGGTGGCGG
>NZ_BAAAFZ010000124.1:0-26191 GCF_039523795.1 Craurococcus roseus | reverse complement strand
CCGGCGCCGGCACCGGCGGCCGAGGCGACGGGGTCCGCCGGCCAGGGCGCCGCCGCCGCCGCCGCGCCGGCCGCGCCCGGCGGAGCCGCCGAACCGCTGATCGCGCCCAACACGGTCGGCGCGCAGATCCTGTCCGGCTTGTCGGGGCGGATCGAAGCGCTGTCCGAAGGCGCGTTGCGCGCCGCGCGCACCGTGGCGGACCTGCCGAGCCTCTGGTCCGGCATCGACAACATCGCGCGCGACCCGGTGGCGCGGGCGCGTTTGCAGGACGCGGCCTGGAAGTTGGCGCTGTTGCTCGGTGCCGGCCTCCTTGTGGAAGGGGTTGTCCACCGTTCGCTCGCCGGAGCGCGACGCAGGCTGGACGCGGCGGCGGAGGCGGACGGCCGCTGGACTTGGCTGCGCCGCGCGCCGCTGCTGCTGGGGCGGCTGCTGCTGGACCTCGTGCCCATCGCCGGCTTCGCGGTGGTCGCGCTCGGCATGTTCGGCGTGGTGCGGCCGTTGCCCACCACGCAGCTCGTCGGGCTGACGATGGGCCAAACCTACATCGGCGCGCGGGTCGCCTTCGTTCTGGCGCGAACCCTGTTCTCGCCGCGCTCGAAGCGGCTGCGGCTGATCCCCTGCTCGGACGAGGCGGCGGCGGCGTGGCTGTCCTGGCTGCGGTTGGTGCTGTCCGTGGGGGTGGCCGGTTACGCGCTGGCCGAGGCCGGGCTGCTCCTCGGCCTGCCCTGGGCGGCCTACGACGCCATCATCAACCTCACCCTGCTCGCCATCTCCCTGTTCGTCGTGCAGGTCGTGCTGCGGCACCGCCAAGCCGTGGCGGACGCCCTGCGCGCCGCCCCGCTGCGGCCCGGGGAGCAGCCGGACCGCGCCCGCCTGGTGCTGCGCGGCGCGCGCAACCAGTTGGCCAAGGTCTGGCACGTTCTGGTGATCCTGTGGCTCTTCGCCGGCTGGTCCGTTTGGGCGCTGGCGGTGGAGGACGGCTTCAACCGGCTGCTGAAGGGCACCCTGCTGACTCTGCTGGTCGCGGCCGTGGGCAAGGGGCTGGACGAGGGCATCTCGCGGCTGCTGGACCGCGCGCTCCGCCCCGACCCGGAGCTGGTGAAGCGGTACCCCGGCCTGCCGGCCCGCGCCGCGACCTACGTGCCGCTGACCAAGGCCGTGGTCTCCATCCTGATCGGCTGCGCGGGCGTGGTGCTGCTGCTGGAAACCTGGGGCGTGGACGCGCTGGGGTGGTTCGAGACCGGCACGCTGGGCGGTCGGCTGCTCGGCACGTTCACGTCCATCGGCCTGACGCTGCTGCTCGCCCTGGTGGTTTGGGAGGCGGCGAACACCGCCATCCAGCGGCGCCTGGCCCGCCTCTCGCGCGACAGCCACGCGGCGCGCTCCGCGCGGGTGCGCACGCTCCTGCCCATGCTCCGCACCGTGCTCGGCGGCGCCATACTGGTGTTCGTGGTGCTGAACGCGCTGTCCCAGCTCGGCGTGAACGTGGCGCCGCTGCTGGCCGGCGCCGGCGTCATCGGCGTGGCGGTGGGCTTCGGCTCCCAGACGCTGGTGCGCGACGTCATCACCGGCATCTTCCTGCTGTTCGAGGACGCGGTGGCGGTGGGCGACGTGGTGCAGCTCGGCGGGCTTTCGGGCGTGGTGGAGCACCTGTCGATCCGCGCCATAAAGCTGCGGGCGCAGGACGGGAGCGTCCACATCATCCCGTTCAGCGCCGTCACCACCGTGACCAACATGACGCGCGACTTCTCCTTCGCGGTGCTGGACGTGACCGTGGGTTACGGCGAGGACCCGGACACTGTGACGGAGGCGCTCCGCGAGATCGGCAAGGAGGTGCGGGCGGAGCCGAAGTGGAACGCCTTGATCCGCGACGACATCGACGTGTTCGGCGTGGAGAAGCTGGCCGATTCCGGGCTGCTGATCCGCGCCCGCGTCAAGACCGAGCCGTCGGCGCGCTGGAGCGTGGGCCGCGAGTTCAACCGGCGCATCATCCAGGGTTTCGAGGCGCGCGGCATAAAGATCCCCCGGCCGCAGCCGATGGTGATGGTGGAGCGCGCGCCGCCCAAGCCGCCGGAGCCCGAACCGCCGCAGGGGCAGCAGCAACCGCCGGTGCCGAAGGCGGCGGAGTAGCGCCGCGGCGGGACCGGCCGGTGGGGTGGGCGGCGTCTCACCCCGGCCCGCTCCCCCGGACGACCAACCCAGCGGCGGGGCGCGGCGCTGGCCGGCGTACCGATCACGGGGGGCGGGTCGGAGCACCCGCGGGCGGTGCTCAAGGCCGGCGATTGAGTGCGCGTGGACCCGGGGTGGAAGGTGGCGGAACTGCCGCGCCGGGCGCCGTGACGGTCACGGCTTGAACGGGTCGCGGATGGTCAGGGCGCCTTCGACCGTCTGCCCGTCCTGCATGTCTTCGGAACAAAGCTTGGCGCAGCCCGCCTCGAGCGCCGAAGCGATGACCAGGCTGTCGTAGAAGCCGTAGCCGAGGCGGGCCGCGATGCCGAGCGCGGCCTCGTGGGTGGCGAGGGTGATCGGCAGCGGCGGCGAGCAAAGGACGCGTATGTCGGAAAGCGCTTGCGCCACCTCGGGCCAGGGCTCGCGCAGCTTGCGGCGCGCCACGTTGGCGAACTCGTTCAACACCTGCACGCTGACCGCGCCGCCCCGTGCCAGCAGGTCGCGCGCCCGCTCCGAGCGCGGATCCGGTTGCAGCACGGCGTGGACCAGCAGGTTGGCGTCGAAGAAGACGCCGCCCCGCACTCGTCCTTGCCGCCCCGCTCGTTCGCCTCGTCACGGGAGAACTTGAAACCCGGCGGCAGCTTCCATGCGAGGGCCCGCAACCGTTCCAAAGCCTCCTCGCGCCTGCGGTCGCGCCCGACGCGCAGGGCGCGCTCGCCCGCGATCTCGACCTCGTCGCCCTCCAGATCGAGGATCTCGACGACGGCGGGGAGGCGCACCGCCAAGCTGTTGCCCCACTTGCCGACCTGCGTGGCTGGCCTCTTCGGATATGCAGCGAAGCCAGTGCATCCGACGGCCGTGCCGGCCTCAAGCCTACCCCACCTCCCACGCCGGCGGGCGCTTCTCCTGGAACGCCGCGATGCCTTCCTTCGCTTCGCCCACCGCGCAACGGGCGAAGGCGTCCGCGCCGGCGGCGGCGTAGCCCTCCGGCGCCACCGGGCCGAGGGCGGCGAGCAGCGCCTTGGTCTCGGCCACCGCGCCCGGCGCGCCGCGCAGCAGGTCCGCCACCAGCGCGGCCACGGCGGCGTCCAGCGCGGCGGCGTCCGGCAGCGCCTCGTGGACCAGGCCGATGCGCGCGGCGGCGGCGGCGTCCAGCACGTTCGCTTGCAGCACCATGCGCTGCGCGGCGGCGCGGCCGGTGCGGCGGACCACCCAGGGCAGGATCTGCGCCGCGACCAGGCCCCGCCGCACCTCCGGCGCCGAGAAGCGCGCCGTCGCGTCGCACAGCGCCACATCGGCGGCGCAGACGAAGCCCAGGCCCCCGGCGAAGGCGCCGCCCTGAACGCGCGCCACCACCACCTGCGGCAGCGCGGCGATGCGGGCGAAGCGCGCGCCGGTGGCGGCGTTGCGGGCGACCTGCGCGGCGAGCTTGGCCTGCTCGTCGCCCGGCGTTTCCGCCACCTCGCCGAGGTCGAGCCCGGCGCAGAAGTGGCCCCCGGCGCCCTCCAGCACCAGCACGCGGGCGGCGGCCCGGTCCGCCTCCAACTCGTCCAGCAGCCCGTCCATGGCGGCCATCATCGCCGCGCTCATGGCGTTGCGGCGGTGCGGGCGGTTCATCGCCGCGCGCACCACCGGGCCCTCGCGCCGCACCAGCAGCGGTTGCTCTTCGCTCATGCGGTCCCCTTCAGTCCACCGTCGCGCCGGTGGCGCGGACGATCGGCAGCCACTTCTCGATCTCGGCCGCTATGAATTCGCGGGTGCGCTCCGGCGTCAGGCCGGGCATCGCCTCGTTGCCGAGCTGCCGCAGCTTGCCGAGGACCTCCTCGCTGCGCAGCGCCACCTGGATCTGCTCGTAGAGGAATCGCACCACCGGCGCCGCCGTGCCCTTGGGCGCCGACCACGGCGTCCAGGTGGAGGCCTCGTACTGCGGCAGGCCGGCCTCGGGCGCGCTCGGCACCTCGGGCAGCAGCGGCGATCGCTCCCGCGCGCCGATGACCAGCCCCCGCACCGTGCCTTGCCGGATGTTGGGCGCGAGGAAGGAGACGGTGTCCACCTGGAAGTCCGTCCGCCCGGCCGCGAGGTCGCTGAAGGCCGGCGCCGAGCCGCGATAGGGGACGTGCAGCGCTTCCACGCCGAGCTGGTGCAGCAGCAGCGCCGCGGCGATGTGCCCGGTGGAGCCGTTGCCGGAGGAGCCGTACTGGAAGCGGTTGCGCTCGCGCTTCAGCAGGTCCCGGAACTCGGCGAGGGTGGCGGCCGGCAGCGCGGGCTTCACCGCGAGCAGGAGCGGCGAAAGGCTGCTGACCGTGATGTTCTCCAAGCCGGTGAGCGGGTGCGCCGGCAGGCTCTTGTACAAGCCGAGGTTCAGCGCGTGCGTGGACAGGGCGCCGACGAAGATCGTGTAGCCGTCCTGCGGCGAGGCGGCCAGGGCTTCGAGCGCCACCACGCCGCCGCCGCCGGGACGGTTCTCCACCACGAATTGCTGGCCCGTCTGCGCCGACAGGGCGCCGGAGATGAGGCGCGCGGTGATGTCGGCGTTGCCGCCGGGCGCGAAGGCCACCAGCACGCGCACCGGGCGGTTCGGGTAGTCGGTGCCCGGCGCGCGCGGGGGCTGCGCCGCGGCCCGCCGCGCCAGGGCCAAGCCGCCGGCGCCCAGGATGAGCGCCCGTCGTCGTCCGGCTATGCCCTTCATCGTGCTCCCCTCAGGCGACCGAGTGTTCGAGGACGCCGACGCGCTCCACTTCCATGCGCAGCCGGTCGCCGGAGCGGAGCCAGCGCGGCGGGTCGCGGAAGGCGCCCACGCCGGCCGGCGTGCCGGTGGCGATCACGTCGCCTGGCTCGAGCGTCATGAATCGGCTGAGGTACGAGACCAGCGCCGGGACGGGGAAGATCATGTCGCGCGTGTTCCCGTCCTGCACCAGCTCGCCGTTCAGCCAGCAGCGCACGGCAAGCGCCCAGGGCTCGCCCACCTCCTCCGGCGTGGCGATCCACGGCCCCATCGGGCAGAAGCCGTCCATGCCTTTGGCGAAGGAGGTCTGGGGTGGCGCGATGTCGAACTGGAACTCGCGCGCGCTGACATCGTCCAGCACGGTGTAGCCCGCGACGTGCTCGAGCGCCTTCGCCTCCGGCACGTCCCGCGCCGCGCGGCCGATCACCACGCCGAGTTCCGCTTCCCAATCCGGCTTGCGCACGGCTGCGGGGACGCGCACCGCGCAGCCGGGCGTCGCCACGGAAGAGGCGGGCTTGAGGAAGATCCGCGGCGCCTCCTGCTTCGGCCCGCCGACCTCGCGCGCGTGCTCGCCGTAGTTGCGGCCGACCCCGACGATCTTGCCAGGCCGCGGCACCGGGGCGAGCAGCTCCACGCCGGCGAGGGGGCTGCGCAGCGCTTCCCGCCCGGGCGCCGCCGCGAAGGTCAGGGCGCGGGCAGCGGCGACCAGCGATTCCTCGCCGAGCACCAGGAACGCCGTCATGTCGGAGGGGATCGCCTCCGCCGAACGGTCCGGCTCGCCGGCCGCGGCCAGCGCGCCGGCGAGCGCCGCCCGGAGGTCCACCACCTCGGCACCGCCGAGCACCGCCCCCAAGCGCGCGCTCCCCTTCCCGTCGCGGTAGCTCGCCAGCCGCATGTCAGGCCGCGAGGCGCGCGTAGTCGAGCGTCGCCATCACCTGCACGCGCAGGATGTAGCGCGGCTCGTCCGGTCCGTAATCGGCCACGGCGTTGTGCGTGGTGGCGATGTTGTCCCACATCAGCACGTCGCCGGGCGTCCACTTGTGGGAGTAGAGGTACTCCTCCCGCGACTGATGCTTGAACAGGAATTCGAGCATGGCGTCGCTCTCCGCCGGCTCCATGCCCTCGATCCGCACCGCGTAGCCCGGGTTGCAGTAAAGAACCCGACGGCCGGTGACGGGGTGGACGCGGAAGATGGGCTGCGAGACAGGCGGCTTGCGGCGGCGCTGCTCCTCGGTGAGCGGCGCTCGGCCGGAGCCGGGGCGGGTCCGCATCATCTCCCAGAACTTGTTGAAGTCGTGGATGGCGGTGCGGCCTTCCAGGCGCTCGCGCACCTCGGCGGGCAGGCCCTCGTAGGCGGCGTGCATGTCGCGGAACTGGGTGTCGCCGAGCGGCTTGCCGTCGCGCACAGGCACCCGCTTCGCGTGCAGCACGTTGGCGAGCGCGATCTCCTCCGAGTAGCTCATGTCGGTGTGCCAGCCCTGGCCGGCGTCGTTGAGGCCGACCGGCTTGCCGTCCTCCTTCATGTTGGAGAGGACCATCACCTCCGGCCGGCCGGGCGCGTGGAAACTGTTGGCCACGTTGTGCTCCAACTCGCCGAAGCGGGAGCCGAAGGCGGAGAGTTGCCCGGCATCGAGCGATTGGCCGGGGAAGCACAGCACCCCGCGCTCGCCGAGGGCGCGCAAGATCGTCCTGAAATCGCCGCCGGAGAGCGGTTGCGACAGGTCCACGCCCTCGACGCGGGCGCCGACGCCCTCCGGATTGGGGGTGATCCGCATGGCGTTTCCTTCGTTGCGCGCGCCGAAAGGCCGGCGCGCAGCGGGCTTTGCCGCCAGCGTTGCCGCCGCCCGCCCGGCCGTCAACGACGGCGCGGCGCGCGTCAACGCGGCCAAAGCGGCATCCGGCCCCAACTTGTGCTTGCGGTGGCACCGCCGTCTGGGTTTTTCTGCCCGCCATTCCGAACCGCAAGGTTGATGAAGCGGCGCCTGGCGCAACGAACCGGTACAGCGCAACTCCAAGGACGGCAATGAACGCAGCGACCCAGGCCAAGGCCGACTCGGCCGCCGAGAGCGGCGTGGACCCGCACTCGATCACCACGAGCATCTCGCTGCACGAGATGCGGCCGCGGATGCTGAAGCGGGACGACACCTTCGCGGTGCTCGACCGCAACGGCGACGCGATGCCGGCGCCCGGCGGCCCGGAAGGGCTGTACCACCGCGACACGCGGCACCTCTCGCGGCTGGAGTTGCGGTTGGCGGGGGAGAAGCCGCTGCTGCTCAGCTCCGCGGTTTCGGACGACGGCGCCGTGCTGACCTGCGACCTGACCAACCCGGACATCGCGGGCGACGGCCGGCGGCCCGAGATCGAGCACGACCAGCTCCACCTCCGCCGCTCCAAATTCTTGCGCAACAGCACCTGCTACGAGCGCATCACGGTGCGGAGCTACGCGAGCGAAACGCTGGCGCTGGACGTCGAGCTGCGCTTCGGCGCCGACTTCGCCGACCTGTTCGAGGTGCGCGGCGAGCGGCGGCCGCGCCGCGGCGTGCAGCACCGGCCGGAAACCGCGGCGGACGGCGTGACGCTCTCCTACACCGGCCTCGACGGCAAGCGGCGCGGGACGCGGCTCCGCTTCGACCCGGCCCCGGCCCGCGTTTCCGGCGACCGCGCCGCCTTCGACCTGACGCTGGCGCCCGGCGAACGCAGGACCATCCTGGTCGAGACCCGCTGCGAAGCGGAAGGCGTGGCCGCGGAGGACGGTCCGCCGCAGCCCGCGCGGGCCGCGTTCCTCCGCGCCTTGTGGGAGGACAGCCGCGCCCGCCGCGCCGCCATGGCCCGGACCGCCTCCGTCGCCACCTCCGACACCGGCTTCGACGAGATGATCGGCCGATCCGTCGCCGACCTCGCCATGCTCACCACCCAGACGCCCGAAGGCCCGTACCCCTACGCCGGCGTGCCGTGGTTCAGCACCGTGTTCGGCCGCGACGCGCTGGTGACGGCGTGGCTGGTGCTCTGGCTCGACCCCGCCATCGCGCTCGGCGTGCTGCGCCACTTGGCGGCGATGCAGGCGACGACGACCGACCACGCGGCCGATTCCGAGCCCGGCAAGATCCTCCACGAGGTCCGCAACGGCGAGATGGCGGAATTGGGGGAGGTGCCCTTCCGGCGCTATTACGGCTCCGTCGATTCCACGCCGCTGTTCGTGGCGCTGGCGGGCGCTTGGCTCGACCGCACCGGCGACGCGGAGACGCTGCGCCCGTTGTGGCCGAACATCGAGGCCGCGCTGCGCTGGATCGAGACCCACGGCGACCGCGACGGCGACGGCTTCGTCGAGTACGGCCGCATGACGGAGGCCGGGCTGGCCAACCAGGGATGGAAGGACAGTTGGGACTCCGTCATGCACGCGGACGGGACCTTGGCGAAGGGCCCGATCGCGCTGTGCGAGGTGCAGGCCTACGCCTACGCGGCCTACCGGGCGGGCGCCCGCATCGCCCGCGCGCTCGGCTTGCCGCACCAACGGGCGGACGCGTTGGAGAAGAAGGCCGAGACGCTGCGCGAGCGCTTCGAGGCGGCCTTCTGGTGCGAGGACATCGGCACCTACGCCCTGGCGCTCGACGGCGCGAAGAAGCCCTGCCGCGTGCGCTCCTCCAACGCCGGCCACGTGCTGCTCGGCGGCATCGCGGCGCCGGAGCGGGCGGCTGCGGTGGCGAAGCAACTGCTGAGCGGGGCGTTCCACTCGGGCTGGGGCATCCGCACGCTGGCGGTGACGGAGGCGCGCTACAATCCGATGTCCTACCACAACGGGTCGGTCTGGCCGCACGACAACGCGCTGATCGGCCTGGGGCTGGCGCGCTACGGCCACTACGCGGCGGCGGCGCGGGTGCTGGAAGGGTTGGCGGCGGCCGCCGGCAAGCTGGACCTCCGGCGCTTGCCGGAGCTGTTCTGCGGCTTCCCGCGGCGCGGCGGCCAGGGGCCGACGGCCTACCCGGTGGCGTGCGCGCCGCAGGCCTGGGCGGCGGCGGCGCCGATAGGCCTGCTCGGCGCTTGTCTCGGCTTGAGCTTCGACCCGGCGGAGCGGATCGTGCGGCTGGAGCGGTCCGTCCTGCCGAACGGACTGGACCGGGTGATGCTTCGCGGCCTCTCGATCGGCGACGCGCGCATAGACCTCAACCTGCGCCGCGCCGCCGATTCGGTGGCGATGAGCGTATCCGGCCGCAACGGGGACATCGGCGCGGTCCTGGTGGCCTGAACCGGCGCGCGGCGGCGGGGGAGCGCCTCGCCGCCGCGCGGCCCTGCGCTACTCCGCGGCGATGGCGCGCATCGGCGGAACCCTGCCGCGCGCCAGCTTGGTGTAGAGGGCGACGTGGTCCTCCGCCATGCGGCGGGCGGTGAAGCGTTCCTCGAACCGCTGGCGCACCGCGGCGCGCGACAGGCCCGGGAGGCGGTCCACCGCGCGGACGGCGCCCTCGATGTCGTCGACGATGAAGCCGGTGCGCCCGTCCTCGATCACCTCCGGCACGGAGCCGTGGTTGAAGGCGATGACCGGCACGCCGCACGCCATGGACTCGATCATGACCAGGCCGAAGGGTTCGGGCCAGCCGATCGGGAACAGCAGGGCGTGCGCGCCCGACAGGAACTCCGCCTTCTGGTGCTCGCCGATCTCGCCGATGAACTCGACGTGGGGCTGCGACAGCAGCGGGCGGATCTGCTCGTCGAAGTAGTCGCGGTCGGCGCGGTCCACCTTGGCCGCAATCTTCAGCGGCACGCCGCAGCGGCCGGCGATCTCGATGGCGCGGTCCACGCGCTTCTCTGGGGAGACGCGCCCCAGGAAGGCGAAGTAGGACGGGCGGGCGCCCTCGCGCGGCGTCAGCAGCCGCTCCGGCAGGCCGTGGTGGATGGTGGCCGACCAGTTCGCCCACGCCATCGGCTTCCGCTGCGAATCCGAGATCGAGATCAGCGGCGCGTCGGCGTGCAGCTCGTAATGCGGCCAGATCTCCGGCAGGTCGAGTCGGCCGTGCAACGTCGAGACGAAGGGCGTCGGCTGCCGCGTGAACAGCGACATGGGCCAGTAGTCCATGTGGAAGTGCAGCGCGTCGAACTCGTGGGCCCGCCGGAACACCCGCTCCAGCGCCATCAAGGGCGGCGCCATGGGGTCGCCGATGTCAGGATCGAGGCGCAGCGCGCGTGGGGCCATGGCGGCCAGCTTGGCCTGCGTGACGGAATCGCCGCTGGCGAACAATGTGACGTCGTGGCCGAGCGCCACGAGTTCTTCCGTCAGGTAAGACACGATCCGCTCCGTCCCGCCATAAAGCTTGGGGGGGACGGCTTCGAAGAGCGGCGCGATCTGCGCGATTCTCATCTTTTGGTTTTCTCCTGCCCGGCCCGGCGTTTCGACATGCGGGCAGCGGACGTCCTTCGGGTCATTGCTGACGTCCCATTAAAGCCGCGAATCCGTCGAGAAGATGGCGCATCCTTTGCTTCGAAGAGGCGAAGGCGATGCTCACGGTTATGTGGGGCGTCCAGGAGCGCATCATCGCAGGGCGGAACCCGACGCGCGGCGGGGCGTCGTGGGCCCTTTCCTTCGGTTACGGCGCGTGCTGGTTGCTTCCACATTTGTCGTTCCGGATGCGGGGCGCCCGGCGCGCCGCCGCTTTCGGCACCACCGGGCCACCACCCGGCAGGGACGCGGTCGATACGCTCGTGGACGGGGTGAGTTCCTCGGCATGATTGTTTTGCGGTCCGCCCTCGCCGCTCACCCCGCCGCGCCTTCACGACCACCGAGGGCGAGCAAGGCGACCACTTCGGCGTCGTCCAACTGGTGGAAGTCGGCGTAGAACGCGCCGACCGAGCCGAGGTCCGCCGGTTCGGCCAGGAACACCGCCTCGTCGCACAACGCCCGGAGCGCTTCTGCGGTGTCCTTCGGCGCGACGGGCGACGCGAGGACGCGCCGGGCTGCGCCCGCGCGCGCCAGCGCGGCCAACGCGGCGCGCACGGTCGCGCCGGTGGCGATGCCGTCGTCAACGACGATGGCGGTGCGGCCGCGGGTCGGCACCGGCGGCCGGCCACGCAGCCAAAGGCGCCGCCGGCGCGCGATCTCCCCGAGTTGCCGTTCCGCTTCTTGCGCGATCTCGTCCGGGGAAACGCCCAGCGCCCGGACGATGCGGTCGTTCAACACGGTTTGCGGCGGATCGCCTTCCACCACGGCGCCCAATGCGAGTTCGGGCTGTTCGGGCGCGCCGATTTTCCGCGCCAGCAAGAGATCGAGCGGGGCGTCGAGCGCTTCCGCGATCGGGACGCCGACCGGTACGCCGCCCCGCGGCACGGCGAGTACGACGGGGTCCGCGCCCCTGAGATGCCGCAGTCGCTCCGCCAACCGGCGGCCGGCCTCTGCCCGATCGTGGAAAACCATGCGCGTCCTGCTCCTGGGGCGGAGGCGGCCCGGCACCGCGCCGGCCTCCCGGTTCGGCGAAACCAAGCGGCGGGCCCGGCGGCAGGGTTCTAACATTCGCGGCCACCGAAGCGGCCGAGCCCGGCGCCTGTTCCCGCGCCGCGCGGTCACGCCGCGGAGGTGGCGCCCTGCCGGCGCTGGTCGTTGGCCGGGAACTGCACGGCGGCCACCTCGGTCCAGAGGTCCTGCACCGGCTGCGGCAGGGCTTCGACCAGCTTGCCCACCTGTCCGGGGTCCATGTGGTGCGAGAGCGCGCGGAAAACGGCTTGCGCCGCGTCGCGCGGGTCCATCGGCGCCGCGCCGGCGAGCCCGTCCGAAACGCGATCGAGGAAGCCTTCGAGCGTGCGCGCCTTGTCCGGCTGGTCCGAGGGCCGCCAGCCGTCGTAGTAGAGGCCGCGCACCAAAAGCGGGAGTTGCGCGCCGACATGCGCCGCGAGGTCGAGCGGCACCCGATTCCGAAGGGCGTGCAACACGGCGCCCAACGCGTGCCATGCGGTTTGCCGGTCCGCGCCGGTCCGTTCCGCTATCTCGTTCAGCCAGATGTTGGTGGTCTGGAGGGTCTTGTCGAAGACTTCGAGCCCGGTTGCCGCCATCGTGCCGTCCCCCGTCGTCTTGCGCCGCGCCTCGCGCGGGACACAGTCCGCTCCGCGCGGTGCGGTTGCGATGAGGGATGGAAACGCGGCTGGTGGCGCCGGGATCACAACGGCGCAGCAACATCCCGGTCGCCGCCGCCGCGGCGGGCCGGGAACCGGCCGGCGGACGGGCGCCGTGGCCGGCGCCCGTCCATGGCGAGGATCAGCCCCGCGCCCAGTCGTGCCCGTGGACCAAGCCGTCGTCGAAGGACTCTTCCGCCGGGCTCGCGGAGAGGGACGCGGTCGTCTGCGCACCCATGGACTTCGCGCCGCCGGCGGGGGTGGAGGGCTCGGAAGCCCAGTTGTGGCTATGCACCAAGCCGTCGTCGTAGGTGTCGTCCATCGTCTCGTTTCCCTTTCCGTTTTGGTTTCCGTTGGGCGGCGCGGCCGGCCTATTTCGCCGGCGCCGGCTGGCGCGCGTCGTCGTGGTCGTGGAACTGCGCAGCTTCCGTGCTGTGGGCGAGCGCGGTGGTGGAGGACTGGCCGCCGCCGGCCGCGGTGGCGACGGCGTCGAAGTAGCCGACGCCCACCTCGCGCTGGTGGCGCACCGCGGTGAAGCCCTCGGACTCAGCCGCGAACTCCGCCTGCTGCAACTCGGAGTAGGCGCCCATGCCGCGGTCCTTGTAGCCGCGGGCCAGCTTGAACATGGACAGGTTGAGCGAGTGGAACCCGGCCAGGGTCACGAACTGGAACTTGTAGCCCATGGCGCCGATCTCGCGCTGGAACTTCGCGGCGGCATCGACGCCCATCTTCCGCTGCCAGTTGAAGGACGGCGAGCAGTTGTAGGCGAGCATCTTGCCCGGGAACTCGCGCTGGACCGCCTCCGCGAACTCGCGCGCGTCGTCGAGGTCGGGGTCGGAGGTCTCCCACCACAGCAGGTCGGCGTAGGGCGCGTAGGCGAGGGAGCGGGCGATCGCGTACTTCTTGCCGACGCCCGGCTTGATCCGGAAGAAGCCTTCCGGCGTCCGCTCGCCGGAGATGAACGGCCGGTCGCGCTCATCGACGTCGCTGGTCAGGAGCTGCGCGCTCTCGGCGTCCGTGCGGCAGAGCAGCACGGTGGGCACGCCCTCCACGTCGGCGGCGAGGCGCGCGGCGTTCAGGGTGCGGATGTGCTGGGAGATCGGCACCAGCACCTTGCCGCCCAGGTGGCCGCACTTCTTCTCGGAGGCGAGCTGGTCCTCGAAGTGGACGCCGGCGGCGCCCGCCTCGATCATCGCCCGCATCAGCTCGTAGGCGTTGAGCGCGCCGCCGAAGCCGGCCTCGGCGTCGGCCACGATCGGCGCCATGTAGTGCGTCTGGTCGTCCGCCTTGCCGTCCGCGCGCTCCATCGTGGCGATCTGGTCGGCGCGGCGCAGCGCGTTGTTGATGCGGCGCACCACGGTCGGGACGCTGTCCACCGGGTAGAGCGACTGGTCCGGGTACATGGTGGAAGCCGAGTTGGCGTCCGCCGCCACTTGCCAACCGGACAGGTAGATGGCCTTGAGGCCGGCCTTCACCTGCTGGAGCCCCTGCATGCCAGTGAGCGCGCCGAGCGTGTTCACGTAGGGCTCGGTCTTCAGCAACTGCCAAAGGCGGCGCGCCCCCATGTCGGCCAAGGTGTGCTGGACCCGGAAGGAACCGGCCAGGCGCGCCACGTCCGCGGGGGTGTAATCGCGGCGGATGCCCTCGAAGCGGCCGGGCTCTGGCCGGTCGCCGCCGAAGGTGCCGTCGGGCGCGTGGGTCGGTGTCGGGTTGGGGCGCATATGGTCTCCTGTTGCGCTGCTCGCGTGAATAATTCACATTGCGGGCGCGAAGTTCAGCCCCTTTCCCGTGCTTTCCTGGTAAGGAAGTGGCGGTCTTCACAAACGGGTACTGTGAATTTGTAAAGGATGTGAAGATGTCCCGGGCCTTGATCGGCCGGACGGTGCGGCGGCTGCGGATGGACAAGGGATTGGCGCAGCAGGCGCTGGCCGCCCGGCTCGGCATCTCCGCCAGCTACCTGAACCTCATCGAGCACGACCAGCGCGCCGTCACCGCCACCCTGCTCATCAAGTTGACCGAGGCGTTGCAGGTGGATCTCGCCGCCCTGTCCGGCGCCCGGGAGCGGGCGCTGGAGACCGGGCTGCGCGAGGTGCTGTCCGACCCGTTGCTCGGGCTGGAAACGGTGCCGGAGGAGGAGGTCGCGCAACTCGCCGGCAGCGCCCCCAACGCCGCCCGCGCCGTGCTGGCGCTCTACCGGGCGTGGCGGGTGGCGCGCGAGGACTCCGGCGGCATCGCGCTCCCCACCGGCCGGCGCGTCCTGCTGCCCACGGAGGAGGTGCGCGACTTCTTCCACGACCGCGCCAACCACTTCGCCGAACTCGAAACCGTGGCCGAGGCGGTGGGGCGCGAGATCGGCGCCGCGCCGGCCGAGCTGAACTTCGCCATCGCCGAGCGGCTGCGGCGCCAGCACGGCGTTTCCGTGAACTACGGCCCGCTGCCCGGGGCGCTGCGGCGCTACGACCCCGCGGCGCGGCGGCTCGACCTGTCGGAGAGCCTGCCCCGCCAGACCCGCGGCTTCCAGCTCGCCTATCAGTTGATGATGCTGGAGGCGCGCGAGGCGGTGGAGGCGGTGGCCAACGCGGCCGAGCCCTCGACGCCCGAAGCGGGCACCATGCTCCGCATCGGCCTGCTCAACTACCTCGCCGCCGCGCTGCTGATGCCTTACGAGGCCTTCCTGGGCGCGGCGCGCGAGCTGCGGCACGACATGCAGGCGGTCGCCGCGCGCTTCGGCGTCTCCTTCGAGCAGGCCTGCCACCGCCTCTCCACCATGCAGCGGGAAGGGGCGCGGGGCGTGCCCTTCTTCTTCCTGCGGGTGGACCCGGCCGGCAACGTCTCCAAGCGCTTCAGCGCCGCGGCCTTCCCCTTCGCGCGCTTCGGCGGCTCCTGCCCGAAGTGGATCGTCCACCAAGCCTTCGCCACGCCGGGGGAGGTGCGGGTGCAACTCGCGCAGTTGCCGGACGGCGGCACCTTCCTGTGCTTCGCCCGCACCGTGCGCGGGCCGGCGGCGCGCTGGGGCGAGCCGGCGCCGGTCCACGTGATCGCCATGGGCTGCGACATCTCCCGCGCGCCGGAGGTGGTCTACGGCGACGGATTGGACCTGGAGAAGGCGATGGTCGGCATCGGCCTCTCCTGCCGGCTGTGCGACCGCATGGACTGCCGCAGCCGCGCCTTCCCGCCGCTGGAGCACCGGCTGTCGCTGGACCCCATGGTGGGCGGCGTCACGCCCTACCGGTTCGAGCCGCCCAAGGGCCGCTGACCCGCGGGCGGCCCATGCCCATATGCGGAGGGATGACCCCGACCGCGCCGATCCTCGACGTCCGCCGCATCTACCTGGAGCCGGCGGTGGAAGGGCACGCGCGGGGCCGGGAGATCCTGGCGCGCTTCCCGGACGCGGAGCGCATTCCTGTCCAATCCCACTGGCGCATCCCCGACTTGCGCGAGGGCGACCCGGAGGAGTGGCTGCCCCGCAAGCGCGAGGTGCTGGTGCTGGGCGTCAAGAAGGGGCTCCAGATGCGCCCCAACGGCCGCAGCGCCGACTTCATCGCCGCGTCCTCCTCCAATGGCTGTGCGATGGCCTGCGCCTACTGCTACGTCGCGCGCCGCAAGGGCCACGCGAACCCGATCACCGTTTTCGTCAACATCGACGAGATCGGTGCCTCCACCGCCCGCCACGCGCAGGGCCTCGGGCCGAAGCGGGAGCCGAACCAGGTGGACCCGCGAGATTGGGTGTACGACCTGGGCGAGAACGGCGACCTTTCGGTGGACGCGCTGATCTCGGACAACGTGCGCGACTTGGTGGCGCTGTTCCGCGGCCTGCACAACGCGAAGGGCAGCTTCGCCACCAAATGGGTGAACCCCGGCTTGTTGGACTACGACCCGCAAGGGCGCACGCGCGTCCGCATGTCGCTGATGCCGCACGGCATGGCCAAGCTGCTGGACGTGCGGACCTCGCCCGTCTCCGAGCGAATTGCGTTCATCGGCGAACTGCACCGCGCCGGCTACGAGGTCCACCTGAACTTCTCGCCCGTGGTGCTGCACGAGGGTTGGGAAGCGGAGTGGACCGCGCTGTTCGAGGAGCTGGACGACGCGCTGCCCGCGCCAGTGAAACGCCAGCTCGCCTCCGAGGTCATCATGCTGACCCACAACGCCGGGCTGCACGAGGTCAACCTCGCTTGGCACCCGAAGGCCGAGACGGTGCTGTGGCGGCCGGACATCCAGGAGGAGAAGCAGTCGGAGGTGGGCGCGACCAACCTGCGCTACCGCACCGGCTGGAAGGGGCGGTGGCTCGCGCGGTTCAAGGCGCTGCTGGCGGAGCGGATGCCCTACTGCCGGGTGCGGTACGCGTTCTGATTCCGCCCTGCACAAGTCCTGACACATCCTCCCATAGTCGCCGCGGAAGTGGGACCCACCCGGCCATGGGCCCTGCTTCCGCGGGGGCGACACCGAGGGGCAAGACTCACGCCGGCTGGTACAAAGCGATGAACGGACGCGGGCGCTGCGGTTCCGCCTTCGCGGAAGCGTGAGCTGTGGCAGCGAGGACCGAGAATGGAGCGATCAACTCGCGGGCGTCGACCGGGCGGGTCTCGCTTCGTTTGTCCTGGGCGGACGCGGACATGGCCGTTCGCGGGGCTATGCGCGGGTGACGGCCGGCTACCCGACCCGCTCGCACAGCACGCAGTGGGCGTGGTCCTCCCAGGTCCACTCGTCCCGGATGTCGAAGCGGAGCAGTTGCAAGAGGCTCCGGAACGAGTGGATCGTGAACAGCCACCAGTAAGGCCAGTGGTTGAGCCGCCCGTCCGGCATCACATGCGGCATCTTCACGCCCGGCGCGCGCGGGCGCGGGGCCGTGTCGTCGATGCTCCAACCGAACTTCGTTCGGTAGTGCAGGCGCAACACGTCGCGCTCGGCTTCCGACAAGCCGGGCAGGAACAGCGCTGCGCCGCTCGGCAAGGCCAGCGTACCGGCGGCGTTCTCAACCCGTTGCGGGCAGACGACGGTGTTGACGATCAGCCATCGGCCGGTGACGCGGCGCAGGTTGTCCACCGCGGCGACCGGGTCCGGGCAGTGGTAGAGGACGCCGGTGCAGTGCACGACGTCGGAGGGCGGCAGCCGCTCGGCCAGGTCGGCGCGGGTGACGTCCACCTCGGCGTGGCTGTCGTAGGCGTCCCTGGCGATGCCGTGCTTGTACATCAGCTTGTGGAAGAAGCGCCAGTATTCCGAGTCGGCGGGCTCGATGTCCGCCATCGCGCTGCGCGCGGCGCCGGCGGCGACCGACTGCGTGACACGCTCTTGCTTCGACCACTCGCCGATGCCGCCGATGTCCACGAAGCTGCGGCCCGGCACGATGTCGGCGATCCAACGGTGGATCGGATCCCCGTCCATGCGGCGTGCCCCCTTGCCCTGCGCGGCGGCAGCTTTCGCGGGCGTTCTCCCGGTTGTCAACGACGCGGACGCCGGAAGGCGTTCCCGATCCGGGTGCCGCGTGCCGGTCGGTGTCGGTGGGGAAAGCGAGTTCCGGAACGAGCCAGAGAATGCGCCCGCGGGCGCCCGTTCCGGATCGCCGACCGGAGGGGCCGACGATGGGTCAGCCCACGCCCGGCAGCGCCTCCGCCCGGCCGCCATAAGCCGCCCGCAGCTCGCGCTTGAGCAGCTTGCCCGCCGTGTTGCGCGGCAGGCTCTCCGCCAGGATCACGCGCTTGGGCAGCTTGAAGGCGGCGAGGTTGGGGCGCGCGTGCTCGATCAGCTCCGCCTCGCCGGCGTCGTGGCCGGGGCGGAGCACGACCACCGCCGTCACCGCCTCCACCCAGCGCGGGTCGGGCAGGCCCACCACGGCGCATTCGGACACGGCGGGATGGGTGAGGATGGCGTCCTCCACCTCCCGGCTCGCCACCAGCACGCCGCCGGTGTTGATGACGTCCTTGGTGCGGTCGACGACCGTGATGTAGCCCTCTTCGTCCATCGTGCCCACGTCGCCGGAGTGGAACCAGCCGCCCTCGAACGCGGCCTCCGTCTCCTCCGGCCTGCCCCAGTAGCCGACCAGCAGTTGCGGCGAGCGGTGGACGATTTCGCCGCGTTCGCCGGGCGGCACGTCGCGCATCCCCGCGTCCACGATGCGCGTCTCCACCGTGGACACGGGGCGTCCCACGGACGCGGGCCGCGCCTCGTGCTCCTCCGGCCGCAGCACGGTCGCCAGCGGCGCGATCTCGCTCTGGCCGTAGCAGTTGTAGGGCAGGGCGCCCGGCAGCCGGTCCCGCAACTCCCGCAGCACCGGCACGGGCATGATAGCGGCGCCGTAGTAGATGCGCCGCAGCGAGGACAGGTCGCGCGCGCCGAATTCCGGGTGGCGGAGCAGGGCGATCCAGACGGTCGGCGGCGCGAAGAAGGAGGTGATCCGCTCCGCCTCGATCAGGGCCAGTACGCGCGAGGGCTCCGGCGCCTCGATCAGCAGCGTTTCCGCGCCGACCAGGAGCTGCGGCATGGTGAAGGCGTGCATCTGCGCCGTGTGGTAGAGCGGCAGCGCGGCCAGCGCGCGGTCGGCGGCGCTGTAGTCCAGCGCCTGCGCGGCCCCGGCGTACTCGGCGACGTAGGCGCGGTGGGTCATCATCGCGCCCTTCGGCGCGCCGGTGGTGCCCGAGGTGTAGATGATCTGGACCAGGTCCGTGTCCGCCAGCCCGTCGTCCGGCGGTGCCTCGCCCGGCGGCCGGTCCCAGGCCGGGTCCAGCGCCGCGGCGAGCGCGTCCAGCCCGCCCCCACCGCCCTCCGCGATGGTCCCGCGCAACCCCACGTCCTGCCCGGAAGCGGCCGCCAGCGCCGGGTCGTGCAGCAGCGCCCGCGCCCCGCACTGGCCGACGATGTAGCCCAGCTCCGTCGCGGTCAGCGCGTAGTTGGCCGGCACGTGGACCAGCCCGGCGCGGGCGCAGGCGAGCCAGAGCAGCAGGTAGCCGTCCGAGTTCCGTCCGTAGGCCACCACCCGGTCGCCGCGCGAGAAGCCGGCGCCGAGCAAGGCGCGCGCCACCCGGTCCGCCGCGCGGTCCAAGTCGGCGAAGCTCCACCGGCGGTCGGCGAAGCGCAGCGCCGTGCGGTCCCGGAACCGCCGCGCGGCCCGCCGCAGCGCGTCTCCCACCGTGTCGCGCGTGGCGCGGGCGATCGGGTCCATCCGCGTCCTCCTCCTCCACTCGGTCAGTGCAGCACGGCCGGCAGGCGCCCGAAGCCGCGGAAGCGCGCGCGCAGGTCGCGCTCCGGCGCCCCGTCCAGCGCGTAGCGCGAGAAGCGTTCGAGGAACATCGACAGCGCCACGCGCGCCTCCAGCCGCGCCACCGCCAGCCCGGCGCAGACGTGCGGCCCGCCCGCGAAGCCGAGGTGCGGGTTGGGCTTGCGGCCGAGGTCCAGCCGGTCCGGGTCCGCGAACACCTCCGGGTCGCGGTTGGCGCCGGCGATGCACAGGTTGATCAGCGCGCCTTCCGGCAACTCCACGCCGCCCACCGAGCAGGCCCGCAGCGCCCGGCGGTTGCCGAGCTGCACGCTGCTCTCGTAGCGCAGGAACTCCTCCACCGCGGTCTTCATCAGTTCCGGCCCGCCGGCCAGCAGCCGCTCCCGCTCGCGCGGCCAAAGGCAGAGCAGCCACAGCGCGCCGCCGATCAGGTTGGTGGTGGTCTCGTGCCCGGCGTTGAGGATGAAGATGCAGTTCTGCAACAGCTCCGGCTCGGTCAGCCGTTCGCCGTCCGCCTCGCCGCGGATCAGGCGCGTCAGCACGTCCTTCTCCGGGTCGCCCGGCCGTCGCCGCCTGTCGGCCACGAGGCGCGCGAGGTAGTCGCAAAACTCGACCACGGCGCGGTTGCCCCAGGCGAGCGCCTCCGCGGTCGGCACCGGCTCCAGCGCGCCGAGGATGCCGAGCGACCAGTCCCGGAGCGGCCCCCGGTCCCCCCGCGGCACGTCGAGCAGGTTGCCGATCACCTCCACCGGGATCGCCGCCGCGAAGTGTTCGATCAGGTCCACCCGCCCGCCCGGTGCCTCCTCCATCCGGTCCAGCAGCCCGTCGACCAGCGACACCACGCCTTCCTCCATCGCCGCCACTGCGCGCGGGGTCAGCGCCCCGGTGATGAGGCGGCGGACGCGGGTGTGCAGCGGCGGGTCGTTGAAGATCAGGCTGGTGGTGTGGTGCTCCAACAGCGGCGTGCCGGCGCCGAACTTGGGCGTGAACTCGACGTGCTTGTCGGAGGAGAAGGTCGCCGTGTCGCGGTAGATGGCGAAGAGGTCGGCGTGGCGGGTGAGGAACCAAGTCCCGTCCGGCAGGCGGTGAACCGGCGAGTGCCGGCGCAGCGCCCGGAAGAAGGGATAGGGGTCCTCGTAGAAGGCGGGCGGCAAGGCGCGCAGGTCGAAGCCGCGCACCAGCCCCGCTTCGTCGTCCGCGACCACCGCCGCCGCTCCGCCCATGGCGCCCCTCCTCCGTTGCGGGGGAGGTTAGGGGCGCCCGAGTGGCTTCCGCAACGGCGGCGGGCCGGCCTCAAGCCTCCGGGTTGATCCGCGAGATCTTGGTGCCTTCCAGCGCCAGGGAGGCCATCAGCCCCTGCTGGTTGAAGGTGACGGCGTAGACCGGCTCCAGCACGGTGGTCGCCGTGATGTTCATCTGCGCGCCCTGGTCCAGCACGACCACCGAGGGGCCGGTGCCGATCTGCCACCCGTCAGCCCGCATCAGCGCCGCCACCGCCTCGTCCGTCATGAAGAACATGGCGAGGCCCGCGGTCTGGGCGCCGGCCAGCAGGCCGAGCGAAGCGCCGGCGATGTTGTAATAGCCCCGGATGTTGCCGTCCGGGCCGAGCGCCGCGCCCTCGCCGTACTGGCCGCCGACGATGAAGCCGCCGCTGATGATGCGCGGGAAGATCAGCATGGCCCGCGCGTCCTGCAGCAGCCGCGGCGAGAGGTTGGGGAGGTTCCGCAGGGTGACCATCGCCGCCGCGACCTGGGCGTCGATTTCGCGCTTGGTGGCGGCGGCGGCTTGGCGCCGCGGAACGGCGGCGAGGACGGCCGCGGCCCCTCCAGCGAGCAGGAGGGGGCCGAAACCGCGGCGGGTGAGGGTTGTCATGGTCTGGAACTCCGGGAGTTGTCGCGTCGCCCGCCGCAACGCGCGGCGGGCGCCAAGGCTCCCGACCGCCGTCAGCCCTTCACGTCCATCGCCTGCCGCAGCCCGTCGCTCAGCAGGTTGAAGCAGATGGAGGTGACGAAGATGCACGCCCCCGGCAGCACCGCCACCCAGGGCTGCACGTAGATCGCGGTCCGCAGCGTGTTCAGCATCAGGCCCCATTCCGGCTCCGGCGGCTTGGTGCCGAGGCCGAGGAAGGAGAGGCCCGACGCCAGGATCATGCACACCGAAATGAGCGAGGTGGCGTAGACGAAGATCGGCCCCAGCACGTTGCCGAGCACATGGACGCGCACCACCGTGAACCCGCCCGCGCCCGAGGCCCGCGCCGCGTCCACGAAGTCCAGGTTCCGCACCCCCTGCGTCACGCTCTCCGCCACGCGGATGATGGGCGGCACGAACACCAGCGTCAGCGCCAGGATGGCGTTGAAGATGCCCGCCCCCAGCGCGCCGGAGATGGCCACCGCCAGCAGCACGGAGGGGAAGGCGTAGAACACGTCGGTCGTCCGCATGATGAGCATGTTCACGCGTCCGCCGGCGTAGCCCGCCAGCACGCCCAGCACGGTGCCGATGCAGAAGGCCAGCACCACCGGCACGATGCCGATGAACCAGGAAAGCCGCCCGCCGTAGAGCAGGCGCGACAGGATGTCCCGCCCCAGCTCGTCCGTGCCGAGGAGGTAGCCGGGCGTGCCGATGGCGCGCAGCCGCCGGATCATGCTGCCCTGGTAAGGGTCGTGCGGCGCCAGCAGCGGCGCGAACACGATCGCCAGCAGCATCAGCAGCAGGATCGCGGCGCAAACGATCGTCACCGGGTCGCGCCGCACCCGCCGCCACACGCCCGCCCAGTAGCCGCGCGAGCGCTCCGGCGCCTGCCGCGCCTGCACCGCGAGTTCCGCCTCGGCCGCCGTCGGCGCCGGGGCGGCGGCGCCCATGCGGGCCTGGTCGATGGCGCTGCTCATGCGCGCTTGATCCTCGGGTCGAGGGCGGTTTGCACCAGATCCACCAGCAGGTTCAACGCCACGAAGAACATGGCTAGCACCAGGATGGTCCCCTGGAGCACGGGGAGGTCGCGCTGGAAGATGGCGCTGTTCAGCAGCAGCCCCGTTCCCGGCCAGGAGAACACCGTCTCCACCAGGATGGAGCCGCCCATCAGGTAGCCGAGCTGGAGGCCCATCACCGCCAGCGCGTTCGGCGCCGCGTTCTTCACCACGTGGAGGAACACGTCCCACCGCCGCAGCCCCTTGCCGCGCAGCGCCACCACGAATTCCTGGTTCATGATCTCGGCCACGATGCCGCGCACCGTGCGCGTCACGATGCCCATGGGTATGACCGAGAGCGTGACGGTGGGCAGGATCAGGTGCTTGAAGTGCTCCCAGTCCCACGCCCAATCGGACGAGCCGCCCGGCCCCGCGCCCATCGCCGGCAAGAGGTTCCACTGCACGGAGAACAGCACCACCAGCACCATGCCGAGCCAGTAGTGCGGCACGGACACGCCCGCGACCGCCAGCCCCACCGCCGCCCGGTCGAGGAAGGAGCCGCGGAAGGTGCCCGCCAGCCCGCCCAGCACGCAGCCCAGCACGAACCCGAGCAGCGAGGCCGCGACCGCCAGCATCAACGTGTTGCCGATGGCCGTGCTGAGGTCCGACCAGACCGGCCGCCCCGTGGCGAGCGACCGGCCGAGGTCGCCCTGCACCACCTTCCACAGCCACAGCCCGAACTGCACCGGCAACGGTTGGTCCAGCCCGTAGTCGCGCCGCACCTGCTCCACCACGTCGGCCGGCGCGTCGGCCGGGACGATGGCGTTGATCGGGTCGCCCGGCGCGATCTGCACCAGCATGAAGCACACGAACCCCACGGCCAGCGCGATGGGGATCGCGTAGACCAGCCGGCGGAACAGGTAGATCAGCATCGGAGTCCTATTGGATGTAGGGCAGCTTCACGTCCACGAACCAGCTCTGCGGCTGCACGAAGCCCTTGACGCGCGGGCTCATGGCGCGCGGCGAAACGTCGTGCGCGAACCAGATGAACAGCGCCTCGTCCACCCCAGCCGCGTGCAGGCGGCCCAGCGCGGCGTCGCGCGCCGCCGGCTCGAAGGTGTTGCGCGCCTCGCGGATCAGCGCGTCGAAGCGCGGGTCGTTGAAGAAGCCCCAGTTGTTAGAGGCCGGCGGCGCCATGCGGCTGTCGTAGAAGCGGGCCAGCGCGAAGAACGGGTCCATGGTGGAGATGGAGACGTTGATCGCGTGCGCGCCGCGCGCGGTGGCGTCCGTGCAGCCGCGCCGCCAGTTGGTGAACAGCGTGTTCCAGTCCACCACGTCGAACTCGACGTTGACGCCCACCTCCTTGAGGCTCTGCTGGATGAACTCGTTCATCGGCAGCGGCTGCATCTGGCCGGAGCCGGACGCCGAGATCTGCACCTTCACCGTCAACGGCCGCTGCGGCCCGTAGCCGGCTTCGGCCAGCAGGCGCCGCGCTTCCGCCTTGTCGGTCTTGATCTGGAACGAAGGATTGCCCCACCAGGGGTGGCCGGGCTGCACCGTGCCCACCGCTGGCACCATGAAGCCGCCGAGGAGCTGCTTCAGCCCCTCGCGGTCCACGCCGAGGTTCAGCGCCTTGCGGACCCGCACGTCGCGCAGCGGCGAGGATTCGGCGAAGCAGGGCTGCCAGGGCCAGAAATGCGGCTGCACGTTCTGCGTGATGGCCATGTTGCGGGCGCGGAGCTGCGGCACCGCGTCCGGGGAGGGCGCCTCGATCCAGTCCACCTGGCCGGAGAGCAGCGCCGCGGTGCGGGCGTTGGCGTCCGGGATCGGCAGGAGGACGATGCGCTCCGCCTTGGCCTTGTCGCCCCAGTAGGCGTCGTTGCGGACGTACTCGGCGCGCTCGCGGGCCACGAAGCGGGCCATGCGGAACGGGCCGGTGCCGGAGGGCGTGGCGGCGAAGGCGTTCCACGCGGCTTCGGCGTTGGGCGCCGCGGCCCGCAGCTTCTCCCACTGCGCCGGCGAGGCCATGAACAGGTTGGTCAGGTTGTAGGGCAGGAAGCTGTCGGGCTCCGCCGTGATCAGCGCCACCGTGTGCTCGTCGATCTTCTCCGCCCGGCGCAGCGCCGGCATCCGCGACGCGGTGAGCCCCACCTGCCGCGGGTCGTAGTGCGGCGCCTCGCGGTCCAGCACCTTGCGGACGTTCCACACCACGGCGTCGGCGTTGAAGTCGCTGCCGTCGTGGAACTTCACGCCCCGGCGCAAGCTGAACACCCAGCGCGTCTTGTCCGCCTCGTCCACCTTCCATTCCAGCGCGAGGCCGGGGACCAGCGGCGTCGGCCGGTCGCCGCGCGACAGGTCCCATGCGATCAGCGGGTCGTAGAGCGGGATGCCGGTGAAGCGGTTGCCCTCGAAGCCCTGGTCGGGCTGGCCGTGCGTCAACGGGATGTCGGCGGCGGTCATGCCGATGCGGATGGTCCCGCCGCCGCCCTGGGCCGCGGCCGGACCGGGCACGGCGGCGGCGGCGAGGAAGGCGGCGGCGAGCAGCAGGCGGCGTCGCGGTGTCATCTCTCGTGTTCTTCCTTGTTCCGAGCCCCCTCCCGGGGCGCCGCGGGTTCCGGCCGGGTCATCCTGCCTCGGTTACGACATCCGGCAAGGGCCGCCGTGCCACTCGGCGCAGCAAGCCCCGTGCCACCCCAAACGGCGGGCGATCCGGGCCGCGGCGCCGCCCGCCCTGCCCAACCGCGCGCCAGCCTGCCCAACGCGCCTGCCCAGCCCGGGGGCGCCCCGGCTTAGCCCGGCGTTAACCCCCGCGCCGCAGGATGCGCGCCGTCACGGCACCACGGAGCGGGTTCCAAAATGGGACGGCGAAACGGGCAAGACGGCGGGACCACCATCGTCCTCAAGCGGGAAGAGGCGGCCGGGCACGGCCACCACGGCGGCGCCTGGAAGGTCGCCTACGCGGACTTCGTCACCGCCATGATGGCCTTCTTCCTCCTGATGTGGCTGCTCAACGCCACCTCGGAGGAGCAGCGGCGCGGCCTCGCCGACTACTTCGCGCCCTCCAACGTCTTCGGCCGCAACACCAGCGGCACCGGCCAGCCCTTCGGCGGCAGGACCCTGAACTCGGAAGGGGAGATGTCCTCCGACGCCGGCGCCATCCGCGTGGAGCGCGGCCCGGTGCCCGTCCGCCTCGACATCGAGGAAGAGGAAGGCGAAGCGCCGCTCACCCCGAACACGCCCCTGGCCGGGGCGCCGCCGGCGGAAACGGTGGCGCGGGCCGAGGAGCCCGAAGCGCGGGACGCCGGCACCGAAGAGGACCGGGCGCAACTCGCAGCCGCGGGCGGCGCCGCGTCCGACCCCGCCGCGGCCGGAGCGGCGCGTCCGGCCTCTGCCACCCCAGCCGACGAGCCGCAGGCCGCCGCCGCGATGGCCGCCGTGGCGCAAGCGGCGCAGCGACCGGAGCCCCAGCCCACCGAGGCCGCGCCCGGGTCGCCGGACGCGGACCCGGCCTCCACCGCCACGCTCCCCGCCCTGGCCCCCCCGGCCGCCGAGCGGCTTGCCGACGCGGCGCTCCGCGCGGAGCTGCACCGGCGCGAGCGCGCCGCCTTCGAGCGCGCCGCGGCCGAGCTGCGCGCCGCCGTGCGCGACGACCCCGACCTCGCCGACCTCGCCCGCCAACTCGTGGTGGAGCAGGTGCCCGAGGGCCTGCGCATCCAGATCCTCGACGCCGACCGGCAGCCCATGTTCGCCACCGGCGGCGCCGTGCCGAACGACCGCGCCCGCCTGCTGATCCAGAAGGTAGCGCAGGTGGTCGCGCGGCTGCCCAACGCGCTGGCCATCGCCGGCCACACCGACGCCTCGCCCTTCCGCGGCGGCGGCGCCGAGCGCGGCAACTGGGAGCTGTCGGCCGACCGCGCCAACGCCGCCCGCCGCCTGCTGCTGGACGGCGGCATCGCCGAAGCGCGCCTCCAGAGCGTGACCGGCCACGCCGACCGCACGCCGCTCCTGCCCGCCGAACCCTTGGCCGCCGCCAACCGCCGCGTCGCCATCACCCTGCTGCGCCAAGCGCCGGCGCCGGACGCGGGCCCG
>NZ_BAAAFZ010000123.1:0-925 GCF_039523795.1 Craurococcus roseus | reverse complement strand
CAAGCGCCCCAGGGCAGGCCAGGGTTTCAACAGAGCATCAGTTCCTCTTAAGTGGACCCGCAGAGGACGGGCGGGGCTTGCCCCGCCAGCGAGGGAGGAACAAGGAGGTGGAAACGCCCCGCGGCCGAGCCGGGCAGGACCCCGGTGCGGCGCACCCGTGGACAAGCGGCCGGAGCGCCCGGATGCCGACGCTGCGCCTGATGGCCGACGACCTCACCGGCGCCCTGGACACGGCGGCGGAGTTCGTCGGCCTCGCCGGGCCGGTCCCGGTTTTCTGGCGCGCCCCGGACACCGGGCCCCTGCCGCCTAGCGCCGCGCTCGACACCGGCACGCGGGAGGGCGCGGCCGCCGAGGCGGTGGCCGCCGTCGAAGCGCTCGCGCCGTCGCTGCGCGGGGCGGACATCGCGTACAAGAAGCTGGACAGCCTGCTGCGCGGCAGCGCGCTGGCCGAAGTCGCGGCGTGCTTCCGGCTGGGCGGCTGGGCGCACGCCGTCTTCGCGCCGGCTTTCCCCTACCAGGGGCGGATCACCCTCGGCGGGCGGCAACTCGCCCGCGCCGCCGGGGATGGTTGGACGCCGGTCGGCGGCGACCTCGTCGCCGCCTTCGCCGAGCAGGGATTGCCGGTGCGCAGGGGAGGGCCGGACGGGCCGTTGCAGCCGGGGTTGACGGTCTTCGACGCCGAAACCGACGAGGACCTCGCGCGCATCGCCACGCTGGGGCGGCGGGCCGCCGGGCCGGTGCTGTGGTGCGGCAGCGGCGGTCTGGCGCGGGCGCTGGCCGGCGACGCGGCGACGCCGCCGTCCCGCGGCCTGCGCGCGCCGGTGCTCGGCCTCTTCGGTTCGGACCAGGGCGCCACCGCGCGGCAACTCGCCGCCTGCGGCGCCGCTCGGCTGGAACTGCCGGACGGCGGCCCGGCGGGCGCCGC
>NZ_BAAAFZ010000122.1:0-2141 GCF_039523795.1 Craurococcus roseus | reverse complement strand
GGGGGCGGCGGCAGCGGCGCCACCGCCGCCCAGAGGTCGTCGGGAAGGGGCGGCTCGGCCATGCCGCCGAGAACGCAACAGGGCGGGTTTCGTTAGGCGCATTTAGCGCGGGGGCATGACGCCACCGAATCGACGAAGCCGGATCGGCGGCTCGGGAGCTCGGGCATGGATCGCAGGGCGCAGCCGCCGCCGCTGGTCGACCCGGCCGTCGGCCTCGGGCCCCTGCCGGACAGCCGGCGAGCGGATCAGACGGAGGCCCAACCGCTGCCGCCGTCCCAGGCGCGCACCTCGACCGTGGCGCGGCCGCCCTCGATCCGGATCCAGTTGTAGGCGTTGGGCTCGCCGCGGAGCCGCGTCGAGGTGGCGGTGGCCGCCTGCACCACCAACAGTTCGCCGTCCCCGCCGCCCGGCCCCGCCGCGCCTCCAGCTGCTTCGGCGCCTTCCGCCGCGCCGCGCGCGCGCATGTAGCCGAGGTGCAGGTGGCCCGACAGGATCATGCGCACCCCGTTTGCGGCGAAGGCGGCTAGCGCGGCCTCCGCCCGGCCGACCAGGCGCGTGCCCGGCGCGCTCTCCGGCGGCAGGAAGGGGTGGTGGGCGACCACCACGCGGAACGGGCCCTCCGGCAGCGCCCGCAGCCGCTCCACCGCGCGCCGGAGCCGGCCCTCCCCGACCCGGCCCTGCGACCAGTCGAGGAAGGCGCCGGCGCGCGACGTGGTGTTGACGCCCACCACCGCGACCTCGCCGTCGATCCAGACCGGCTCGGGCTCCTCGGCGACGAAGCGGCGCCAGCGCCCGAGCGGGTCGAGGAAGCGCTCGTGCAGCCAGTAGGAGGTGATGTCGTGGTTGCCGGGCACCGCGAGCACCGGCGCGCGCAGGCGGTCGAGGAAGGCGCGGGCGGCGCGGAACTCGCGCGAGCGGGCGCGCATGGTGAGGTCGCCGCTGACCGCGACGAGGTCGGGCGGGTCGGCGTTCAGCTCGGCCGCGAGCGCCTCCACCACCGCTTGGTCGGTGAGCAGGAAGTGCAGGTCGGAGATGTGGGCGATGCGGCGCATCAGGGGGCGGCCGACCGTCGGCCGCCGGACGGCTGGGGCAGTGGCCGGCCCCGACTTGCTCCGGTGCCCAGGGGAGCGCTCAGGGGGCCGCCTCCAGCCGCGGCGCCGGGCCTGCTGCCGGAACGCCCGGCGCAGCCTGCCGCGCCTGCGCGCCGACTTCGCACAGCCGGTCCAGGAGCCCGATGGCCTGGTTCCAATACCACTCCGCCTCGCGCGCGTCCCACGCGTCGCGCGCGCGGAGGGCGAGCAGGTGCCCGGCGGCGCTCGCCAGCTCGGCCGCTTGGCCCGGCCCGGAGCCGCCTCTTTCGGCCTCTTCCAGCAGCCGGGCGATGTGGCGCAGCAGGATGCCCCGGAGCAGCCGGACCCGCAGACGCCGGAACGGGCCCGCGAGCCGCGACACCGGCCCGCGGGGCGAAGACGCCGGGCATTCGCCGGAGGCCCTGGGCAGGACCACCTCGACCAGTGCCCGGCGCAGCACCTCGGCGCGGGTGCCGTCGAGCCCGTCGTTCGTCCCGATCAGGCGCGGCACGAAGGGCTTCAAGCGTCGGCGCGCCTCGGGCGGCATGCGGTCGTTGATCGGGATGGCGAAGGCGCGGACCAGCGGGGAGGCGCAGCCCGGGCGGTCGGTGCGGCCCTCGCCCGCCAGGTGGGCCACGAGGGACATGACGCAGGCGGTGCCCTGGTCCGGGTCGCCGATGCCGCTCACCAGCTCGAAGCGGTCGAGCACGCGTTGCTGCAGCCGCAGGTCAGGGCCCATGGCGGGACGCTCCTTCCTTCTCCCGGCCCGAGCCTACACCCACGCCCCGGCTCCCGGCCCGCACGGACGGGTGATCAACACCTGACGTGCCCCCGTAGAAGCGGTCCGCCGATAAGGTGAGATCGGCGGCAACGGAGGGGCCGGGATGGCGAGGAAGCAGCACAAGCCGGAAGAGATCGTGGCCAAGCTGCGCCAGGTCGAAGTGCTGGCGGCGCAAGGCAAGACGGTGGCCGGAGGGGCGCGGGCCATCGGGGTGACGGAAGCGGTGGTGTCGCCCGCTTGCTCTGTTGAAACCCTGGCCTGCCCTGGGGCGCTTGGGTCGGCTTTCGGCA
>NZ_BAAAFZ010000121.1:0-983 GCF_039523795.1 Craurococcus roseus | reverse complement strand
CCGAGCGGGCGCTGGCGCTGGAAGCGCGGGCCTCGGCCGTGGCGGCGCACGGCCCGGTGCTGGGCGGCGAGGCGGCGGCGCTCCGGGCAGCGCTGGCAGACGGGGCGGAAGGCGTTCCGGGCGCCAGCCACGCCTTGGCCGGGGCTGCGTTGCAGCGGCGGCTGCGGGAAGCGGCGGCGCGGCACGGCGGCGCGGCGCAAAGCATCGAAACCTTGCCGGAGGCGCGGACGGGGGACGGGATGGTGGGCGTGCGGGCGAAGCTGCAAGTGGGCGCCCGAGGGTTGCGCGACCTGCTCGCGGAACTGGAAACCGGGCGGATGCCCTTGCAAGTGCAGGCGCTGGCCTTGGCCAACGCCGCGGTCCGCGGCGGCCAGCCGTTGCTGGAGGTGCAAGTGGAGCTGCGCGGCCTGCGCGGGATGGCGGCGCCGTGAGGGCGCGGCTGCCCGCGTTGCTGTTGTGCTGCGGTGGGCTGGCCTGGGCGGCCGTGGACGATGACCGGGCGGTGCGCGCCCCGCCGCCGACCCTTGCGCGGCTGGCGTCCGGCCAAGAGGCTCCTCCCCCGGTCCCGGCCATCAGCCTTCCGGAGACGCCATCCGGGCCTTGGGCGGAACAGGTGGAACGACCGCTGTTCACGCTTGGCCGCCGCCCTCCCGCGGTTGCAGCGCCGGCGCGCGTGGTGGAGGCACCGCCGGAGCCGCCGCCGCCCCTCGCGGCGAGCGGCGTGGTGCTGCGGTCCGCCGGCGCGGTGGCGTTGCTGCGCCTCGCGGACGAGCGGACCGTGCGGGCCGCGGAGGGCGAGGAAGTCGACGGCTGGCTCGTGGCGGCGATCAGCGCCGATGGCGTCCGGCTCAGCCGTGGCGACAAGGTGCTGCATTTGCCGGTCCGCGCGCGCGCGGCGGGGGGAATGTCGCGCCATTGAACTCAGCGTCCGTTGGACGGTCGGCGGCGGGCGACGCGGCGGAGCAGCGGCGCCCCCATGGCGA
>NZ_BAAAFZ010000120.1:0-34965 GCF_039523795.1 Craurococcus roseus | reverse complement strand
GCGGCCCGCAACGCCAACAGCGGCGCGCGCGGCGAGTCGATGCCGAGCGCCGCCGCGGTCTCGCACAGGGCGCGCAGCACCGCGTCGTCCGCGGCGCCGACGCGCGGCAGCCGGGCGCGGGCGGCGGCGATGGCGGCGGGCGAAGGCGCGGCTACCGGGTCGGGCGGCGAGTCCAGGGCCAAGTGGAAGGCGAGGCGGTCCAGCAGCGCCGGCGCCGGCCGCTCCTCGGGCTCCAAACCCTCGTCCAACGCCACCACGCCGACCCGGGCCGGGTGCCGCAAGGCCAGCCCGTCGCGCTCCGCCGAAACGGCGCCGTCGTCCATGGCGGCGGCCAAGCGCGCCGCCGTCGATGGCGGCAGCCGCTCCGCCATGGCGACCACCACCAAGCCGCCGTCGGCTTCCGCCAGAAGGCCGCGCTCGGCGACGGGACGGCCGGCGGCGAGGGTGGCGGCGAGGTCGAGGCCGCCGAGCAAACGGCTGTCCGGCACGGAAGCCGGCAGGCGGCGGTACGGGGCGTCGGGCGGCAGCCCGGCCCGCAGCAGCGCCAGCCAGCCGTCGCGCGCCGGCCCGGGTGGGGCGCGGAGCGACACGCCGGTCCCCCGCGGGTCCACCGCCACCAGCGCCGCGGCGAGCGCCGCGTCGTCGGGCGGCGGCGGGTCCGCCGGAGGGGCTCGGCTCACGCCCCGAACACCTCCGCGGCGGCGCGCTCCACGCGGGTACCGGCGACCGCCTCGTCCAACGGGTTGCGCCGGAGGCGGTGCCGGAGCGCCGGCGCCGCCATGCGCCGGAGGTGCGCCTCGCCGACCTCCCCGTCGCCGTCCAGCGACGCGGCGGCGCGGGCGGCGCGCACCAGGGTCATCTCGCCCCGGAGCCCGTCCGTGCCGAGGGCCATGCAGAGCCGGGCCGCGCCTTCGATGGCGGCGTCGCCGACCCGGACCCGCGGGAGGCGCTCCCGCGCGGACAGGACGCGGCGGCGCAGTTCCGCCTCCTCCCCGGCCCAGGAGGCGGCGAAGGCCGCCGGGTCGCGCTCGAAGGCGTCACGGCGGCGCACCACCTCCACGCGCTGCGGCAGGTCGGTGGGCGTGCGCACCTCCACCGCGAGGCCGAAGCGGTCGAGCAGTTGCGGGCGCAGTTCGCCTTCCTCCGGGTTGCCGCTGCCCACCAGGACGAAACGCGCCGGGTGGCGCAGGCTCAGCCCTTCGCGCTCCACCACGTTCTCGCCGGAAGCGGCCACGTCGAGCAGGAGGTCCACCAAGTGGTCCTCCAGAAGGTTGACCTCGTCGATGTAGAGGAAGCCGCGGTGGGCACGGGCCAGCAGGCCGGGCTCGAAGGCCTTCTCGCCGCGCGTCAGCGCCCGCTCGATGTCGAGCGCGCCGACCACGCGGTCCTCAGTCGCGCCGAGCGGCAGGTCCACCACCGGCACCGGGACCATGCGGGACGGGAGGGGCCCGCCGCCCCGCCGGGCGCGGCACTCGTCGCAAAGGCCGCCCGCGCCGGACGGGTCGCAGTTGTAGCGGCAGCCCTCGACGGCCGGCATCGGCGGCAGCAACGCGGCGAGCGCCCGAACCGCCGTGGACTTGCCCGTGCCGCGGTCGCCGAGCACCAGCACGCCGCCCAGCCCCGGGTCCACGGCCGCGGCCAACAACGCCGAGCGCATCTCCTCCTGCCCGACGATGGCCGCGAAGGGGTAGGCGACGCGACCGGGCGGCGCCGGGGCGGCGCTTTCCGGCGCGGGGGGGCCGCCGCGCCGGGGCGCGGCCCGGGGCTTCCGGTGCGCGCCGTTCAGAGCGGCCCCTTTCCCGCCCGGTGCCTGTCCGCCGGGGGCGCCGCCCGGCGCTTCCATCAGGCGGCCTTCCGCAGGCTCAATTCGGACCAAATGGCCGAAAGGGAGCGGACCAAGTGATCCACGTCCTCGTCGGTGTGCAACGGCGAGGGGGTGAGGCGCAGCCGCTCCGTCCCGCGCGGGACGGTGGGGTAGTTGATGGGCTGGACGTAGATGCCGCACTCGTCGAGCAGCACGTCGCTGATGCGCTTGCACTGCTTCGGGTCGCCCACCATCACCGGGACGATGTGGCTCGGATTGGGCAGGTGCGGCAGCCCGGCCGCCGTCAGCTTGCGCCGCACCAGCGCCACGCGGTCGTGCATCCGCCCCCGCTCCGCGCCGCTCGCCTTGAGGTGGCGGATGCTGGCCGCGGCGCCCGCCGCCACCGCCGGCGGCAGGGCGGTGGTGAAGATGAAGCCGGAGGCGTGGGAGCGGACGAAGTCGCACATCGCCGCCGAGCCGGCGATGTAACCGCCGACGACACCGAACGCCTTGGCGAGCGTCCCCTCGATCACGGTGAGGCGGTGCGACAGCCCCTCCCGCTCGGACACGCCGCCGCCGCGCGGGCCGTAGAGCCCGACCGCGTGCACCTCGTCCAGGTAGGTCATGGCGCCGAACTCGTCGGCGAGGTCGCAGATGGCGGCGATCGGCGCGATGTCGCCGTCCATGGAATAGACGCTCTCGAAGGCGATCAGCTTCGGCACGCCGGGGCCCAGCGCCTCCAGCTTGCGCCGGAGATCCGCCATGTCGTTGTGCGCGAACACCTCGCACCGGGCGCGGCTGTGGCGGATGCCTTCGATCATGGAGGCGTGGTTGAGCGAATCGGACAAAACCACGCAGCCCGGCAGACGTCCCGCTAGGGTGGAGAGAGACGCCCAGTTGGACATGTAACCGGAGTTGAACAACAGCGCCGCTTCCGTGCCGTGGAGGTCGGCCAGTTCGCGCTCCAGCAACACGTGGTGGTGGTTGGTGCCGGCGATGTTGCGGGTGCCCCCGGCGCCGGCGCCGCAGCGGTCCAGCGCCTCGTGCATGGCGGCGAGCACGGCCGGGTGCTGGCCCATGCCGAGGTAGTCGTTGGAGCACCAGACCGTCACCTCGGCTTGGCCGGGCGAGCGGTGGTGGGTGGCGCGGGGGAAGCTCCCCGCCTTCCGCTCCAGGTCGGCGAAGATGCGGTAGCGCCCTTCTTGGCGGAGGCCGTCGAGCTGCCGCCGGAAGAAACCCTCGTAATTCATGTCGCCTCCGATCGACCGAGCGTGGTCCTGGGTACGGCCGCCGCGCCCGGGCTGGCGGCCACCCTCATACGAAACGATACCGGAAATGGGGCCACTGTACCGTGATCCGCATCAAAGCGCGCCATTTTTCGCCCGGAAGGCGAGGCCCCGCGCGGTCGAACCCGGAGGGCCCACCGCCACAGCGCCTCGAAGGGCAAGGGCAGGACCATGAACCAGTGTTCGAGCACGGCCAGCGCCATCAAGGTCCCGAGCAGGGTGAAGCCCACCGCCCGGAAGGCGTCGGCGTCCGGCGTCAAGGCTTCCCCGAACAGCAGGGCGCAAGCGATCGTCGAACCGGCCACCGAGAAGGGGAACAGCGCGTTCGCCCGCCGCCGGCGGAAGAAGCTCCGCAGGTGGCTGAGATGGTCGGGCAGGAACGACTCGGCAAGGTTACGGACGCCCAGGAAGACGTTGAGCTTGGCGCTCAACCGCATGGCCGCCAGAACCAGGAACGTCCCCGTGCCGATCTGGTTCGGCCCGCCCCAGGTGAGCGCCGCCACGAGCGCGACGCCGGCCAGGATGGCCAGCTCGTGCCACAGCACGGCGCCCAACGCCGCAAAGAACCGCGGCCAGCCGCCGATGCCCGGCTCCAGCGGCGCCTTGCGCGGGCCGGTCAGCCAGCCCGTTAGGAAGCTCAGCTCCACCCAGCCCCAGGCGGCCAGGGCGCAGGTGAAGGCCACGTAGGCGCCGGTGGGCGATGAGTCCGCGGCGCTGGAAGCCAGTCCCCAGCAAGCCGCGGCGAGCAAGGCGGTCGCGCCCCCCATGCTCCAGCGGAAGGTTTCCGGCCGGAGCCCGTCCAAAAGCAGGATCAACCCGGTGGCGAACCACCAGACGAACACCGTGTAGAGCGCCGGTAGGGCGTGCTCGGCCATGCGGCGGGCTACCCCTCCCCTACCAGGACGGCGCCAAGCGGACCTGCGGGGGCAGCGCCTTGCGCTTGGCCGGCAGGGTGTAGAGCCGCGCGAAGGCCGCCGCCGCGGCGGCGGCGAGGCCCGCGCGCTTCAGCTTGCCCCGGAGGCCGGGGCGCTTCTTCGCCGCCGCCATCCCGTCCGACACGCGCCGCAGCCGTTCCAGACCTTCCCAGAAGGCCGGATTGTCCATGTCCAACGTGACGGGGAAGACCTGCTCGCAGATTTCCGACGTTATGCGGAGCACGCGCTGGTCGTACTCGGTCGGCGTCATGCCGAGCGCCTTGTGGAACTCCGGCCGCGCGTGGTCGCGCACGTACATCGTGGCGAACACCGCAAGCTGGAAGAAGCGCACCCAGAGCCGGTTCGCGCCGGACAGCAGCGAAGGATTGGCGCGCATCAGCAGCGCGAAGGCCTCGCCGTGCCGGAACTCGTCGTTGCACCATTTCTCGAACCACTTGAAGATCGGGTGGAAGCGCAGCTCCGGATGCCGCTCGAACTGGCGGTAGATGGTGATGTAGCGGGCGTAGCCGATCTTCTCGGACAGGTAGGTCGCGTAGAAGATGAACTTCGGCTTGAAGTAGTGGTACTTCTTCGCCCGCGTCAGGAAGCCGAGGTCCACGCCGATCCCGATGTCCTTGAGGGAGTCGTTGATGAAGCCGGCGTGCCGCGCCTCGTCGCGCGCCATGTGGGTGAACAGCTCCCGGATGTCCGGGTTGGAGATGCGCTTCTTGATCTCGGCGTAGAGCACGCAGCCGGAGAACTCGGCGGTGACGGAGGAGATGAGGAAGTCCTTCAACTCCTTCTGCAAGCCTTCCGGCAACGCCGAAAGGTCGAAGCGGTCGAACTCCTCCGTCCGCGTGAAGTGCCCCTTGTTCAGGTCGGCGCGGAACTCCGCCATCAACGCGTCCCAGTCGGCGCGCACCGGCTCGATGTCCAGCCGGTCCATGGCTGCGAAGTCGGTGGTGTAGAAGCGCGGCGTGAGGATCGTGTCCTCTTGCGCGACGCGCGTGGAGTCGTTCGGGCCGGCCTTGGCGGGCGAAACGGCGTTCATGGCGACGCCTCCTTCGGCTCGAAGCCGACGTGGTACAGCTCGGTCAGTTCGAAGATCGCGGAATACCGGGTCCGGAAGCGTTCCAATGGCCCAGCGCGGGTGACGGTGGCGTAGGAGCGGTAGGTCGCGCGTTCGCCGAAGGCGAGGCGCTCCGGCGCACCGTGGACGACCACCTGGTCGCCGGGGCGCAGTTCGATGCCTTCCGGCACGGCGTAGGCGTGGAAGCTGTCGGCGGTGCGCTCGACCTCCAGCACGCAGGGCACGGTGACCGTGCGCCGCCGACGCGGGAGCCAGCCGGCCCATCCCTTCTCGCTCATCGCTTGTCCTCCCCCGAGGCCGGCAGCAACCGCGAAAACGCCTCCACCTGCGTCGAACCGAAGGCGCGGAGGTCCAGCGTGCGGCCGGTCGCCCGATCTTCGAGGCTCAAACCCCCATCCGTCCAGGCCGACAAGCGGAAAGGCTGCTCCGGACCGAAGTCCCCGCGCTTCCGGTCCCGGGCGAGGCCGCGCAAGGTCGCCCGCACGAAGCCTTCGGTGCCCGGCGCGAGCACGGCGACGGCCGCCCCGTCATCCGCCCGGCGCACCGCCACGCCGCCGTCCGGCAGGTCTTCGAAGCGGAGGTCGATCGACACCGAGGCCGGGCGGCCGTGCCCCGCCTCCAGGCCGTCGCCGGGGCGCGGCCGGCTCATGACCGTCGCCACGAGCACGGCCAGCAGGAGCGCGCCCGTGGCGAGGACCACCGAGGGGTGCGGGGATCGCCCGCGCGGCGGCCGGGGCATGGCGGCGCCGACCCCGCTCATCAGGCGGCGACCGCCCCGGCCGAGGCGCCGGAGGGCTCCATCCCCGGCCGCGGCCTGGACGGGGCGCGGGCGGGCGGCGCCGACGCGGGCTCGGCGGCGGCGGGCTCCAGAGCCGCGCTCGCGGCCAGGGCCTTCGCCAGCGCCTGCGCCGCGGCGTCCGCGTCGACCAGGCCGCGAAGCAGCGGTTCCGGTTTGGAGAACCGCCAGGGGCGCACGTGCGGCCAGAGCGCGACGAAAGAGGCGCGGTGCGACGGCAGCAGGGACAGCGCGATGTCGCCGGTGCCGTCCGCGCAGCGCCGGACCCCCGCGGACGCGACGGCGCCGAGCGGGATGTTCACAGCCATCGGCAAGGCGACGCCCACGCGCAGCACCAGCCGGCGGTCCGTGACCGTGTAGAGCGTGGTGCGCGCCGAAAAGAGCGACATGGCGAGGAGAGTACCGATCGGCAGGCTCGCCACCAGCGCCAGCCACAGCGCGTCCGCCGCCAGCGTGCCGGCGTCCGCGCCCTCGGCGTGCGCCGACCAGCCGCTCCAAACGGCCAAGGCCGCGAAGTAGATGGCGATGACGCGCACGTGGAAGGCGCGGCGCGCGAGGGCCTGCCAGCGGGGCGCCCCTTGCCAGAGCACCCGTTCCCCGTCCGGCAGCCGCTCGGGCAGACCAGGGACGGGCTCGTTCTCGTGTTCGCGGATTATCGTCACAGCAGGGGCTCCGTCCGCTTCGGGGTGGCGTAGACGTGGCCTCCGGCGTAGTAGCCGGAGATCCGGTCCTCCTCCCGGAAGGTGATCTGCTCCGGGTCCTTGGTCCCGGGCGCCGCCGCGATCTGGTGCGCCATGACCGACTTCACCGTGACCCGCCGGCGCTTGGCGTCGATGCGGACGAGCCGGATCGGCACGAGCACGGTGGGCCGCTGCGCGCCCAGGAACGGCGCGACCTCGACCTCCAGGAAGTGGCAGATGGTTTCCGACCGGTCGATCCACACGTCGGAAACGGTGCCCGCGACGACCCGGTCCGCGCCCACCACCTCCATGCCGCGCGGGTCCGGGTCCTCGGCCGCCAGGTAGTAGCCCTTCGCCACGCGCAGCGGCACGATCTTCGGCAGTTGCTCGTCGAAGGTGACGTCGACCTCCTCGGAACGCTGGGCGTAGGATGCGGCGCCGACGCCGTCCTGCATCGGGTCGCCGAGCGGGACGAAGGGCGCGCCGGGCCAATTCTCGGCGGGCGCGAGGATGCCGTCCAGGTCGCGCTCGCGCCGGGCCAGCAGGTTCTGCGGCTCGTGGTACATGATGAATTTCTTGGGGCCCGGCGGGTTCGGGAAGCCGCGGACGGTGACGCGGCCGGCCCGGTCGGACCGTTCGGATTCGAGCGGGTACCCCTCGCGTTTGTCCTCCCGCCGCAGGTAGTAGACCAGCCCGAGGAAGAAGAGGACGAAGGCGTAGAACGCGAGTTCGGCGACGTCGAAGGTGCCGGTGAACGAGGCGCTGGGCATGTCAGACCTCCGCGTGCGTCGGGTTCGAGAGGGCGGGCGGACGGGCCGCGGCGACGGTTCTGGCCGTCGTCGTGCGGACGAGCGGACCCATGGCGGCCAGGGTGGCGAAGAGCAGAGCGATCTCCAGCAGGTACACGGCGGAGTAGCCCGTCGCGGGCGTGGCCAGCACCGAGCCGAACCCGCCGGCCTCGGCGCGGTGTGCAACGGCGTCGCGGAGCAGCCCGCCGAGCGCCATGGCGCAGCCTGCGGCGGTCGCCTGCGCCGCGCCCCAGGCGCCGAGGGCGAGCCCTGCCTGCGCCGGCGGCGCCGCGCGCATGCAGGCGGTGAGCGTGGCGTGGGCGAACAGGCCGCCGCCGAGGCCGATCAGGGCGGTCCCAAGGATGAAGAGCGGCACCGCGCCGAAGGGCGCGGCGAAGACCACCGCGGCGAAGGCCGCCGCGCCGCACAGGGCGCCGAGCGCGGCGACGCGGTGCGGGTCGCGCCCGAGGTCGAGCAGGCGCGCCGCCGCCAGGATGCCGACGATCCCGGCGCCGGCCAACACCGCCGTCAGCGCCGTCGTCCCGCCGACGCCGAGCCGCAGCACCTGTCCGCCGTAGGGCTCCAACAGCACGTCCTGCATGCCGAAGGCGGCCGTGCCGATCACAGCGACCGCCAAGCGCCGCGTCCACGGCCCTTCCTGGCGCAGCGCGCGCCAGGCCTCGCCGAAGGACGGCTTCGCGCCCGCCCCGGCGGTGCGCGCCGGGTTCCGCGCTTCCTGCTTCCACAGCGCCGCGACGTTGAGGAGCACCGTGGCGACGGCGGCGCCTTGGATAACTTGGACGAGCCGGACCTGGCTGAAGTCGGCCAGCAGCGCGCCGAAGGCGGAGGCGCTCACCACCATGCCGAGCAGGAGCGCCACGGTGAGCAGCGCCACCACGCGCGGCTGGGCTTCGGCCGGCGCGAGGTCGGTCGCCAGCGCCAACCCCACCGTCTGCACCGTGTGCAGCCCGGCGCCGACCAGCAGGAAGGCCGTCGCCGCCGCGACGTGCCCGACCCAGGGCGGGCCGTTGCTGTCGCCCGACAGGAGGATCAACGCGAAGGGCATGATGGACAGGCCGCCGAACTGCAGCAGCGTGCCCATCCAGAGGTAAGGCACGCGGCGCCAACCGAGCGCCGAGCGGTGCGTGTCGGACCGGAAGCCCACCAGGGCCCGCAGCGGCGCGAAGACGAGCGGCAGCCCGACCATCGCGGCGACCAGGCCGGCCGGCACGCCCAGTTCGACGATCATCACGCGGTTGAGCGTGCCGATCAGCAGCACCGCCGCCATGCCGACGGAGAGTTGGAACAGCGACAAGCGCAGCAGGCGGCCGAGCGGCAGTTCCGGCGTCACCACGTCTGCGAAAGGGAGCAGGCGCGGCGTCAACCGCGTCCATCCCTTGGCAAGACAGCCGATGCCTTGCTGCCGCGCGGCGGTCATGGGGCCGCCAGCTCCATGGCCTGCGAGATGTAGAAGCCGCTCGCCACCCGCCGCGTCCGGGCGGACCACCAGCCGGCGAGGCCCGGCTCCGCCGCCAGGGCGCCGAGCAAGCGAGCTTCCGCTACGGGTTCCACCGCCGGGGCCCGGTCGCCGCGCGGGAACAAGCGGCCGACCGCGTGCATGGCGGCGAGCGCCGGCGTGCGCGGGGCGAAGGTGAAGGCCACTGTGCGGTCGGCCCGCGCCGCCAGCCCGGCCAGCGCCCGCACGGCATCGGGCAGGGCGTAGTGGATCAGCGAGTCCATGGCGACCACATGGTCGAAGCGGCCGTGCGCGGGGTCGAGCATGTCGCCGACCCGGAAGGCGATGCCGCCCCAGCCCTGCGCGGCGGCGCGCTCGCGCGCCAAGCCGACCAGGGTGGGCGAAACGTCCACCGCCACCACCTCGGCGCCGCGCCGCGCCGCTTCCACGGCGAAGGCGCCGGTGCCGCAGCCCGCGTCGAGCACACGGCGGCCGCGGAGGTCGGCGGGAAGCCAGTCGAGGACCGTGCGCCGCATCTCGTCGCGCCCGGCGCGAACCGTCCGGCGGACCCAGCCCACGGGCGCGTCGGAAGTCAGGCGCGCCCAGGACTCTGCCGCGGTGCGGTCGAAGTAGGTCTCGATCTGGCCGCGCCGCTGCGCGTAGGTGGCGGAGGGCATCAGTCGAATCCCAGCAGGTCGAAGATCTCGCGGTCCTTGAGCGGACTCGCCTCCACCGGGTCGACGCCGGCCCAGAGCGAGGCCGCCAAGCGCAGGTACTCCGCCTGCACCGCTTCCAGCTCCGGCGAGGGCTCCATCTCGAACAGCGTCGCCTTCTTCAGCCGGGAGCGCCGGATGGCGTCGAGGTCCGGGAAGTGGGCCAGGGTCTTGAGGCCGGTCGCGGCGTTGTAGCGCTCGATCTGGTCCGCCCCGGCGCTGCGGTTCACGATCACCCCGCCGAGCCGGACGTTGTAGTTCTTCGCCTTGGCGCCGATGGCGGCGACGATGCGGTTCATGGCGAAGATCGAGTCGAAGTCGTTGGCGGCGACGATCAGCCCGCGGTCGGCGTGCAGCAGCGGCGCGGCGAAGCCGCCGCAGACCACGTCGCCCAGCACGTCGAACACGACGACGTCGGTGTCCTCCAGAAGGTGGTGCTCCTTGAGCAGCTTCACCGTCTGCCCGACCACGTAGCCGCCGCAGCCGGTGCCGGCCGGCGGGCCGCCCGCCTCCACGCAGAGCACGCCGCCGTAGCCCTCGAACACGAAGTCCTCGGGCCGCAGCTCCTCCGAGTGGAAGTCCACGGATTCGAGCACGTCGATCACCGTGGGCGCCAAGCGCTTGGTCAGGGTGAAGGTGGAGTCGTGCTTCGGGTCGCAGCCGATCTGGAGCACGCGCTTGCCGAGCCTGGTGAAGGCCACCGACAGGTTGGACGAGGTGGTGCTCTTGCCGATGCCGCCCTTGCCGTAGACGGCGAAGACCTTGGCGCCCTCGATCCGCGCGGCCGCGTCCATGTGGACCTGCGTGCTGCCTTCGCCGTCGCCGCTGGAGGCCCGCGCCGTCGCGCCGCGGATCAACGAATGCCTGGTCACGGCTGTCATGCGGCGGCCCCCATGCTGGTGATGCCTTCCATACGGTCTTCCAGCTCCTCGCCGGCGCGGCGGAGGCGCTCCAGCGCGTCCGCGTCCGGCGCCCAGTAGCGGCGCTCCTGCGCTTCCAGCAGGCGGTTGGCGATGCGGGCTGAGGCGGTCGGGTTCAGCGCCGCCAAGCGCTCGCGCATCGCCGGATCGAGCATGAAGGTCTGCGCGAGGTGCTGGTACACCCAAGGGGCGACCTGCCCGGTGGTGGCGGACCAGCCCATCGTGTTGGTCACGTGCGCCTCGATGTGGCGAACGCCTTCGTGCCCGTGCGCGAGCAGCGCCTCGTACCATTTCGGATTGAGCGTGCGCGTCCGCGTTTCCAGCGCGACCTGCTCGGACAGGGTGCGGACCGTGCCCTCGCCCCGCGTCTGGTCGCCGACGTAGACCGGCGCCGCGCCGGCGGTCCCGCGCGCCCGCTGCACGGCGCGGCTGATGCCGCCCAGCGTGTCGAAGTAGTGGTCGACCGCGGTGATGCCGAGCTCCACCGAGTCGAGGTTCTGGTAGGCAGCTTCCACGGTGCCCAGCACCTGGGCCAGCACCGCGTCCTGCCGCGCCGCCTTGCCGTCCACGCCGTAGGCGAAGCCCTTGCGGCGCAGGTAGGCCTCGGCCAGCTCGTCCTCCTCCTCCCAGGCGCCGTGGTCGAGGAGGTGGTTGACGTTGGAGCCGTAGGCGCCCTCGGCGTTGCCGAACACGCGCAGCGCCGCCTGCTCCAGCGTGCCGCCATGCGCCGCCTGGAAGGCCAGCGCGTGCCGGCGCACCGCGTTCATCTCCAGCGGCTCCTCCTCCGCCTGCGCGGCGAGCAGTGCCGCCTCGGCCAGCAGGCGCGTTTGCAACGGGAGCAGGTCGCGGAAGATTCCCGACAGCGTAACCACGACGTCCACCCGCGCCCGGCCCAGCCGTTCCAGCGGCACGAGTTGCGCGCCGCAAAGGCGGCCGTAGCTGTCGTGCCGCGGCTCCGCGCCGAGCAGCCACAGCGCCTGGGCGATGGGGCCGCCTTCGGTCTTCAGGTTGTCCGTGCCCCACAGCACGACCGCCACCGTCTCCGGCAGCCCGCCGCCCTCCGCCGCGTGCCGCGCCAGCAGCCGTTCCGCCTGCCGCGCGCCGTCTTGTACCGCGAAGGCGCTCGGGATGCGGAAGGGGTCGAAGCCGTGCAGGTTGCGGCCGGTGGGCAGCACCTCGGCGTTGCGCAGCAGATCGCCGCCGGGCGCCGGGCGCAGGTAGCCGCCGTCGAGCGCGTGCAGCACCGCGGGCAGCTCGTGGTCCTCGGCGAGCAGCGCGTCCAGGCGGGCGCGGCGCTCCGGCTCCGTGACGCCGGCGGCGTCCAGCATCCCCGCCCTCTCCTCCGCGTCGGGCGGCTCGCCCACCACGTGCAGGCCGTGCGGGATGAGCGCGTATTCCAGCTCCAACAGGGCGTCGCGCAGGCAGGCGATTTCGGCCGCCGGGTTGGCCCAGCCGGGTTCGGCCGGGGACAGTTCCACCGCCGCCGCCTGCGCCTGGATCAGCCCGGCGAGGTCGGTATCGGGCCCGGCGGCGCGCCAGCGGTCGAGCGATGCCTTGAGGTCGAGCAGGCCGCGGTACAGCCCGGCGTGCGCCACCGGCGGGGTGAGATAACTGATGAGGGCGGCGCCGGCGCGGCGCTTCGCCAAGGCCCCCTCGGAGGGGTTGTTGGAGGCGTAGAGATACAGGTTCGGCAGGTCGCCGATCAGCCGGTCCGGCCAGCACCCAGCGGAGAGCCCGGCCTGCTTGCCCGGCATGAACTCCAGCGCGCCGTGGGTGCCGAAGTGCAGCACCGCGTGCGCCCGGAAGTCCTCGCGGAGCCACCGGTAGAAGGCGCTGAAGGCGTGGGTCGGGGCGAAGCCGCGCTCGAAGAGCAGCCGCATCGGGTCGCCCTCGTAGCCGAAGGCGGGCTGGATGCCGACGAAGACGTTGCCGAAGCGCGCGCCGAGCACGAACAGGCCGGAGCCGTCCGTCTGGTGCCTGCCGGGGGCCGCTCCCCACTGCTTCTCGATCTCCGGCAGCCAGCGCTCGCGGCGCACGTGGTCGTCGGCCGAGACGCGCGCGGCCACGTTGGCGTCCGTGCCGAACCGCTCGGCGTTGCCCTTCAGCACCGCGTCGCGCAGCGCGTCCACGGTGTCCGGCGCCTCCACGCGGTAGCCGCCGGCCGCGAGGGCGCGCAGCGTGCGGTGGAGCGACTCGAACACCGAGAGGTATGCTGCTGTGCCGGTCGCGCCCGAGTTGGGCGGGAAGTTGAACAGCACCACCGCGACGCGGCGCTCTGCCCGCTCGCCGCGGCGGAGCGCCACCAGGCGCGACACGCGGGCGGCGAGGACCGCGGCGCGCTCGGGGTGCGCCGCCATGTCCCGGCGGCCCTCGCCCGGCGCTTCGGACGAGCGCCCGCCGAAGGTCATCGGCCAGATCGCGCCGTCGAGTTCGGGGAGCGCGACCATCATCGTCGCCTCCACCGGCGTCAGGCCGCGCGCGTCGGCGTCCCACTGCTCGATCGTCTGGAACTCGAGCGGGTGCGCCGCGACGTAGGGCACGTCCAGCCTGGCCAGGACCTCCTCGGCGGCGCGCGCGTCGTTGTAGGCCGGGCCGCCCACCAGCGAGAAGCCAGTGAGCGAAACCAAGGCGTCCACCGCCGGGACGCCGTCGCGCATGAAGAAGCGCTCGATCGCCGGCCGGGCGTCCAGGCCGCTGGCGAAGGCGGGCACCACGCGCAACCCGCGCGCCTCCAGCGCCGCGATCACCCCGTCGTAGTGCGCCGCGTTGCCGGCCAGCACGTAGGAGCGCATCACCAGGACGCCGACCGTGCCCGTCGCGGCGCCGCCGGCAGGCAGCTTCTCGACGCGCTCCACGATCCGGCCGGGCGCCCGCGGGTGGTAGAGGCCCACCTCCGGGTAGCGCACGGGCGGGGCGACGCGCAGGGCCTTGCCCGCCCCGGCGCGCGGGCCGACCGCGTAGCGCTGGACCAGCATCCTGACGAGGTTGGCGAGGTTTTCCTCGGACCCGGCGAGCCAGTATTGCAGCGCGAGGAAGTAGGCCCTCACGTCTTGCGCCTTGCCCGGGATGAAGCGCAGCAGCCGCGGCAGCTCCCGCAGCATCCGCATCTGGCCCTGCCCGCTGGACTGGCCGCCCTTACGGCCGCCGCGGAGCTTCTTGAGCAGCCGCATCGGCCCGCTCGCCTCGCCGGCCATGTCGAAGCCGCCGAGCCGAGTCAGGCGCATCACCTCGCCCGCCGACATCAGGCAGAGCATGGCGTCGCAGCCGTCCCGCCGCGCCGCCAACGCCGGCAGGACGGCGCGGATGTGGTCCTCCAGGAACAGCATGGAGGCCACCACGATGTCGGCGCGCGCGATGTCGCCGTGGCAGGCCCGCAGCGCCGCCTCGTCCGAGCACCACTCGTCCGCCGCGTGGACCGCCAGCTCGAGGCCCGGGAGTTCGCGCCTCAGCGCGCGGCTCGCGGCCTCGGCGGCCCCGGCCAGGTGGCTGTCCATCGTGACCACGACGACCCGCACCGGGGCCACCGCGTCAGCGGGCGTGGTGCGCTTTTGCATCGTACAAGGTCTCGACCGTTATGGTGCCGACGCCGCGCTCGCGCGCGTAGAGCTCCGTGTTGCGGCGGGCCTTGCCGCGCACGAAGAATGGGACCTTCCGCAGTTCCGCCTCCGCCTCCGCGGCCCAAGCGACCGCGTCGTCGACGGCGGCGGCCGGAGCGGCGGGGTCGGCCGCGGCGCCGAGGTGCGAGGGCGCGGCGCCTTCGCCGAACTCCGGGTCGTCGCGGAACATCCCGAGCAGGTGCTCCTCCAGGCCCATCATCAACGGGTGGACCCAGGTGTCGAACAGCACGTTCGCGCCCTCCGCACCCATTTGCGGCGAGTGGCGGGCGGGGAAGTCCTGCACATGCACGGGCGCCGAGATCACGGCGCAGGGAGTGCCATGCCGCTTGGCGACGTGGCGCTCCATCTGCGTGCCGAGCACGAGGTCGGGCCGCAGTTCGGCGATGCGCGCCTCCACCTCCAGGTAGTCGTCGGCGATCAGGGCTTCGATGCCGTGGCCCCGCGCCGCTTCCCGCACCTCGCGGGCGAATTCGCGGCTGTAGGTGCCGAGACCGACCACCGTGAAGCCCAATTCGTCGCGCGCGACGCGGGCGGCGGCCACGGCGTGGGTGGCGTCGCCGAAGACGAAGACCCGCTTGCCGGTCAGGTAGGTCGAGTCGACGGAGCGCGAGTACCACGGCAGGCGCGAGGCGTCGTCCGGCTCCGGTGCCGCGTCGAGCCCCGCCAGGGCCGCCGCCTCCGCCAGGAACTCACGGGTGGCGCCGACGCCGATGGGCACGGCGCGTGTCGATTTCTGGCCGAAGGTCCGCTCCAGCCAGCGGGCCGCTTGCCCGGCCACCTCCGGGTAGAGCACCACGTTGAAATCGGCGTCGCCGAGCCGGGCGAGGTCGGCCGGCGAGGCGCCCAGCGGCGCGACGACGTTCACCGCAACGCCGAGGCGGTCCAGCATGGCCCGCACCTCGACGAGGTCGTCGCGGTGGCGGAAGCCGAGCGCCGCGGGGCCGAGGATGTTGCAGGTCGGCGCGCCCGCGGGGCGCGGCGCGCGGCCGGCGGCGCCCGGTCCGGCGAAGGCGCGGACGAGTTGGTAGAAGGTCTCCGCCGCGCCCCAGTTCTCCTTCTTCTGGTAGGCCGGCAACTCGACGGCGACGACCGGCACCGGCAGGCCGAGGGCCCGCGCCAAGCCGCCGGGGTCGTCCTGGATCAATTCCGCGGTGCAGGACGCGCCCACCAGCAGCGCCTGCGGCCGGAACCGCTCCCAGGCGTCCAGCGCCGTCGCCTTGAACAGCTCCGCCGTGTCGCCGCCGAGGTCGCGCGCCTGGAAGGTGGTGTAGGTGACGGGCGGGCGCCGGCCGCTGCGCTCGATCATGGTGAACAGCAGGTCGGCGTAGGTGTCGCCCTGCGGGGCGTGCAGCACGTAGTGCAGCCCCTCCATGGCCGTGGCGACGCGCATCGCCCCCACGTGCGGCGGCCCTTCGTAGGTCCAGAGCGCGAGCTGCACGGCGCTAGACCCGCAGCCTGCCGCGCCGGTCGAGCGGGCGCGTGAACAGCGCGGCGAGGTCGCCCGCCTGCTCGTAGCCCTGCACCGGCGTGAAGACGAGTTCGATGGACCACTTCGTGGCGATGCCTTCCGCCTCCAATGGGTTCGCCAAGCCGAGGCCGCACACCACCAAGTCGGGCTTCGCCGCGCGGCAGCGGTCGAGCTGACGGTCCACGTGCTGGCCTTCGCTGAGCGGCGTGCCCGGGGGCAGCAGGTCCAGCTCTTCGGCGAGGTGCTGGCGGTGCAGGTAGGGGGTGCCGACCTCGACCGGCTGCATCCCCAGCTCCCGCGACAGGAAGCGCGCCATGGGCACTTCGAGCTGCGAGTCGGGGAACAGGAACACCCGCCGGCCTTCCAGCGCGGGGCGGTGGCGCGCCACCGAATCGCGCGCGCGCTTCTCGCCGGCCGCCGTGGCCTCGCGGAAGCGCGCCGCGGACACGCCCCAGGCGTCGGCGGCGGCGCGCAGCCAGAGCGTGGTGCCCTCGGCGCCGAGGGGGAACGGCGCCGCGACCCGCCGCGCGCCCCGCTCTTCCAGGACGCGCGCCGTTTCGGCGAGGAAGGGCTGCGCGAGCAGGAAATCCGTGCGCGGCCCGACCGGCGGCAGCCCGGCCGCGCACCGGGGCGGCAGGAAGCTTACGTGGCCGATGCCGAGCGCGGCGAACAGCCGCCGCATCTGGTCCTCCACGGCCTCCGCCAGCGCGCCGACCACCAGGAGCGAGCGCGGCGCGCCCGGCGCTTCCTCCGCCAGTTCCGGCACCAGCGAGGCGAGGCAGGCGTCCTCGCCCTGGGTGAAGGTCGTCTCGATGCCGCTGCCGGAGTAGTGCAGCACGCGCACGCCGGAGGCCGCCGCGCGGTCCAGCCGCTTCGCCGCTCGCGCCAGGTCGAGCTTGATGACCTCGGACGGGCAGGAGCCGACGAGGAACAGCAGCTTGATGTCCGGGCGCCGCTCCAGCAGCCGCGCGACCACACGGTCCAACTCGTCGTTCGCGTCCGCCATGCCCGCCAGGTCGCGCTCGTCGATGATCGCGGTGGCGAAGCGCGGCTCGGCGAAGATCATCACCCCCGCCGCCGATTGCAGCAGGTGCGCGCAGGTGCGCGAGCCGACCACGAGGAAGAAGGCGTCGCGCATCTTGCGGTGCAGCCACACGATGCCGGTCAGGCCGCAGAACACCTCGCGCTGCCCGCGCTCGCGCAGCACCGCCGGCCGCCCGGCGGCCGGCGCGGCGCGTACCGGGGCGGCGGTGCTCGCGCTCACGCCGCGAGGCCCGGCCCGACCGCGGCGCGGTGCGACCCGGCGCCTTCGAGCCGCGCCGCCCGCAACTTGATCAGGAACTGCCCGGCGTTCACCACGTAGGCGGCGTAAGCGGCGAGCGCGAGCAGCATCTGCGCCGCGGCGTCGCCGACCCCGAGCGCCAGCACGACGAGGTAGGCCGTGTGCAGGGCGAGGACGAGGATGCTGAACACGTCCTCCCAGAAGAAGCTCGGCGCGAACAGCCAGCGGCCGAACACCTCCTTCTCCCAGATCGAGCCCGTGACCATGATCGTGTAGAGCACGAGCGTCTTGGCGACGACGGACGCGGCGGCGATGCCGAAGCCCTCGCCGGTGGCGAGGAAGCGCAGCACGAAGCCGAGGCTCAGCAGGAAGACCGCGAATTGGAAGGGCGCGAGCACGCCTTGCACCAGCGTCCACGGCGAAGCGTCGCGCCGGCGGCGCTCCTCCGCCGTGTAGAGGACCGGCCGGCGCACCGGCACCCGCCGCCCGGTGGCAGCGCCCCAAGGGCAACAGTCCACGACATCTATGAAACGGTTCAGGAGGGCGCGTGTAAGCATCGCTTGACAAACCCCTTCCGCAAAATGTCGGTTATGTGAGCGGCCCAGCCGGGTCACGGCCTCAAAACCAAGAAGTAGCTCACACGACCTCATCTTTTCGTTGGAGGAGAGGGCCATCGAGTCGCCCTCCGTCCAACCGCCGTCGGAAAGCTACGGGGCCGTCGCAACACGTGTCAAGCTAGATTGACGTAAATCAGGTTTGACACTCGGGGGAGAAACGGGCAATGAAGGGCACACGGGAAACACCGATGCTCGCACCGTCGACGGAAATCCTGGATTGCATCCCTTCGGCGGCGCGAGGCTGGGCGAGCCCGCACGCGCCCCGCAGCGGCGCCCTCCGCCCCGATGACAGCCCCGAACGCTTGGCATCGCCGCCCGGCGAACCCGCCCCGGCCGGCGCCGAGCACGCCGCCCCGCCCCCGCGCGGCCCCGCGATGGGCGCCTCCGCGAGGGCCGCGCGCCGGGCCGCGCGGTTGGTGCGCATGATCGAGGTCGAGGTGGTTCCCCGGCTCGTGCTCGCCGGCCGGGCCGCCGGGCGCGATTCCGCGCCGGAGCCGGTCGCGGCGGCGCCGGGGCCCGAGGACGTCGTCGCGCTGGTCGGCCTCGTCATCGGGGCCGACGCGGCGGCGCCCCTCGCCTATGTCGAAGACTTGCGCTTGCGCGGCGTCACCCTGGAACGGCTCTACCTGGACCTGTTCGCGGTGACGGCGCAGCGCCTCGGCCAGCTCTGGACGGAGGATCTGTGCTCCTTCGCCGACGTCACCGTCGGCCTCGCGCGGCTCCAGGGCTTGGTGCGGGAATACAGCCCGGCCTTCATGCCTTCCGTGGAGGCGCACGACCCGCGCCGCTCCGCGCTGCTGATCCCGGTCCCCGGCGAGCAGCACACCTTCGGCCTCGTCATGGTGGCCGAGTTCTTCTTGCGCGCGGGCTGGGAGGTCCGGTCCGAGCCGATGATGTCCAACGACGAGGTCCGGAGCGCCGTCCGCAACCGCTGGTTCGCCATCGCCGGCATCTCGATCGGCAACAACGACCGGCTCGACGGCGTGGCCGCGCTCATCCGCTTGGTCCGGCGCGAGTCGTGCAACCGCGGCATCGGCGTGATGGTCGGCGGCCGGGTCTTCGCCGAGAATCCGGAGCTCGCCGGCCTCGTCGGCGCCGACGCCACCGCGACCGACGGCAGGCAAGCGGCGTTGCAGGCGGAAACGCTGCTGGCTTTGTTGAGCCTGCGCAATTGATCCCGCCACGCGGGGGGAGGATAAAGAAATAAGACGGCACCCGCCCCCAGAAGGACCATAGCGCCTGTGCATGCATTCAGGGCCCCCGAAACCTCGCTCGGCGAGCTCGACGCCGAAGCGACCGCATCGCTGATCGCCGCCGCGGCGGACATCGCATTGGTGGTGGATGGCGCCGGCGTGATCCGGGACTACGCGGTCAACAGCGAGGAGCTGTCGCGCGAGTTGGGCGGCGGCGACTGGTTCGGGCGCCCGTGGCTGGATACGGTGACGGAGGAGAGCCGCCCGAAGGTGGAGGCCCTGATCCGCGACGCGGCCGCGCGCGCCGCGCCGCGCTGGCGCCACATCAACCAGTTGGCGGTGCCTGGCGGCGCTTCGGTGCCGATCCTCTTCTCCGCCGTCCGGCTCGGCAAGGCGGACCGCGCGGTCGCCTTCGGGCGGGACCTGCGCGGGATCTCCGCGCTGCAGCAGCGCCTGATGGACGCGCAGCGGTCGGTGGAGCGGGACTACGCGCGCCTCCGGCAGGCGGAAACGCGCTACCGCCTGCTCTTCCAGATGTCGCCCGAGCCGGTGCTCGTGCTCGACGCCGCCGGTTTCAAGGTGCAGGAAGTGAACCCCGCGGCCGCGCGGCTCTTCGGGAAGGACGCGCGGCGCGCCATCGGCCGGCCTTTCGCGGAGGCCTTCGACGCGGGAAGCCAAGCGGCCGTGGAAAGCCTGATGTCCGGCGTGCGCGCCGCCGGCCGCGCGGACGATGTGCGCGCGCGCCTGTTGTCGGACGAGCGGCCCGAGGTGGTCGTTTCAGCCTCCCTGTTCCGCCAGGACGACGTCGTTTCCGTGCTCGTCCGCTTGTCGCCGGTGCCGGTGGCGCGGCCCGGCGAGCCCATCGCCTTGCCGAAGACGAAAACCAAGCTCCTCAAGCTCGTTGAGGGCGTGCCGGACGGGTTCGTCGTCACCGGACAGGACGGGCGCGTGCTGTCCGCCAACGCCGCCTTCCTCGAAATGGCGCAGATCGCCGTGGAGGAGCAGGCGGTGGGCGAGTCGCTGGAGCGTTGGTTCGCCCCGCCCGGCGTCGAGCTCGACGTGCTGATGGGCAGCCTGCGACAGCGCGGCGCCGTCCGCCTCTTCGCCGCCACGCTCCAGGGCGAGTACGGCGCGGCCACCGAGGTCGAGATTTCCGCCGTCACGGTGATGAACGGCGGCCAGCCCTGCTTCGGCTTCGCCATCCGCGACGTCGGCATGCGCCTGCCCCGACCCGCGAGGGGCGACGCGCACGCCGGGGGCGGCCGGACGCCGCTGCGCTCCGTCGAGCAGATCACCGAACTGATCGGGCGCGTGCCGCTCAAGGACCTCGTGCGGGAAGCCACCGACGTCATCGAGCGCCTCTGCATCGAAGCGGCGCTCGACCTCACCAGCGACAACCGCGCGTCCGCGGCCGAGATGCTGGGCCTCAGCCGGCAGAGCCTCTACGTGAAGCTCCGCCGCTACGGCCTGGGCGACCTCGGTGCGGAAGACGGCGGCAACGGGCCGGCGGAGTAGCGCGGGGTGCCGTCCGATCCGGCCGTCGGGTCCGCCCGGCCGCTCGCTTCCGCGCCGGCGCCGTTCGCGGTGCTGGAGCTGTTGAAGCCGGTCACTTGGTTCCCGCCGGTCTGGGCCTTCGGCTGCGGCGTCGTCTCCTCCGGCGCGCCGCTGTCCGAACGATGGCCGCTGGCGCTCGCCGGCCTGCTGCTCGCCGGGCCGATGGTCTGCGGCATGAGCCAAGCGGTGAACGACTGGTTCGACCGGCACGTGGACGCGGTCAACGAGCCCGGACGGCCCATCCCGTCCGGCCGCATCCCCGGCCGCTGGGGCCTTTGGATCGCGCTCGGCTGGACGGCCCTGTCGCTGCTGCTCGGCCTTTCGCTCGGGCCCTGGGCCGCGGGCGCCACCGCCGTCGGCGTGGCGCTCGCCTGGGCCTACAGCGCCCCGCCGCTGCGGTTGAAGCGGAACGGCTGGTGGGGCAACACGGCCGTCGCCGCCTGTTACGAGGGCCTGCCCTGGATCACCGGCGCCGCCGTGATGGCCGGGGCCGCGCCGGACGGGCGCGTGCTGCTGGTCGCCGCGCTCTACAGCGCCGGCGCGCACGGCATCATGACGCTGAACGATTTCAAGTCGGTCGAGGGCGACCGGCGCTTCGGCATCGGCTCCCTCCCCGTCCGGCTCGGCCCGGAGCGCGCGGCCCGCGCCGCCTGCGCCGCCATGGCCGCTCCGCAGGCGGCGGTCGTGGCGCTGCTGCTGGGTTGGGGCGCCGCGTGGCAGGCCGTCGCGGTGCTGCTGCTGCTGCTGGCGCAGCTCGCGCTCATGGCGAGGCTGCTGCGCAACCCCCGCGCCTTGGCGCCCTGGTACAACGCCACCGGCGTCTTGCTATATGTGCTCGGGATGCTCGTCTGCGCCTTCGCGTTGCGGCCCGGTGCCGCCGCCGGGATCGGGGGCTAGGCGGGCGGTGCGCGACGACCCGCCCCCGCTCGGCTGGCTCGGCATCCTGCGCCTCGGCTTGGTGCAAACGGCGCTCGGCGCCGTCGTGGTGCTCACCACCTCCGCCATCAACCGCGTGATGGTCGTCGAGCTGGCCCTGGCGGCGACCGTGCCCGGCCTGCTCGTCGGCCTGCACTACGCGATGCAGGTCGTGCGCCCGCGCATGGGCCACGGCTCGGACGTGGGCGGCCGCCGGACGCCGTGGATCATCGGCGGCGCGGCGGCGTTGGCGCTCGGCGGCATCGGTGCGGCGGCCTCCGTGGCGACGATGGAGGCCGCGGGGCTCGTCCCCGGCCTCGCGGTGGCGGTGGCGGCGTTCCTGCTGATCGGCGCCGGGGTGGCCTCCGCCGGCACCCCGCTGCTGGCGCTGCTGGCCTCGCGGGTCGCGCCGGAGCGGCGCGCCGCCGCCGCGTCCATCGTGTGGATCATGATGATCGCCGGCTTCGTCGTCACCACCGCGGTCGCGGGGCGCCTGCTGGACCCCTACTCGCCCGCCCGCCTCCTGGCGATCTCGGCCGGCGTGTGCGGCCTCGCCTTCCTGCTGGCGTCCGTCGCGGTGTGGGGCGTGGAGCCTCCGCGCCGCCCCGAGTCCGCGAAGCCTACCGCCGCCGCCGCCCAGCCGGAGAAGCCGGCCTTTCGCGACGCGCTCCGGCAGGTCTGGGCGGAGCCGGACGCGCGCCGGTTCGCGGTGTTCGTGTTCGTGTCCATGCTGGCCTACAGCGCGCAGGACCTGATCGTCGAACCCTTCGGCGGCGCGGTGTTCGGGCTGTCGCTCGGGGAAACCACGCGCCTGGCGTCCGTGCAGCACGCCGGCGTGTTGCTGGGCATGGTCGCCGTGGCGCTCGCGGGGAGCATGCGCGCCTCCGATCGCGGCGCGCGGCTGCGGCGCCTCACCGTCGGCGGCTGCGTCGGCGCGGCGGTCGCGGTGCTAGGCCTCGCGGCCCTCGGCCTCGCATCGGAAACGCGGCCCCTCTTCGCCGCCTGCTTCGCGGTGGGCCTGGGCGACGGCGTGTTCGCCGCCGGTGCCATCGCGTCGATGATGCACCTCGCGGGCCGCGACGGCCAGGAGCGGTCCGGCCTCCGCATGGGCGTCTGGGGCGCCGCGCAGGCGATCGCCTTCGGGCTGGGCGGCCTGGCGGGGACGGCGGCGGTGGACGCGGCGCGGTTCGCGTTCGGCGCGCCCCTCGCCACGGCCTACGCGCTGGTGTTCGCGGCCGACGCGCTGCTGTTCCTGTGGGCCGCCGCCTTGGCGGTCAGGGTCGGCCGGCCCGGCATGGCGCAGGCGCGCGGCGCATCCGCCCACCTGGGGGCGAGACTGGCTTGATGGGGAGGCAAACGGCCATGGCGGGCGACGACCGGGACACGCTCTTCGACGCGGCGGTGGTGGGCGGCGGCCCGGCCGGCGCGACCGCGGCCACCGACCTAGCGCGCCACGGGCGCGCCGTGGCGCTGCTCGACCGCGCCGGCCGCATCAAGCCCTGCGGCGGCGCGATCCCGCCGAAGCTCGTCCAAGACTTCGCCATCCCGGAATCGCTGCTTGTCGCCCGCGTCGCCGGCGCCCGCATCGTCTCGCCTTCGGCCCGCAGCGTGGACATGCCGATCGACGGCGGCTTCGTCGGCATGGTGGACCGCGACGTGTTCGACGAATGGCTGCGGGAGCGCGCGGCAGGGGCCGGCGCGGTGAGGCGCGAAGGGACCTTCGAGCGCCTGGACCACGAAGCGGACGGCACCGTCACCGTCCACTACCGCCCGCGCGGCGCGGCGAAGGACGTGGAGCCGGCCCGCCTGCGCGCCCGTGCGGTGATCGGCGCCGACGGCGCCACCTCGCGCGTCGCCCGCCAGTGCGTGCCCGGCGCCGAGGACATCCCGCACGTCTTCGCCTACCACGAGATCGTCCGTTCACCGCGAGGCGCGGCGGTCGGCGCCTACGACCCCACGCGCTGCGACGTGTATTACGACGGCACGCTCTCGCCCGACTTCTACGCCTGGATCTTCCCGCACGGCGACACCGCCAGCGTCGGAACCGGCTCCATGCAGAAGGGCTTCGGCCTGCGCGGCGCGGTGGGCGCTTTGCGGGACATCGCCGGGCTCGACGGCGCCGAGACGATCCGCCGTGAGGGCGCGCCGATCCCGCTGCACCCGCTCAAGCGCTGGGACGACGGCCGGGGCGTGGTGCTGGCGGGAGACGCCGCCGGCGTGGTCGCGCCGGCCTCCGGCGAGGGCATCTACTACGCCATGCTCGGCGGCCGGATGGCGGCGGACGCGGCCCACGAGTTCCTCGCCACCGGCGACGCCCGCGCGCTGGCGAAGGCGCGCAAGCGCTTCATGCGCCTGCACGGCCCGGTGTTCTGGATGCTCGGCATGATGCAGAACCACTGGTACCGCGACGACGCCCGGCGCGAGCGCTTCGTCTCCATCTGCCGCGACAAGGACGTCCAGGACCTCACCTGGGACGCCTACATGAACAAGGAACTCGTGAAGGCGCGCCCCCTCGCCCACGCGCGCATCTTCTTCAAAAACGTCGCGCACCTCACCGGCTTGGTGTCGCCCTGGCACGGCGCGGCCGCGCCGCCGACCTCGCGCGCCCCTGCCCTGGCGCAAGGCCGGGCCGCCTGATGGAAGCGGTCCTCGACGGCGCCGCGGGGACGCGGCCGACCCGCGAGCACGCCGACCGGCCGCTGCCGCTCCGCATCGGCACCCGCGCCTCGCCGCTCGCCCTGGTGCAGACCCGCCTGTTCCTCGGCTTGGTGAGCCAAGCCTGCCCCGTGCTCCGCGTCCTCAAGGCCTTCGAGGAGCGACCGATGAGCACGGCGGGCGACCGCATCCAGGACCGGCCGCTGGCCGATATCGGCGGCAAGGGCCTGTTCGCCAAGGAGATCCACGAGGCGTTGCTGGACGGCCGCATCGACTTTGCCGTCCACAGCCTCAAGGATCTGGAGACGGAGTTGCCCCGCGGCGTGGCGCTGGCCTGCGTCATGCGCCGGGAGGATTCGCGCGACGCGCTGGTGCTCGGCCCGGACTGCGGCGCGCCGGATGACGCCGACCCCGGCGACCCCTGGGGCCGCCTGCCACGCGGCGCGCTGATCGGCTCCGCTTCCGTTCGCCGGCAGGCGCAAATCCTGCACGCGCGGCCCGACCTGCGGGTGGAGACGATCCGCGGCAACGTGCAGACCCGGATCGGCAAGGTGCGGGCCGGAACGGTGTGCGCCTCCTTCCTCGCCCTCGCCGGCCTCCGGCGTCTCGGCCTGGAGGCCGAGGCGGGGATGGTGCTGGACCCAAACATCATGGTCCCGGCGGCCGGGCAAGGCATCGTCGGCGTCACCTGCCGCAAGGAGGACACGGAACTGCTGGAACTCCTCCACGTCATCGAAGACGCGGAAGCGCGCCCCGTCGCCACTGCCGAGCGCGCCCTGCTCGGCAGCCTCGACGGTTCCTGCCGGACGCCCATCGGCGCCCACGCGCGGCTGTTGCCGGATGGCACGCTGCGGCTCACCGGCTTGGTGGCCCGCCCGGACGGGAGTTTCCTGCTCCGCCGCACCGTCGCCGGCAGCGCGAGGGATGCGTCCCGCCTGGGGCGCGAACTGGGCGAGGAACTGCGGCGCGACTCCCCGGCCGACATCCTCGCCTGACGCCGTGGACGCTTGCCGGCTCACCCTACCGACGGCGCCAGCGCAGCGCGAGGTCCACAGCGTGCGCAGCACCCGCGCCCGCCAGTGGGGCCGCCACCCATGCCCAGGACGCCCCGACCAGCGCCGCGCGCAGGGCGAGGAGCAGGCAAGCTCCCGCCGCCAGGAAGGCCAGCGCCTCGCCGATCGGCACGCCGCGGCCGTGGCGGCGGCGGTACCAGACGAGCACCGCGGCTTCGGCCGCCAACAGCGCCAAGACCAGGTCCACGACCAGCCCGGACGCGAAGGCCCCGCTCACCGCGCCCCACCGCCGCGACCGGGCGCCGTCACGGGCCTGAGAAGGGCTCGTTGAGCCGCACCACCGACCAGTTAAGCACCCCCGCGAAGCCGACCCAGATTAGGTAGGGCACGAGCAGCCAACCCGCCACACGGTCGCGCCGGCCGGACAACACGATGAGCAGCGCTATGGAAAGCCACAACGACACGACCTCCACCAGCGCCCAGTCCGGCCGTTTCACGGTGAAGAAGAGCACGCTCCACAGGATGTTCAGGAGGGCGTTCAGCGCGTAGGCCGAAAGGAGCCGGCCGCGCGCCGCCGCGTCCGGCGCTCTCGCCCAAGCTCGGACACCCGCCAAGGCCGTGAGGCCGAAGATCAGCGTCCAGGCCGGTCCGAACAGCCAGTCGGGCGGCTGCCACGCCGGCTTCTGGAGCGATTGGTACCACGGCCCGATGTCGGTCGCGGCCCCGCCCAGCACGGCCACGAGCAGCGCCGCGCCGGCCGCCGCGAGCACGGGCTTCCAACCGCCGCGCCTCCGCAGACTCGTCGCCGTCACCGCGACGGCCCGGCCGAAGAGCGCGGACGACCGAAGCCACGACATGCCGAAAGCGGCGGAAACCTCATCAACCCTCCCCCCTTCCCATCCTGTCTGAACAACGCCGCAGAGGCCGCACGGCCCTGGGCCGGCGAACATGGGGCGCCTCGACACCGGCGTCATGGAAGCGGGTTCCGGGAAGTCGCGCCTTCTAACTATTACGGTAATGACAAAATCGTGTTTACAACTTTCGATTGATATAGTAACTCGTTCGCGAGATAACGCCGACGTGGCCGCGGACGCCGCGCCCACCTGCCATCGGCCGGATAGGGGATTGCTGTATGCGGCACGTTTTGGCTTTCAGCGCCTTCCTGACCTTCGCTTCGGCCGCTGGCGCTTTCGCCCAACAAACCGACGGGCAGCCGGCGGCGCCCGGACAGATGGCGGCCGTTACGACACCAGAAAGCTCGGCGCCCTCCGACGCGGCGGCGGAACTGACGCCGGTGCAGAAGACCTTCGCCCAGTGCCAAGCGTGCCACACCTTCGAAAAGGGCGCAAAGACGCTGATTGGGCCGAACCTGCACGGCGTCTTCGGCCGGCGCGCGGCGTCGATCGAGGGCTACCGCTACTCGGTCAACATGAAGCAGCTCGGCGAGACGGGCCACGTCTGGTCGGAGGACACGCTGCGTCCCTACCTGACCAATCCGCGGGCCATCGTGCCCAAAACCGCCATGCGGTTTCCGGGCATCCCGAACGAACAGGTGCTTAATGAATTCCTTCCGTTCCTGAAGGAAGTCACCAGCGCGCCCTGACGGCCGCCGTCAACTTTCCAGTCCAAACGTGGGGTCCGCTACGCCGAAGGGCCGCCGACAAGCGTTCGGGGCAAAGGTCACCGCCTTGCGGGCCGGTGGCCTGCCCGCTGGCAATTGAATGATGGAAGCGTCCTCGGCCAGCAGCCAAGCCGTATATCCTGCCTTCGCTTGGCGTCGCCCGAACGGCGCGGAGCGTACGCACAAGCGCATCCTCGCGGCACAGCCACTCTGCCCGGCCTTCGATCCGGGGCGATAGCGCAGTGCGGCGCGCCAGGCACCCGGTGCCGCCTGCACCGCGGCCGCGAGACCGCCCCGCCACTCCCACCCGACCCACCGGCCGCCGAAAAGTGCGGCCCTCGCCGTTGCTCGGCCAGGGAACCATGACCACGCCCGCGTCCTAATGGAACCGGCGCCGTTCGCGCTGGCTCCGCGTTTCCCGCGTCCGCTTTAGGGCCCGTTAGCGCCTGAACGCTGGGGCGTTGCTGGCGTTGAGCCGCCTTTCTGGGGGGCGGCTTTGGGTCTGACGGACGAGGAGTGGGCGGTGCTGGAGCCGCTGGTGGAGGCGTGCCGCCCTCGCGCCAAGGTGCCGCCGAGCAACCTGCGGCGGACGACCTCGGCCATCTTCTGGCGGCACCAGAACGGGGCGAAATGGCGCGCCCTGCCCGAGGAGTTCGGGCCGTGGTGGATGGCGGCCCAGACCTTCATCCGCTGGTCGCGCCTTGGCGTCTGGGAGCGGCTGCTGGCGATGGCGCAGTCGCGCGGTGTCGAACTCGGCATGGCTTTCCTCGACGGCACCTCGATCCGCGCCCACCGGAAGGCAGCAGGGGCGGCGGTAAAAACCCCGCTCCGGCGCAACGGGGCGCGGGTGAGGCGCCTGGCCGCTCTCGTGGCGGCTATGGCACCAAGGCCTGCGTGATCGCCGGCAGCGACGGACGGGCCGTCGCCTTCGCCCTCGCGCCGGGCCAGGCGCACGAACTGCCTCACGCCGTGCCGTTGCTCGCGCGCCTGCCCGGCGTGCCGGTCTGGGTCGTCGCCGACCGTGGCTACAGCAGCCATGCATTCCGGCAGCACGTATGGGACCTCGGTGCGCGACCTGCGATCCCGACCCGCCGCGACGAGGCGCCCGTGGCCTGCCCGGCGCCGATCTACAACAACCGCAACCGCGTCGAGCGCCTCTGGGCGAGGCCGAAGGAGCGGCGAGCCGTCGCCACCCGCTACGAGAAGACCGCCGCTTCCTTCCTCGGCGTCCTCTGCCTCGCCGCCACCGCCGATTGGCTCAGGCGCTAACGGGCCCTAGGCATCTTGCGGAAAACACCCACCTAGCCGCGGACCGATCGAGCCTCGGACCTATCGGCACACATGCGGGAGCCCCAGCGGTCGTGGGCCTGCATCAGTCCATCTTCGGCCGCACGGGAGAGATTTCGGCATGCGTAATTTTTTGGCACTTGGCACCTTCCTGGCTGTTGCCCCGATCGCCGCCGCCCAAGCCCAATCCGGGGACGCGGAAGCAGGCAGGCGCGTGTTCAACCAGTGCTCGGCGTGCCACACCATCAACCAAGGCGGACCGAACCGGGTCGGCCCCAACCTGCACGGCGTCATCGGGCGCAAAGCCGGCTCGGTCGACGGATTCCGCTATTCCGCCAACCTGAAGCAACTCGGCGAAAACGGGCACGTCTGGAACGAGGAAACGCTGCGCCCGTATCTCACCAACCCAAAGTCGGTCGCTCCGCAAGGCATCATGGCATTCCCGGGCCTCCGCAACGAGCAGCAGCTCAACGACGTGATCGCCTACGTCAAGCAGGCGAGCGGTGGCTGACGCGCGGCCGGGCATAGCCCGCGCCATGCGGCCCGGCGCGCGACGAAGGCGCGCCCCGGGCCGCCTGCAACCGGGGCAGTGGGCCGCCGTTCTGGCGCCGAGCCCCAGCAACGGATAGGAAGCACCATGGTAGAGACCCGCACCGACGCCGCCGCCCAGCAAAAGGTATGGGAACTGATCCGCGACATCGAGATCGCCATGATGGTGACGATGGACGAGGAAGGCCGGTTCCGCGGCCGCCCCATGCGCGCGGTGAAGCAGGAGTTCGACGGCGTCCTCTGGTTCTTCACCAAGGCCGACAGCCCCAAGGTCGAGGAAGCCAAGGGCGACGAGCGTACGTTGCTGGCCTACTCCGACCCGCACAAGCAGAACTACGTCTCCATCGGCGGCCACGCCGAGGTGGTGCGCGACGCCGCCAAGCAGAAGGAGCTCTGGAGCGAGCCGCTCCGCGTGTGGTTCCCGGGCGGTCCGGAGTCGCCGGAGGTCGCGCTGATGAAGGTGACGGTGGACGGCGCCGAATACTGGGACAGCCCCTCCTCCACCTTCGTGCACGCCTACGGGTACATAAAGGCGGTCACGACCGGCAAGCCGCCGGCCGCCGGTGAAAACGACAAGGTGTCCTTCACCAAGGCCGCGAGCTGACGACGCGCCCCGCTGGGACGGCCTTGGCGGTCCCGCCCGGGGGCCATCAGCCGCCCAGCAGCGTGCCGGTGCGCCGACGCAACTCCGCGACCAGCCGCTCGGCGCCGCCATCGCGCAGCAAGGCGGTGAACTCGGCGCGGCGGCTGGCCAGCTCGCTGATCGTCCCGCTCAGGTAGATGTCCACCACGCGCCAACGGCTCTCGCCGCCGCGCAGAAGGTAGTTGAGCTGCACGGGTGTGTCGTTCGGCCGCACGAGTTGCGTCCGCACCATCCGGTCGCCGGTTTTGAGGGCGCTTTCGCCCTCGGTTGTGAAGCTCTCGCCGGCGTAGCCGTCGAAGCGGTTCGCGTAGGTAGCGACCACCCAATCTGAAAAAGCCGACACCAGCGCTTGCCGCTCGCCTTCGGGCAGGCCCGTCCAGGGCGGGCCGACCGCGATCCGCGTCATCGCGGGCAGGTCGAAAGCCGCTTGCATGGCCGGCCGCAGCCGGCGTTCGCGCCCGCGCGGGCCAAGGGCGCGGGCGTTGCGCATCGTGTCCAGCAACGCGGCGTGAAATCCCTCTACGACCGCCGCCGACGTCGCCGGCTGCTGGGCGGAGGCGGGGGGAATGGCGAAGTGGACGGCGGCCGCGGCGAAGGCCGCGCGCCGGCTGAAGCGTGGCATGGCGCCTGATTAGCCCGCGATCGCCGTGGGTGTGAACACCCAAGGTGTGAACCGCCGCACCGACGAGACGCGGACCCCTCCCCGGCTGACCGCAGCCGGCCTGTGACGGGTCCAAGGCAAGGGCCGCCCCGGCGGAAACCGTCCTCGGCGACGCGGGCGCTGGACGGGGCGCCGTCCAACGCGGCACCATCGGCGCCCTCCGATACCACCCGCACGCCCTCCCTTCCGGACTCCCATGGACGACACCCCACCGCACCCGCGCGTCCTGCTCACAGGCGCCACCGGCTTCCTCGGCTCCGCCATCGCACGCGCCCTGCACGACGCCGGGCACGAGGTCCGGGCCTTCGTCCGCCCTTCGGCGCCCCGCGTGCTGCTGGAAGGCCTCCCCGTTTCCTACGCCGCCGGCGACCTGACCGACGCCGCGTCCGTCGGCCGCGCCGTCCGAGGCTGCGACGCGGTGATCCACTGCGCCGCCGATTACCGCATCTGGGTGCCCGACCCCGAGGCGATGCGGGCCGTGAACGTGGAGGGCACGCGGGCGGTGATGCGCGCCGCCCTCGCCGAAGACTGCCCGCGCGTGGTCCACGTGTCCTCCGTGGCCACGCTGAAGCCGCGCTCCGACGGCCTGCCCGCCACCGAAGCCGACGCGGCGTCGCCGGAAGAGGCGATCGGCCCGTACAAGCAGAGCAAGACGGAAGCCGAGCGGCTGGTCGAGGGCATGGCGGCGAAGTCCGGCCTGCGGGCGGTGATCGTCAACCCGTCCACGCCGGTCGGCCCGCGCGACATCCGCCCCACGCCCACCGGCAGGGTCATCCTGGAAGCCGCCCGCGGCAAGATGCCGGGCTACGTGGACACCGGGCTCAACATCGTCCATGTGGACGACGTCGCGCGGAGCTGCGTGGCGGCCTTGACGCGGGGCGAGGTCGGCGAGCGCCACATCCTCGGCGGCTACGACGTGCCCCTCGGCGAGTTGCTCGGCCACATCGCCGAGTTGCAGAACCGCCCCGCGCCCAAGCTGCTGTCGCGCGGCCCGCTGTGGCCGGCGGCGGTGGCGTCCGAGCTGTGGGCCAAGGCGACCGGGCGCGAGCCGATGCTGACGCGCGACGGCCTCCGCATGGCCGGCGAGCACATGTATTTCTCCTGGGCCAAGGCGGAACGCGTCCTCGGCCACCGCGCCCGGCCGTGGCGGGACGCCGTGGCCGACGCCCTGGCTTGGTACCGCGCCCGCGGCCGGCTCGCGTGACCCTATTCGCCATCGCCCTCGCAACCCTCGCCGCCTGGGCGGTGCTGCTGCTCAGACGCGGCTTCTTCTGGCTGGCCCGCGACGACGACCGCGACGCGCCCGCGCTGCCGGAACCGGACGCCTGGCCGGCGGTCGCCGTGATCGTACCAGCGCGGGACGAGGCGGCGACGATAGCGGAAGCGGTGCGGAGCGTGCTGTCGCAGGACTACCTCGGCCCGCTGCGCCTCGTCGTGGTGGACGACCGCTCGACCGACGGCACCGCCGGGATCGCCCGCGCCGCGGCGTCCGGCGATCCCCGGCTGGCCGTGCTCGCGGGTGGCCCGCGCCCGCCCGGCTGGACCGGCAAGCTCTGGGCGCTCCACCAGGGGTCGGAAGCCCTGCGCCACGATCCTGCGCCGTTTCTGCTGCTGACCGACGCCGACATCCGCCACCGGCCTGATTCGGTCCGACGGCTGGTGCAGCGCGCCCTCGTCGGCAGGCCGGCCCTGGCTTCGCTCATGGTGCGGCTGCGCTGCGAAAGCCCGGCCGAACGCTGGCTCATCCCGGCCTTCGTCTTCTTCTTCGGGATGCTCTTCCCGTTCCGTTGGGTGCGCGACCCGTCCGCGCGCACCGCCGCCGCGGCCGGCGGCTGCGTCCTACTGGACCGCGCCGCGTTCGGCGACGCGGGCGGCTTCGCCGCCATCCGCGGCGCCGTCATCGACGATTGCGCGCTGGCGCGGCTGATGAAGGCGCACGGGGGGCGGATCTGGCTCGGCCTGACGGAGCGTGCCGAGTCGCTGCGGCCCTACCCCCATGTCGGCGACATCCGGCGCATGGTCGCGCGCACGGCCTACGCCCAGCTCGGCTACTCGCCGGCGCTCCTCGCGGGTACGGTCGCGGGGCTCGCGCTGGTGTTCCTGGCGCCGCCGCTGCTGGCGCTGTTCGCGGAAGGCGCGCCGCGGCTCCTCGGCGCGGCCGCGTGGGCGGCCATGGCGCTGGCCTACGCGCCCACCTTGCGGCGCTTCGGCCTCTCGCCCCTGCGCGCCGCGGCCATGCCTGCCGCCGCTGCGGCCTACCTGCTCTTCACCGTCGACTCGGCGCTGGCGGAGCGCGGCGGCCGGGGCGGCATGTGGAAGGGAGAAGCGAATCCCGGGAGCGCGCGTCGCGAGAGCGATGCGGCCCTGAACCGGGCCACAGCGGCGGATTAAAGCCGTGCCGCCCGGACAGCCGGGGTTCGCAGCCGCAGCGAAACGTCGTATGCGGCGAAGCTCCCACCTCCGCGGCGCCGCCCCGGCCGCCGCGCTTCCAACAAGGGCCGTTCGCCGTGTCCAAGATGCAGGATCTCGCCCAGGCGAGGCTGCGCTCCGGCTTCAGCCGTGCCGCGCCGCTCGATGCCGACGCGGGCGACGCGCCGCACCGGACGTTGGACGCCGCCGTCGGCGCCGCGGCCCGGCACCTGCTCGGCGTCCAGCGTCCGGACGGGCATTGGGTGTTCGAACTGGAGGCCGACGCCACCATCCCCGCCGAATTCGTGATGCTCCGCCGTTTCTTCGGCCTGCGCGACGAGGGGCGCGAGGAGCGCATCGGCCGCTACCTGCGCCGCGCGCAGGAGCGCGAATCGAAGAACGCGAACGGCGGCTGGCCGCTGTTTCACGGCGGGCCGCTAGACGTCTCGTGCTCCGTGAAGGCCTACTTCGCGTTGAGGTTGATCGGCGACCCGGCGGACGCGCCGCACATGCTGCGCGCCCGCGATGCCATCCTCGCCGCCGGCGGAGCCGATCGCTGCAACGTCTTCACCCGCGTCGCCCTCGCGCTCTTCGGCGAGGTGCCCTGGCGCGCGGTGCCGGCGATGCCGCCCGAGCTGGTGCTGCTGCCGCGCTGGTTCCCCTTCCACCTGTCGCGCATCTCCTACTGGGCGCGCACCGTGCTGGTGCCGCTGACGGTGGTGATGGCGCACCGGCCGCGCCCGCTCGCGCCGGTGGGCGTCTCGCTGGCGGAGCTGTTCCGCACGCCACCGCACCGCATCCGCCGGTGGCCGGCCGGCGGCGCGCACGCGCGCCAGCCCTGGCGCGCGGTGTTCGCGGCGCTGGACCGGGCGCTGCAAGGCGCGCACGGGCGCTTCCCCGCCCGCCACCGCGCCCGCGCCGAGGCCGCCGCCGAGCGCTTCGTCTCCGAGCGGCTGAACGGCACCGACGGCCTGGGCGGCATCTTTCCCGCCATGGCCAACGCCGTGCTGATGTACCACTGCCTCGGCGTGCCCGATTCGGACCCGCGCGTCGCCATCGCCTGGAAGGCGCTGGAGCGGCTGGTGCAGGACCGCGGCGAGGACGAGACCTACGTCCAGCCTTGCCTCTCGCCGATCTGGGACACCGCCCTGGCCGCGCACGCGCTGCTGGAAGCCGGCGGCGCCCGCGCCGAGGCGGCGGCGCGGCGGGGCCTCGACTGGCTGCTGCCCCGCCAGGTGAACGATCTGCCGGGGGACTGGGCCGCGCTGCGCCCGGACGTCCCGCCTGGCGGCTGGGCCTTCCAGTACGCCAACCCGCACTACCCGGACGTGGACGACACGGCGGCGGTGGTACTGGCCATGGACCGTGCCCGGCGCCTGGACGGCCCCGGGGCGGGCCCTTCGGACCGCTACGACACGGCGATCGACCGCGCGACCCGCTGGGTGGTCGGGATGCAATCGCGGGGCGGCGGCTGGGGCGCCTTCGACGCCGACAACACCAACCACTACCTGAACAACATCCCTTTCGCCGACCACGGCGCCTTGCTCGACCCGCCCACCGCCGACGTGTCCGGCCGCTGCCTCGCCATGTTGGCGCAGCTCGGCCGCCCGGCGGACGGGGCGGAAACGGAGCGAGCCGTCGCCTACCTGCTGCGCGAGCAGGAGGAGAACGGCGCGTGGTACGGGCGTTGGGGCGTGAACTACGTGTACGGCACCTGGTCCGTCCTCACGGCGCTCAACGCCGCCGGCCTGCCGCCGGAGCACCCGGCGATGACGCGCGCGGCGGAGTGGCTGAAGGCGCGGCAGAACCCGGACGGCGGCTGGGGCGAGGACGGTTTCACCTATCCCCGCCGCGGCGGCACCCGCCCGGACGGCGAGCCCGCCGCTGCCGCCTCCACCGCCAGCCAGACCGCCTGGGCGCTGCTCGCGCTGATGGCCGCCGGCGCGGTGGACGACCCGTCCGTGGAGCGCGGCGCGCAGTGGCTCATGCGGCACCAGCGCCCCGATGGCGGCTGGGAGGAGGAAGACCACACCGGCACCGGCTTCCCGCGCGTGTTCTACCTCCGCTACCACGGCTACGCGCGCATCTTCCCGCTCTGGGCGCTGGCGCGGCTGCGCAACCTGCGGCGGGGGAACTCGCGGCGGGTGGCGTTCGGGTTGTGATGGCCCGCCTCCCAGTCAATCCCAACCTTGTTGAGCAACGCTATGGCGATCCTCGACTAAATCAAAGTTGGTGAGCGAGGAATTTCGAGTTTGATCCGTGCGGAACGACGCGCCAGTGGTCTCCAGCAGCACTGATTTGTCCATCTTGGTTGCAGCGCCTCACTTCAAGCACTGACGCTGAAGTATTTAATTCGAGGGGTATCCAAGGGACACCCGCCTCTGCACGAACCCAGTTCGGCCATATGGTCGTCAGCTTCTGCGGCGGCATTGGCGAGATAAGCAATATTCGGAAGTTCACCGGACACTCGGTGGCGAGACCCAAACCTTTATAGTAGTCGTGCAGCAGATTGAGGCGCACGAGCTTGCTGGCCAACTGTGCGTTGCTGAACGCCCCGTAGGCCTTTGCCTCGATTAGAAGAAGCTCTTTGCCAAACGCGACAACCAGATCAACGTCTTCCTGATTTCCTTCAACGAGGCGGCGTTCACCAAACCACGGATTAGGTTTTGCCGTGGTCAGCGCACCGTCACCTTCCACATAGACCGTTAGAGCGCCGGCCAGCCAACTGATGTGATAATCTGTCGCCCACCAAGCATCCTCAGGAACTTCGCTCATCAGGTTCAATTTTTTTGCTACTTGCTTCCGAAAAGCGCTGCTCAAGCGGAGCGGGACTTCCTTATGGCCCAGAGCAGCGCGGATCAGGAGGTTGCGCTCCTTGCGATTGATGCGCTCAAGCGCCTGAGCCAGCCGCCCTGACATGCACCCTCCAACTTTGTTGCTTCGGCAAGATCGGTCAGCTTGTCAGCCCAGCGCCTCCCGCACCGCCGCCAGCGCGTCCTCCGCCCGCGCCGCGTCCGGCCCGCCCGCCTGCGCC
>NZ_BAAAFZ010000119.1:0-770 GCF_039523795.1 Craurococcus roseus | reverse complement strand
TTACATTTCAAAAACTCTGCTTACCAGGCGCATTTCGCCCAGGGGATCACCATAATAAAATGCTGAGGCCTGGCCTTTGCGTAGTGCACGCATCACCTCAATACCTTTGATGGTGGCGTAAGCCGTCTTCATGGATTTAAATCCCAGCGTGGCGCCGATTATCCGTTTCAGTTTGCCATGATCGCATTCAATCACGTTGTTCCGGTACTTAATCTGTCGGTGTTCAACGTCAGACGGGCACCGGCCTTCGCGTTTGAGCAGAGCAAGCGCGCGACCATAGGCGGGCGCTTTATCCGTGTTGATGAATCGCGGGATCTGCCACTTCTTCACGTTGTTGAGGATTTTACCCAGAAACCGGTATGCAGCTTTGCTGTTACGACGGGAGGAGAGATAAAAATCGACAGTGCGGCCCCGGCTGTCGACGGCCCGGTACAGATACGCCCAGCGGCCATTGACCTTCACGTAGGTTTCATCCATGTGCCACGGGCAAAGATCGGAAGGGTTACGCCAGTACCAGCGCAGCCGTTTTTCCATTTCAGGCGCATAACGCTGAACCCAGCGGTAAATCGTGGAGTGATCGACATTCACTCCGCGTTCAGCCAGCATCTCCTGCAGCTCACGGTAACTGATGCCGTATTTGCAGTACCAGCGTACGGCCCACAGAATGATGTCACGCTGAAAATGCCGGCCTTTGAATGGGTTCATGTGCAGCTCCATCAGCAAAAGGGGATGATAAGTTTATCACCACCGACTATTTGCAACAGTGCCCC
>NZ_BAAAFZ010000118.1:0-15383 GCF_039523795.1 Craurococcus roseus | reverse complement strand
GCCGCCGCTTCCTCGGGCAGGGGAAGCCCCCGGCCGCCCTTCTCAAGCGGACACTCAGCGTTCGGGGCGATGCACCCGAACACCACGCAATCCCGCGCGCTTCATGGCCCGCGCGACGGTGCCGTCGCGCCGCGCTTCCGCGATGAACCGGCCGAGGTGATCCAGCCCGGCCGCGCCGCGCCCCTCCGGCACCGCGACGGCCATTTGCACGACGTTGAAACGCCCTTCCAGGATGCGGGCGCCGGATGGCAACCGCGCCATAACGCCGTGCAGCAGGTGCGCGTTCTCGCCGTAAGCGTCGGCGCGGCCTGAGGCGAGAACCTCGACAGCCGGTTCGACGCCGCCGGGCACGCGCACCGGTTCGGCGTTCTTCAGGGTGCGCGAGAGGAACAGGTCCGGGGCGCTGCCCCTCGGGACGGCTACGCGCATCCCGGTGCGGTCCACGTCGCCCACGGTCGCCAGGTCCGAGCCGGGCGGGACCAGGAAGACGTTGTCCACCTCCATGTAGGTCGGGCCGAAGCCCACGAACTCGCCCCGCGCGGGGTCGCGTGCCGCGAACCCGGCGTCCCACGGTGCGCCGCCTGCCAAGCTTTCGGCGTATTGGGCAGGGATGGCGTAGGGCACGGGCTCCAGCGGCACGCCGAGGCTGTCGGCCAACGCGCGCGCCGGCTCGACGGAGCCTCCGCCGAGCGCGCCGGTCGCCGCGTCACGCTGGACCAGCACCGGGTTCGATACGATCAGCGCGGCGCGGAGCCGGCCCGTCGGCGCGAGCGCCTCTCGCGCGGCGCCATCGGCGGCTGTCCGGGGCTGGGACCAAGCGGCGGCGGGCGGGACGGCGAAACCTGCGAGGATGGAGGCGGCTGCCCGCATCGTTTGGCGGCGCCCGCGTGGAAAGCACGACATGGACACCTCCCACGCCGGTCAGGCCGCGGCCGATTACCGCCACCGCCCGATGGGCGGCAACGCTCCAGGCCGGTCCGGTCCCTGGCGCGCCGACGGCCGTCCTGCTTCGGGCGGCGGAGCGATCGTACTGTTCGCAATGCGTCCAGACGTCCGGATCACACGTAGCAGCCGCTCACATAACAGATTCTCAAGCAACGGCTCGGGCGCTGGCGCGCTGCTTCCGGCCGAGGGCATATGCGCCCATGCCCGCCGCAAATGCCCCCGCTGGCCGGGCGAGGGGCGGGCACCGATGGCGGCAGCGGACACGGGGAGTGGTGGCATGACGCCGATCAGCAACTGGCCGAGACCCGCGTTGTACACGGTCGGCGGGCTCTCGCTCGCGGCCCTCCTCGGCTGGGGAGTGGCGATTGAGCGGGCCAGCACGGCCGGTTCCCGCGCGAACGAGCTGGCCGCCGCCGACGCGCGTTACCGGACGCTGGAGCAGCGGGCCGGGCAAACGGAAGCGACCTTGGCCGGCGAACGCCGTGCCGCGGGCGACCTCGCCGCCATCAACAACCGCCTGCAAACGCTCCGCGCCGAACTGGGCGCCGCCGAACAGACCCACGCCGCCGGTGAGGCGCGCTCCGCCGAACTCCGCGACGCCATCGCAGCGGCCGAGCGGCGGGTCGGCGAACTCGGCCAAGCGGCGGCCGCGGCCGAGCGGCGGTTGCAGGCGCTGCGCGAGGACGCGTCCACGGCCGAAGCGGAACTCGCGTCCCGCCGCGAGGCGATGACGGGCGCCACGGCCAACCTGACCGCGACGACGCGCGCGGCCGAGGAGGCCGCAAGCCGCCTGCGGACCCTGGAAGCCCGCGCGACGGAGCTGGCAGCCGGCGCGTCCGGTGAAGAGCAGCGATTGCAGGCGCTGCGGGAGCAGGTGGCGGCGGCCGAGCGAACCCTCGCCGACCGCACCGCCGCGGTCGACCAAGCCTCGGCCCGCCAGTCCGAAACGGTCCGCGACATCGAAGAGGCGACTGGCCGGGTGCGCGGCCTCGAGGCGCGCATCGCCGAACTGACGGGCGCCATCGGTGTCGCCGAAGGGCGCTTGGGGCAGCTCCGCGCGGCGGTGGCGGAAGCCGAAAGTGACTTGGCCGCGCGCCGGGCCGCCGGGCAGGAAGCCCAAGCCGAGAGGGCGCGCGCCATGGCCGAGCGCGAAGCGGCCGAGGCGTCCCTCCGCGCGCTGGAAGCGCGTTCCGCGGAGTTGGGCACCGGGCTCCGGGGTGCCGAGCAGCGCCTCGCCGCGCTCGCCCAGCAGGCGGCCGCCGAGGAGCAGCGCCGCCAAGCGCTGCGGCAGCAACTCGTCGACGCGGAACGAACCATGGCGGAGCGCAACGCGGCGTTGGATCAGGCCGCTGCCCGGCTCGCCGACACGGCGCGCGGGACGGAGCAGGCCGGCGCCCGAGTGCAAGAGGCCGAAACACGGTCAGCGGACCTCGCCCGCGGCGCCGACGCGTCCCGCCAAGCGCTGGAACAAGCGCGGCAGGAGGAGCGTGCGTTGCGGGCCCAGCTCGAAGCCATGGACCGCCGCCGCCAGGACCTCGACCGGGCGCTGGCCGAAGGCGAGGCCCGCTTGGAAGGCCAGCGCCGCGAACTCGTGTCGCTGCGGGAGCAGGCTGCCGCAGCGGCGGACCGCAGCGGCGCACCTACCGTCGCGCCCACGCCGGGCGGGGCGGAAAGCCAGGGTGGGGCCGGCCCCACCCGCTGACGCAGCCGCCGAGCCCGCGCGAGGGGGGTCAAGCCGCCCTTTGCAGGTGCGGCCCGGCCGGGACGGGCCGCACCTCGGGCCGGATCGGCAGCCCGCCCATGAGCGGCTTCGCCATGGGCACGCCCCGCGGGCAGGTGGTGCAGCCCTCCCACCTCCCGGGCGTGAAGCCCCGGCGGGCGTAGAAGCCGACCACCCCGGGCTGCGCGTTGACGCACAGCATCCGGGCGCCCGAGTCCAACGCCAAACCTTCGGCCAACTCCAGGATAGCCGCGCCGAGGCCGCCGCCGCGGAAGCCGGGCTCTAGGGCCACCAAGCGTATCACCGCCCTGCCATCGGGCTTGAGGTCGAGGCGCAGGGTGCCCGCGACCTCGTCGTCGGCGAACAGCAGCAGCGGCCTGTTAGCCGAATCGCGGTCGTCCGGGTGCGCGGGGTCGTACTCGCACGGCCAGGGGCCGTCCGGAGGGTGGTACACGTCGAAGATGTGCGTCTTGCGGATCGCGTGCAGGCGATCCCACTCGGTTGCGCTCCGCGGCTCGCGGAGCTCAAGTCTTCGGGGGCGCACGGGCCACCCTTCCGTTGTGACGTGAACCCCCGGAGGGGTCCTTGTCGGCGCGGCTGCATGGATGCGCCGCACAAAGACAATGTACCACATCCGCTGGCCCGCGGCCACCACAACCCCGCAGGGGGCCGCCGCGTCAGGGGTCCGATGCCGCCGCGTCCCGCGCAGCGCCGCGGATCGCCTCGGCCAACGCGGCGGGGGCGAAGGGCTTCTGGAGGAAGCGCTCGTGGCGGTCCGGCGACGTTCGGGCCGGGTCGGGCGCCGTGCCGCTGATCAGCACCACCTCCACCGCCGGGTGGCGCTCCCGCGCGATGCCGGCGAGGTCGAGCCCGCTCAGACCCGGCCCGAGGTCGATGTCCGCCACCAGCACGTCCGGCACTTGGCCGGCGCCGAGCAGGACCAAGGCGTCCTCCGCGTTGGCGAGCCCGTCCACCTCGATCCCCTCGTCGGCGAGCGTGTCCGCGAGCAACTGCCGCACCAGCGGGTCGTCGTCGATCAGCAGCACCCGCATCTACCCGCCCCGCATCCGGGCCGCCGTCGCCAGCCGGTCCGCGCGTTCGTTCATCGCGTCGCCTGCGTGGCCGCGCACCCACTTCCACTCGACTTGGTGCGGCTTGGCGGCGGCGAGCAGGCGCTGCCACAATTCCATGTTCGCCACCGGGTCGCGCGCGGCGTTGCGCCAGTTGTTGCGCACCCAGCCCGCCACCCAGCGCGTGAGCCCGTTGCGCACGTACTCGCTGTCGGTGTGCAGCACGACGCGGCAGGGGCGTTTCAGCGCCTCCAGCGCGCTGATAGCCGCCGTCAGCTCCATGCGGTTGTTGGTGGTCGCGGGGTCGGCGCCGGAGAGTTCGCGCTCGCTCCCGTTGTAACGCAGGATGGCCGCCCACCCGCCGGGGCCGGGGTTGGGCTTGCAGCCGCCGTCGGTCCAGACCTCGACGGCCGTGGCCGTCTGTTCCGCTTGGTCAGAGTCCAATGTCGGCGCCCCCCTCGGCGCGGGCGAAGAAGCGCAGCTTGCGCAGGTATTCCAACGGGTCCTTGCGGGTGACGAGCGCGCCGGCCGGCGTTTCCGTCCAATCGTGCAACCGCGTGAGCAGGAAGCGCAGCGCCGCACCGCGGCAAAGCACCGGCAGCGCGGCGCGCTCGGTCCCCGACAAGGGGCGCAGCGCGCCGTAGGCCGACAGCAAGGCGTGCGCCCTGGTCACGTTGAAGGTGCGGCCGTCGGGCTCGAAGCACCAAGCGTTCAGGCACACCGCGAGGTCGTAAGCCAAGAGGTCGGTGCAGGCGAAGTAGAAGTCGATCAGGCCGGACACGCGCGGCTTTCCGTCCGGGCCGGGCAGGAAGAAGACGTTGTCCGGGAACAGGTCCGCGTGGATGTGCCCTTCCGGCAGCGCGCCCGGCGCGGGCCAGTCGCGGAGGATGGCCGCGAGCGCCCCGTCCAACTCGGCGACCAAGCCGGGCTGGACGGCGTCGCCCTCCGCGCGGCAGCGGTCGAGCAGCGGTGGCCACCCAGCCGGTCCGAGCGCGTTGGGCCGCGTGGCGGCGAAGCCCTCGCCGGCCAGGTGCAGGCGGGCCAGCGCTTCGCCGAGCGGCGCGCAGTGCTCCGGCCGAACGCGGCGCGGCCACACGCCGGAAAGGAAGGTGCAAACCGCCGCCGGCCGCCCGGCGAGTTCGCGGAGCGCCTGCCCGTCACGCGCCTTCACCGGCAGCGGGCAGGGCAGGCCGCGGGCGGCCAAGTGTTCCATCAACCCGAGGAACCAAGGCAGTTCGCCCGGATCCACGCGCCGTTCGTAGAGGGTCAGGATGAAGTCGCCGGCTTCCGTGCGGAGGGCGTAGTTGGAGTTCTCCACCCCCTCGGCGATGCCGCGGAACGCGAGCAACCCGCCCACGTCGTAGTCGAGCAGGAAGGCGCGCAGCGCGTCGTCCTGCACGTCGGTGTAGACGGCCATGCGCGGTCCGTCAGGGTCGCCGCAGGGAGGTCACGCCGGCGCGGGCTGGAGCGCGGCGGGCAGCTTGAAGGTGATCCGCTCCTCCGCCACCACCACCTCCTCGATGCGGAGGTCGTATCGCTCGCGCAGGCGGGCCAGCACCTCCTCCACCAGCACCTCCGGGGCGCTGGCGCCCGCGGTGACGCCGAGATCGGTGACGCCCTCCAGCAGGGCGAGGTCGAGGTCGCGCCCGCGCTGCACCATCACCGCCCGCGGGCAGCCGGCGCGCTCCGCCACCTCCACCAGCCGGAGCGAGTTGGAGGAGTTGGGCGCCCCCACCACCACCATGAGTTGCACGCGCGGCGCGATCTCCTTCACCGCCGCCTGCCGGTTGGTGGTGGCGTAGCAGATGTCCTCCTTGGCCGGCGCCGAGATGCCGGGAAAGCGCCGTTGCAACGCCGCCACGATCTCCGCCGTGTCGTCCACGGAGAGCGTGGTCTGGGTGATGAAGGCCAGCGGCACGCCTTGCGGCACCTCCACCCGGGCCGCCTGCTCGGCGTCCTCCACCAAGCTCACCGTGCCCGGTTCGAGCTGGCCCATGGTGCCCACCACCTCCGGGTGGCCGGCGTGGCCGATCAGCAGGATGTGGCGGCCGCGCCCGGCGTGGTGCTCGGCCTCGCGGTGGACCTTGCTGACCAGCGGACAGGTGGCATCGAGATAGAATAGCTTCCGACGTTCGGCCTCGGCCGGCACGCTTTTGGGGACGCCGTGGGCGGAGAACACCACCGGCGCGTCATCCGGCACCTCGTCCAGCTCTTCTACGAAGACCGCGCCCTGGCGCTCCAGGGTTTCCACCACGAAACGGTTGTGGACGATCTCGTGGCGCACGTAGACCGGGGCGCCGTACCGGCGGATGGCCTCCTCCACGATCTTGATGGCGCGGTCCACCCCGGCGCAGAAGCCGCGCGGGCCGGCCAGCAGGATGTTCAGGCATCGCGTGTCGTGCATAGGTGGCCGTTCGCTCGTTTGATGGGGCGGGCGGCAAGCTAGCCGCCGGCCGGGGTGCGCTCAAAGGGGAGATGGGGATGCGGGTGCGACTTGTCCTGGCTGCGGCGCTGGCAGGCCTGGTTCCGGCGGCCTGCGGCGGCGACCGGGGCCCCGCCTTGCCGGTGGCCTGCCCGCGGCCCGGCATCCTGTCCGACGGCGCGGACCTCACCCGTTGGCGGCCGGGGCCGGTGCAGGACCTCACCACCCTGGTCTTCGACGCGCGCCTCACGGGGTTGAACGGGTCCTGCCGCCCCGGCAGGCGCGACCGCAGCCTCGAGGTGACGCTGACTCCGTCCTTCGTGGTGGAGCGGGGGCCGGCCGGCGGCGACGCACGGGTGGCGGAACTGCCCTGGTTCGTGGCGGTGGTGGGGCCGGGCGACGAGATCCTGCAGCGGCAGAGCTTTGTGGAACGGCTGGCCTTCAATCGCGGCGAAACCCGCGCCACGGGCGCGGCCGAGCCGGTGCGCCTGTCCTTGCCGGTGGGTGAAGAGCGGCGGGCCACGGATTATCGTATCTTGGTGTCCTTCGAGTTGACGCCGGAAGACGTGGCGGTGAACCGGCGGCGGGGGCCGCGGTAGGCTTTCGCTCGTCGCACTGCCAGCGCGCGGGGTCGGGGCTTGCGTCCCGAGTTTGGCTTGGAACAACAGCGTTCGCCCGCCCCTCTCTGGATTGGCATGCGGTCGCCGCCGCACGATGGTTGCGTCCGCGACGCGCGGCGGGCTACACGAGTGGGGACACCCGTTGATCCCGTGCGGGAGAGAGTGGCGCCCCGTGTATACGCGCGGGTGATTGCCGCCGCCGAAGGCGCAACCGGCCCCCGGAAACGCTCAGGCACAGGAACCGCGCGGGGGAGGGGCCTCTGGAAAGCCCGGCGCCGCCCATGTGGCGCTGGCACCGACGGAGTAAGGCACGCCTGGGAGGGCGGCCGAATCTCTCAGGTCTTCGGACAGAGGGGGGCCACGATCTGAACGCCGCCACGCGCGGCAGGGGGATACGTGGCCGAATCCGGAGAAGCGCTCCTCGAAACCCCGCTCGCCGGGCTGCACCGCCGGCTCGGCGGCCGCATGGTGCCCTTCGCGGGCTATGCCATGCCGGTCCACTACCCGGCCGGCATCATGGCCGAGCACTTGGCCTGCCGGTCCGGCGCCGCGCTGTTCGACGTGTCCCACATGGGGCAAGCCGAGCTGCGCGGGGAAGGCGCCGCGGCGGCGCTGGAGGCGCTGACCCCGGCGGACGTCCGCGGCCTCAAGCCTGGCCGCCAGCGCTACGCCCTGTTCACCACCATGACTGGCGGCATCTTCGACGACTTCATGGTGGCGAACCTCGGCGACCGGCTATTCCTGGTGGTGAACGCCTCCCGCAAGGAGGAGGATTTCGCGCTGGTCGAGGCGGCGCTGCCTGCCGGAGTCGCCTTGCGTCGTCTGCCGGACCGAGCGCTGCTCGCTTTCCAGGGGCCCGGCGCGGCGGCGGCCCTCGCGCCGTCGGCGCCGGACCTCGCAGCGCTCCCCTTCATGGGTGTGGCCGAGGCGCGCATCGCCGGCGTCCCCGTGCTCGCCAGCCGTAGCGGCTACACCGGCGAGGACGGGTTCGAGATCAGCGCGCCGGCCGAGGAGGCCGAGCGGTTGGCCGAGGCGCTGCTGGCCCTGCCGGGGGCCGCGCTCGCCGGCCTCGGGGCGCGCGATTCGCTCCGCCTCGAAGCCGGCCTTTGCCTCTACGGCAACGATATCGACGAGACCACCAGCCCGGTGGAGGCGGCGCTCACCTGGACGATCGGCAAGCGCCGCCGCACCGAATGGGACTTCCCCGGTGCCGAGCGTGTGCGGGAGGAGCTGTCGAGCGGCCCGTCTCGGCTCCGCGTCGGCATCAAGCCCGAAGGCCGCCAACCTGCCCGCGGCCACACACCTATCCACGCGCCCGGCGACGGCGGTGCGGCCATCGGCGAGGTGACGTCCGGCGGCTTCGGCCCGTCGCTCGGCGGGCCCATGGCGATGGGCTACGTCGCCCGCCCGCACGCCGGCGACGGGACCGCCCTCGAATTGATGGTGCGCGGCCGCGCCTTGCCCGCCCGCGTCGCCCCTCTGCCCTTCACCCCGCACCGCTACGCGCGCTGATCCCGGAGCCCGCCCGATGCCAGACACCAAGTACACGACCAGCCACGAATGGGTCCGCCTGGAGGGCGACGTGGCCACGGTCGGCATCACCGACCACGCGCAGACCGCGCTCGGCGACGTGGTGTTCGTCGATCTGCCGGAAGTCGGGCGCGAGGTCGGCGCCAACGAGGCTTGCGCGGTGGTGGAGAGCGTCAAGGCGGCGTCGGACGTGTACGCGCCGTTGGCCGGCCGGGTGGTGGAAGCCAACGAGCGCCTGTCCGAGGACCCCGGCCTGGTCAACCGCGACCCGACCGGCGAGGGCTGGTTCTACAAGCTGGAGATCGCCGACGCGGCGGCGCTGGACGAGCTGATGGACGAAGCGGGCTACCAGCGTTTCGTGGAGAGCCAGGCGTGAGCGCTTTGAAGGAGCTGACCGCGCTGGAGGACCATGGCGCCTTCATCGAGCGCCATGTCGCGCCGACAGACGACGAGATCGCCGCCATGCTGCGCGTGGTGGGCGCCGAAAGCCTGGAAGACTTGGCCGCGCGCACCCTGCCTGCCGCCATCGCGGGCGCCGACCTCTCGGCCCTGCCCGCGCCGTCCACCGAGGCGGAGGCCATGGCCGAATTGCGCGAATTGAGCGAGCGCAACCGGTGGCGCGTGAAGTCGCTGATCGGCCTGGGCTACCACAACACCCACGTCCCGCCGGTCATCCAGCGCAACGTGCTGGAGAACCCGGGCTGGTACACGGCCTACACGCCCTACCAAGCCGAGATCGCGCAGGGGCGGCTGGAAGCGCTGGTGAACTTTCAAACGGCGGTGGCGGACCTCACGGGGCTCCCTGTCGCCAACGCCTCCTTGCTGGACGAGGGCACAGCGGCGGCGGAGGCGGTGGCTCTCGCCCACGCGGCGCACCGCGGCAAGGGCCGCGTGCTGTTGGCGGCGGCGGACCTGCACCCGCAGACGCTGGCCGTGGTGCGGACGCGGGCCGAGCCCGTCGGCACCGAGGTGAAGGTGGTGCCGCCGGCGGAGATCGCCGACGCGGCGGCGGGCGCGGAGAAGCCCTTCGCCGTGCTGCTGCAATACCCCGGCACCACCGGCGAGGCGCGCGACCTCTCGCCCGAGATCGCGGCGGCGCACAAGGCCGGGGCGCTGGCCATCGTCTGCGCCGACCCGCTCTCGCTCTGCCTGCTGACCCCGCCCGGCGAGATGGGCGCGGACGTCGTCGTGGGCAGCACGCAACGCTTCGGCGTGCCGCTCGGCTACGGCGGGCCGCACGCCGCCTACATGGCGGTGAAGGACGCGCACAAGCGCCTCTTGCCGGGGCGGCTGGTCGGCGTCTCCCGGGACGCGGCGGGGCAGCCGGCGATGCGCCTCGCGCTCCAGACGCGCGAGCAGCACATCCGGCGCGAGAAGGCGACGAGCAACATCTGCACCGCTCAGGTGCTGCTGGCGGTGATGGCCGGCATGTACGCGGTGTGGCACGGGCCGGAGGGCCTCGCGCGCATCGCGCGACGGGTGCGCCTCCAAGCCGGGATGCTGGCCGACGCCGCCAATCGGGCCGGCTTCGCGCTGCGCCACGAAACCTTTTTCGACACTGTCGCCATCGAGGCCGGCGGCAAGGCCGATGCACTGGTGCGCGCGGCGCTCGGCCGCGGCTTCAACCTGCGCCGCGTGGACGCGGGCTGCGTCGCCGTCAGCCTGGACGAGACGGTGACGCGCGAGGAGCTTTCGTCGTTGGCGGCGGCGATCGCCGAGGCGGCGGGCGCCTCGGTGGCCGACTTGTCCGACCTCGCGCCGGCGCCCGAGTTGCCGGCGGCCCTTGCCCGACGCTCGCCCTTCCTCACGGCCGAGGTCTTCAACACCCACCGCAGCGAGCACGCGATGCTGCGCTACCTCAAGCGGTTGGAAGACCGCGACGTGGCGCTGAACCGCAGCATGATCCCGCTCGGCTCCTGCACCATGAAGCTGAACGCCACGGCCGAGATGATGCCGGTGACGTTCCCCGGCTTCGCGGACGTCCACCCCTTCGCGCCGCCCGAGCAGGCGGAGGGCTACGCCGAACTCACGCGGCGCTTGGCCGACTGGCTCTGCGCGGTGACGGGCTTCGCCGCCGTCTCGCTCCAGCCCAACGCCGGCAGCCAGGGCGAGTACGCGGGCCTCTTGGCCATCCGCGCATACCACCGCGCGCGCGGCGAGGCGGGGCGCGACGTGTGCCTCATCCCGTCCTCCGCGCACGGCACCAACCCTGCGAGCGCCGTGATGGCGGGCATGAGGGTCGTGGTGGTCGCCTGCGACCGCGACGGCAACGTGGACGTGGCCGACCTCCGCGCCAAAGCCGAGCAGCACTCCGCGCGGTTGGCGGCGCTCATGGTGACGTACCCCAGCACGCACGGCGTGTTCGAGGAGGGCATCCGCGAGATCTGCGCCCTGGTCCACGAGCACGGCGGCCAGGTCTACATGGACGGCGCCAACATGAACGCGCAGGTGGGGCTGACCTCGCCGGCCGCGATCGGCGCCGACGTGTGCCACCTCAACCTCCACAAAACCTTCTGCATCCCGCACGGCGGCGGCGGCCCCGGTGTCGGGCCGATCGGCGTCGCCGCGCACCTCGCGCCGCACCTGCCGAACCACCCGATGCACCCCGGCGCCGGACCGGAGACGGGTTACGGCCCGGTCAGCGCCGCGCCCTTCGGCAGCGCCGGCATCCTTCCCATCTCCTACGCCTACATCCGCATGATGGGCGCCGAGGGCCTCACGCGCGCGACGCGGGTGGCGATCCTCTCCGCGAACTACGTGGCGAAGCGGCTGGAGGGGCACTACCCGGTGCTCTACCGCGGCGCGCGCGGCATGGTGGCGCACGAGTGCATCCTCGACTGCCGCGGCTTCCAGCAAGGGGGCGGCGTGACGGTGGAGGACATCGCCAAACGCTTGCAGGACTACGGCTTCCACGCGCCTACCATGTCCTGGCCGGTGGCCGGCACGCTGATGGTGGAGCCCACCGAGAGCGAGCCGCTCGCGGAACTCGACCGCTTCGTGGACGCCATGGTCGCCATCCGCGCCGAGATCCGCGCGATCGAGCAGGGCCGCAGCGACCGCGCCGACAATCCGCTGAAGAACGCGCCCCACACCGCGGCCGAGGTCATGGCCGAGAAGTGGGCGCACCCCTACGGGCGCGAGCAGGCGGCCTTCCCGCTGCCCTTCGTGCGGGCGCACAAGTACTGGCCGCCGGTGAAGCGCGTGGACAACGTCCATGGCGACCGCAACCTGGTCTGCACCTGCGCGCCGCTGGAGGAGTACGCGCAGCAGGCGCAGTTGCGGGCGGCGGAGTGACCGCGGGGGCGCCGCCGTCCGCGGTGCGTCCCTGGCGGCGCACCGGCGGCGCCCGCACCCTGGTCCGCGACCGTTGGATACACCTGCGCGCCGAGGCTTGGGAGAACGCCGCCGGCGCGGGGCTCGACCCGTGGTACATCCTCGATTGGCCCGACTGGGTCCATGTGCTGGCGCTCACCGCCGACGACCGCGCCGTGATGGTGCGGCAGTGGCGGCCGGGCCTCGGCGCGGCGTCCTTGGAGCTGCCCGGCGGCGCCGTGGACCCCGGCGACGCGGACCCCGTGGCCGCCGGCCGGCGCGAGTTGCGGGAGGAGACTGGCTACGACGCCGCCGAGTACCGCGAACTCCCGGCGCTCTCGCCCGACCCGGCGCACATGAACAACCGCCTCCGCTTCCTCCTCGCCCTCGGGGCGGAGCGCGTGGCCGACCCTAGCCCCGACCCGACGGAGGAGATCGCGGTGGAACTGCACCCGGTCGCCGAACTCCTGGACGGACTCTCGCGCGGAGCCGTGGCGAACGCGGCGCACGCCGGCGGCATCCTGCTCGGCTTGCGCGCGGCCGGGCGCATCGCGTTCTGAGGGAGGCATCGTCGATGGTCCGCATCGTCCCGCTCGCCGCGCGCCACCGCGCTGATTGGGAGCGCCTCTTCGCCGGCTACGCCGCGTTTTACAAGGTCGCGCAGACTCCCGAGATGCGCACCAAGGTCTGGGGCTGGATCCACGACCCGGCGCACGAGGTGGAAGCGCTCGCGGCCGAAGCGCTCGACGACGGCCGCGCCGTGGGCCTCGCGCACTTCCGCGCCTTCGCCCGGCCGTCCACGGCCACCACCGGCGGCTTCCTCGACGACCTTTTCGTGGACCCCGCCTTCCGCGGCGGACGCGTGGCGGACGCGCTGATCGGGCGCCTCGCCGAGATCGGCCGCGAACGGGGCTGGAGCGTGGTCCGCTGGATCACAGCGGACGACAACTACCGCGCCCGCGGCGTCTACGACCGCTTGGCGCAACGGACCATGTGGATCACCTACGACATCAAGCTCGGCTGAACCCCCGGCCGCGCCGGGCGTTCGCCCCCGCATGGACGAGAAGCGGCCACCGCCGCCCGGCGGCGCGGGCGAGCGGATGAACACCGCCGATCCTGCCTCCAAGGCCACGCGGGAGCGGGTGCAGGACGGCGGTGCCACGACCGCCAACCCGGACGCCAAGGTGCCGTCCGACCTCTACCCGGACCCTCCCGGCGTTTCCGACACCACCAAGGGCGGATCGGACGACTGACCCCGGGCCGCGCGCCGCCGCAACGGGCGGACGGCCGCGCACCTGTTACCGCGGCATAGTCGCGCCCATGCAGACGGCGCGCGCGATGGCGCCCCGCGGTTGGGTGGGGCTGGTGCTCCTGTCCGTCCTCTGGGGCGGCTCCTTCTTCTTCGTCGGCGTGGCTGTGCGGGAGTGGCCGCCGCTTTCCATTGTTCTGACGCGCGTCGCCGTCGCGGCGCTGGCGCTCTGGGCCGTAGTGGCTGCCCTGCGGATGCCGGTGCGGCGCGACGGCGCGGCTTTGCGCGCCGCGCTCGGCATGAGTCTGCTGAACAACCTCTTTCCCTTCGGCCTGATCGCCTGGGCGCAGGGCGCAGGGCGCAGGGCGCAGGGCGCTGGTGGGCTGCCGTCCGGCGTCGCGTCCATCCTCAACGCGACCACGCCGCTCTGGGCGGTGCTGGTGGCGCACGCCTTGGGCGCGGAGCGGCTGACGGCGCCGCGCGTGGCTGGCGCGACTCTGGGCTTCGCCGGTGTCGCGGGCATGGTCGGCGCGGATGTCGACGCCGGCGTCGCCGGGCGCGGCCTCGCGGCGGGGGCCGTGCTGCTCGCCGCCCTGTCTTACGCCTTCGCCGGCGTGTGGGGGCGGCGCTTCGCCGCGCTTGGCGTCCCGCCCATGGTCGCCGCGGCCGGGCAGACCACCGCTTCCTCGCTCCTCCTGCTGCCGCTCGCGGCGCTGCTGGAGCCGTGGGGCGCGCTGCCGGCGCCTTCTGCCGAAGTGGCAGTGGCTTTGGCCGGCTTGGGCCTCTTCTCCACCGCGTTCGCCTACCTGCTGTGCTTCCGGCTACTCGCCTCGGCCGGGCCGGTGAACCTGCTGCTGGCGACGCTGCTGATTCCGGTCTCGGCCGTGCTGCTCGGCGCCGCCGTGCTCGGTGAGGCGCTGGCGCCGCGGCACGCGCTGGGCATGGCCGCCATCGCCGGCGGCCTCGCGCTGATCGACGGGCGGCTGCCCCGCCGCGCGGCGCTCGCGGTCCGCTCCGTCGCGCTCCGAAGGAGCGGCCCGCCCTAACACTACTTTGGCTGCGGTTGGAAACGCATGAGGCTGGCCGCTGTTTCCTCGCCGTCTGCTGCGGCGGGGGCGACGGATGGCAGTTCACGGCAAGGGCTGGTTGAGTGAACTCAAGGCCTGGAGCGAGCCTTTCCTCGTTGCGCTCGAGCATCCCGCCCGGCGGCACTGGGCGCCCTACTACCTGCGCGGACTGCTGCTGCCGGGCGAGCGCAAGAGCGTGCAGCCGATGTCGATGCGCCTCGGCCTGGCCGCGCACGACCAGCTCCACAACTTCGTCGCCAGCCCTTCCTGGGACGGCGCCCCGCTGGAGGCGGTGCTGGCCGCGAAGGCGGACGCGCTGGTCGGCGGCGCGGATTCCGTGCTGGTGGTGGACGACACCGCGCTGCCGAAGAAGGGCTCGGCCTCGGTCGGGGTGGCGCACCAGTACGCGGGCGCGCTCGGCAAGAACGCCAACTGCCAGACGCTCGTGTCCCTGACCCCGGCCCGCCACGAGGTGCCGGTGCCCGTCGCGCTGCGCTTGTTCCTGCCGCGCGATTGGGTGGCCGACCCCGCCCGGCTCGAGCGGGCCGGCGTGCCCCAGGCGCATCGTGCCCCGCGGGCCAAGGGCGAGGTCGCCTTGGGGGAGATCGACCGCTTGGTGGCCCTGGGCCTGCGGTTCGGCTGCGTGCTGGCCGATGCCGGGTATGGCAACAGCGCGCTGTTCCGCCAGGCGCTGTCGGCCCGCGGGCTCCACTGGGCGGTGGGCATCCCCAAGGTCCAGGCGGCTTACGGGACGGAGGTGGCTTTGCTCCGGCCCAAGGCCGCCCGCGGCCGGCCGCGCCTGAAGCCGGTGCCGAGCGAGAGGCCGGTCCCGGCCGAGGCGTTGCTCGCCGGCGCCGAGTGGCGCCCCATCGCCTGGCGCCGCGGCACGAAGGCGCCGCTGGCCGCCGAGTTCGCGGCTCTGCGCGTGCGGGTGGCCGACGGCGAGGCGGTGCGCGGCGGCATCCACCTGCCCGGCGAAGAGGCCTGGCTGGTGGGGGAGCGCCGCGCCTCCGGCGAGGTGAAGTACCACCTCTCCAACCTGCCCGCCGGCACCTCGGTCGAGCGCCTGGCCGGCCTGATCAAGGCCCGCTGGGTCTGCGAGCAAGCGCACCAGCAGATGAAGGAAGAACTCGGCCTCGACCACTTCGAGGGGCGCTCATGGCACGGGCTGCACCACCACGCCCTGATGGTGATGGTCGCCTTGGCGTTCCTGCAGCACCTCCGCCTCGCCGAGCACCGACGCCGGACGGGGCCGGGGAAAAATGCGGCGCCGCGTTCCGGGCCCGCCGCCGTCGCCGAGCCTGCCCGCCGTGCGCGCGGCGCTCGTCGCGTTGCTGCTCAGGCCGCCGGACCACCCCACGCGGTGCCCGCATTGCCACCGTAGACTACGACCTCACCCGCAACGCTGACGCAGCCAAAGTAGTGCTAAGAGCGCCTAATGCTCTGTT
>NZ_BAAAFZ010000117.1:0-12736 GCF_039523795.1 Craurococcus roseus | reverse complement strand
GGCGGCGGGGCCGCCCGCGCGACCCGACCGGCGGAAGCCGCGTCGCCGCCGCTGCCGGGCACGGCGGCGGAGCGGAGGTGGACGGGCCGCGTGGCCCCGGGCGGCATGGCCACGAGCCACGCCGGTTCACGAGCCGTCGTCATGTGCGCTGCTGCTCCATCGGCGAGGGGTCCGTTCCGCCGTCGCGCCCCGCGGCCACCGCGGTCACCGCGGCGTCGCGCAGCGGGGCCGCACCCCCATGGACCGGCGGCGACGCCACCACGCGAGGCGTTGTAGCTTGCACAGGTCCAGGCCGCCCCTCAAGCCGGGTGCTCGTCGTCCGGGAGCCGCCGCACCCCCTCGCGGAAGGATTGGCGGGCGCGCGCCACGCCCTCGATCCCGATCCGCCCGGCGGGGAGGGGGAGCCGGGCCGTCCATGCACGGGCGAGCGCGCCGTGCGCTCCGCGGCGCCCGACTCGGCAGGATGGGGGGCGCCCGCGGCCGGTACGCGGACGGCGCCACGTCCGGTCGTGGTCGTCCCATCCCCGCCCGCCCGCCCGCGCCGGGGGACGGCACGCCGTGCTCGTGGGTGTCGCCGCGGGTCGCGCCCGTCAGCGCCGCTCGCCGACGATCCGCTCGTCCGCGCTGACGAGGAGGGTCAGGCGGTCGTCGCCGCCCTCGACCGCGACCTCGAAGGACGGGCCGCTCTCGTCATTGACTTCCACGATGTCCACCACGCGCCAGCCCGGCCGCTCCCGCGCCACCAGCGCCTCGATCACGTCCCTGGTCACGGCATGGTCCTCCGTGTTCCGGTCGACCTCCATCCAACGTTCGGCCGCGGCGGCGGTGCCCACCCGCGCCCACGCTCCGGTCCGGACCGATCAACGGACCGGAGCGTCCCGCATGGTCATGATCCGCCCAGGCGGCTCCGCGCCGCCGCCGCCCATCATCCCGCGCAGATGAACGGCGACCTGGGCGCCGCCCAGCAGTTCAGCCGAGCCCCCGCCGCCGACCCGGATGCGGTCGACGATGAACACGCCGCCGTCCTTGGGCCAGCCGCCCGCGTAGCTCGCCCACTCCACGCCGTCGGCCCGCGAACAGACGACCTCGGCGCGCCGGATGCGCTTCCGCGGCGGACCGGAGGCGAGGCAATGGAAGCCGAGATCGGTCAGGCTGGCGAAGAACCCCGCCGTGGTGCCGCCCTCGGTGGTGTCGCGGTCGCTCACCGCCAGCAGGGGCGTCGGCGCGAACAGCACCGGGTGCTGGCTCCAAGGGAACGTTGCAGGCGGCCCGGCGGGCGTCCTGTAGACCACGCGGGCGCCGATCTCGCGCGCCTCGGCGGAGGCGGCCGCAGCCAAGCAGCACAGCAGGGTTGCCAGACGCCGCATGGGGGATGCGCCTGCCCGGGTGGCGGGAGCTTACCGCCCCGGGCCGCGGGGTCGCCCGCACCTCTTCGGGAGGGTGTTGCCGCCGTTTAGGATGCCGGGAAGGCCGGGCTCGGAGGAAGGGGCGATGCAGGACGGTGACCGCGGCGCGCCGGTGCTGACGCTCTACCTCGCCCCCGGCTCAAGCTCGATGGCGCCGCACATTGCCCTGCGCGAGGTCGGCGCGCCGTTCGAGGCGCGCCCGCTGTCCTTCGCGCGCCGCGAGAACCGCGACCCCGCTTTCCTGGCGATCAACCCGGAGGGCAAGGTGCCGACGCTGCTGGTGGACGGCCGCCCGCTGACCGAGGTCGCCGCCATCCTGTTCTACCTCGCGCGCCGCTTTCCGGAGGCGGGTCTGCTGCCGGGCAACGACATCGCGGCGGAGGCGGAGGTGGTCTCCTGGATGTCCTTCCTCGCCGCCTCCGTCCACCCGGCGCGGCGGCAGGGCATCGGGCACGCCCGCGCGGTGTGGGCGATCGCCGAGCGGCGGCTGGGCGGCCGGGAGTGGGCGGTGGGCGGGCGGCTCTCGGTCGCCGACATCCACCTGTTCCGGCTGTTCTGGCGCTTCCGCGGCTCGGCCAGCCCGGAGCCCGGCGACTTCCCGGGCCTGTCGGCCCACCACGACCGCATGCTGGCCCGCCCCGCGGTGAAGGAGACGATCGAGGCCGAGGCGGCGATCGGCTACGAACTTCCGGCCTGAGCGCGCGTCAGGAGCGGGCGAGCCGGTCGAGTGCGTCGCCTTCGAGCACGTATTGCACCTTCTCGGTCCCGGCCGCCCCCAGGCCGTCGTAGAGCGCGCGGGCGGTGGTGTTGTCCACGCTGGTCGCCCATTCCAAGCGGCGGCAGCCGCGGTCCTGGGCCGCCCGCGCCACGGCCGCCATGAGGCGCCGCGCTACGCCCAGCCGCCGGGCGGCGCGGCCGACGTAGACCTGCTGGACGTAGGTGAACGCCTCCACCCCGCCGACCGGGAACAGCGTGGCGGAGGTGGCGAAGCCCGCGAGCATCCCGCCTTCGAAGGCGAGCAGGATGTCGACGCGACCCGCGTGGCCAACCAACTCACGCTCGATGTCCCGGCCTCCGGCCACGACGGCGCCGTAGGACCCGGCCATCTCCACCATCATGGCGGCGAGGGCGCGGGCGTCTCCTTCGCTGAACCGCCGCACTGAGATCATGCCCGCGCCTCCCGCTCGCGCCACCCCGGACGGCCTCCTCGCGCTCGGGGCGGACCGCCGCGACGCGGCCGCTAACGCAGCAGCGTCGCCGCCAGGAACTCCCTCGCCGCGCCCCTGACCGCCGCGGCCGCTTCGGCGTGGTGGCCGACGTGGGCTCCCTTCTCCACGCAGGGGTCGCGCTCCAGCGCGTAGACCTCGCCGGTGCTGGCGTTCCTCACCGCCCCCGCCGCGTCCTCGGCGAGGCGGCAGTTGCGCGTGGTCTGGGCGTTGGGCACCGGCACCAGCGGCGCGATCAGCGGGCTGTCGAAGCCGTGGTGCGCGCCCGCGTACTCGGTCAGCGCCGCGTCGGCACCGGCTTCCTTCAGCCTCGCCACGTATCCGCGGCAGGGGTCGACCGCCACGTAGTCGTCCGCCGCACCGTGGAACAGCCGGATGGGCGCGGCCGACACCCTGGCGTCGTCCCTGTAGGAGACGTTGCACAGCGTGTAGAGGCCGACGTGGGCGGCGAAGCGCTGGCCGCCGTCGGCGGCGTGGGCCTGCCGGAAGCGCTCCACGGCCGAGTAGACGGAGGCGACCGCGCCCTTTGAAAAGCCCAGGACGGCGATGCGGTCGGCGCGGATTCGCGGGTGACGGGACAGTGCGTCGAGCGCCCGGTAGGCGTCCACCATCATGGCCAGCGAGTGCAGTTGGTTCTGGTCGGCCACCGTGCTCGTGATGCCCCGGCCGGAGAAGCTGTCGAGCACGAAGACGGCCAGCCCGGCGGCGTTCAGGTCGCGCGCCCAGAGGTCGATGGAACCGCTGATGCCGCCCGAACCGTGCACCAGCACGACCGCCGGGACCTTCGCCGCGGCACCGGCGCCGGTCGCGGTCGCCGGGAGGCGCAGTTCGCCCGCCAGGAGGGCTTCGCGCCCGGAGGCGCCGCCGCGCAGGAACTCCTCGCCGGTGAGCGTGGCGCTGCGGATCGGGATCACCTCGATGCGGCCGGGCGTCTGGCCCGTCGGCGTCTGCGCGCCCGGCGCCCGTGCGGGCAGCAGGACCGACAAGCCGACGAGGGCGGCGAGCAGCTGTGCGGCGGTTTTCAGCAAACGGCGTCCCTCCGGGGCGTGTGTTCTTGTCGGCCGCCGATGATGGTGGCGGGCAACGAGCGCACCGGCAACGCCGCCGCGGGGCGCGGCGGGGCGGGTGCGCGGGCGAGCGCGCCGCCCTCGTGCAACCGTGTCCGCTCCCCCTCGCGACACGATCCGGGGTTTAGTTTATCGCTGGCGAATGGAGTCCGACCGAAACGAACCGGCCCGCGAGCGGGCGCCGCTCCTACGGGTGTTCGGCGTGCTCGCGCCGCGCGTCGCCGACCTGATCCGCGCCCGCCCGGCGCTCACCGCCCGGCTCGTCTTCGCCCCGCGCGAGGCCGTTCACGCGATCGGCGCCTACCTGCACCTCGCGCCCGGCGCGGCGGGTCCCGACGAGCAGGTGGCGGCCCTCGTCGACGACCGCGATCCGCGCGAACTCCTCCGCGCCGCGCTGCCGGGCTGCCCGCCGCGCCTCTACCGGGCGCTCGACCGGACCGGCGACGCGGTGCGCGAGCGGGCCTTCTACGCCAAGCTCGGCGAGGTCGCCCGCGGGCCGTTCGGCGGGGCGCTGCTCGACGGCGGCGCGCGGCTGGACGACCAACGGTTGGACTACTACCGGGCGCTCGCCCGGATGGACCCCGTGGTGGGGTCGCTCCGCGGCGCCCTGCCGGAGGCGCTGCACCACGCGGAAGCGGTCGACGCCCTGGTCGCGTTCCTGCGGGCGCGCGGCGCGCTGGACGAGGCGGACTTCCGCCTGCCGCCGAAGGCCGGTCCGGCGGCGGTGGCCCGGCGCCTCCGGCGCGCCCTCGGCCGTGTCCCCGCGCCCGACCCGGGGTTCGCCGCCCCGCCGCCCTACCGGCTCGTGGGGACGGGCGCGGAACTCCAGCGCATCGGCGAGGCGTTCAAGAACTGCGTCGCCCCGCCGCAGTGGCAGGCGAGCCAGCACCTCCTCCGCCTGCTCGACGGGACCGGCGCCTACCTGACCTCCGGCGACCCGGCGCTGCTCGTCGCCCTCCGGCGCGTCGCGGCGGGGGTGTGGACGCTGGAGCAGATGGCCGGTCCGGGCAACGCGGCGCCGCCGGACGGCGCGCGGTCCGCGCTCCTGCGGGACCTCGCCGCGGCGGGCCTGCGGATGGTCGCGGTCGAACCGGCGGAAGCCCTCTCGCGGTTCGACCACGAGGTTCTGCGGGAGCGCGAGCGGTTGATCGAAGCCGGTCTCGGCGATCCGTTGGAGGACGACGACCTCGACGGGCGGCGGGAGGCGGCGTGAACGGGTTCTGGCCGCGCCGAGCCCGGACGCGCGCGACGGCGCCCGGTCGGTAGGGCGGCCGCGCCATGGGCTACACCGTCGTCGCTCTGCTGATCCTCGGCGTCATCGCCTCCGCCGCGGTGAATGTCGGCTACTGGGTGTTCGCGGCGGCGATGTCGGTCGTCAACGCCATGAGCGCCGAGCCCGTGGTGTTCCTGCACGGCCGCATCATCGCCGAAGCGACAGCGGGCACCACCATCCGCTACGAGGTGGTGCGGTTGCACGACGCCTCGCCGTACGCCGACCGCCCGGTAGTCGTGCTTGACCCCGACCTCCTGACCTGCGACGCCGACACCCCGACGCTCGTGGCGCGGCTCGCCGCCGCGGACGCGCCGAAGAACTGGGCGCTGCTGGTCGCCGGTCCCGTGGGCTCCGGGCGTTCGACCGTCGCTGCCCGCCTCGCGGAGGCCACGGGCCTGCCGGTCGTGCGCCGCCTCGGTGCCGACCTCACCGCGGCGCCTTCCGGAGGAGCGTCGCAGGCGGTGGCTTTGGCCTTCGCGGAGGCGCGGGCCAAGCAGGCCGCGCTGCTGCTCGACGGCATCGACGGCGTGGCGGGCGAGCGCGGCGCGCCGGGGACGGACGACGCGGCGCTCGACGCGCTGCTGGCCGAGACGGACGGCCATCCGCTGCCGCTGGTGTGCGTCGCCGACCTGCCGCCGCGGCTCGACCGGGCGGCGCTCCGCCGCTTCACGCTCGCCGTGCGGCTCGGCGCGCTCGACCCGGAGAAGGCGGCGCTGGCGTTCCGGCGGATGCTCGGGGCGGAGCCGCCGGGGCCGCTGCCCGAGGGATTGACGCCCGGCGACTTCGCCGCGGTCCGGCTGCGCCGGGACCTGCTGGGCGGGGACGCGGACGCGGGGACGCTGCTGGCGTGGCTGGCCGAACGGGCGGAGGCGGGCGGGGCGGCGCCGCGGGGCGTCGGCTTCCGGGTGCTCGCCGGTGGCGCCGGGTTCGGCTAAACCCGGGCGGAGCGAGGGGAACGGCGTGGGGCCGACGACCGTAGCGCCGCTCCCCCCGGAACCGGGCCGCGTGGCCCTCCGCGCCCCCCGGCCTCCCCCGCGAGCCCGCCGGGGCCGGGACGGCGGAGGGAGCGGGATGGACATCATCGACCACGCGGGCGAACCGCTGGACGAGTGGCGCCCCGGGGTGGCGACGCGCATGCTCGTGTCGGCCCTGACTGGCGCGGAGCGCCTGTGCGTGTTCGAGCAGTTCTGCGACCCCGGGACAGGAGCCCCCACCCACCTCCACGTCGTCGAGGAGGTGCTGACGGTGGTGGACGGGGAGGCGGAGGTCTGGCTCGACGGCGAGCGGGCGGCGCTCGCCGCCGGTCGCTCCGTGGTGGTGCCCGCCGGGCGCAGGCACGGCTTCCGGAACACCGGCCCGGCGACGCTGCACGTGCGCGCGATCCTGGCCGCGCCGGTCTTCGAGGCGTGGTTCGACGGCGAGGCCGAGGCGCGGCGGCGCTGGCTGCCGCGGTCCCGCCCTCCGTACGGCGGCGCGGGGTCCTGAAGGCGCCGTCGTCGGGCGGAGGCCCGTGTCCGGGAGGGCGATACCGGTGTCCTCAGCCGCGCGGCGCCGCCGGGTCGAGCCGCCACGGCTCGGCCATCCCGAGCCCGCGCACGCAAGTGCCGTCCCGCAGGACCGCCTCATACGATCGGTGGTGGTGGCCGTGGACGACCAGCCACGCCCCGGTGCGCCGCGCGAGGTCGTCGACGGCGGCGAAGCTCGGCCAATGGCTGATCGGCGCCTCGTGGCAGACCAGCACGTCGAGCCGGTGCCGGGCCAGCGCCTCCGCGTCCTCCGGGACGATGGCGAGGCGCCGGTCCAGCGGCAGCCCGCCGCGCCACCGGTCGGGCGGCGGCACGGCGCGCAGCATCTCCTCGCGGGTGCGGAAGCGCGGCCCTTCGCCGCCGAAATGCGGCAGCCACACGTCGTCGAGGAACACGCCGCCGTGGCCGCCGATCTCCAGGCCGCCGATGGCGCGGCAGGTCGCGTGCAGGTTCCCGGTGGGGTGGGAGAGGAACAGGCGGTCGTGCCACTCCTCCGACCACCAGTCCCAGTTGCCGCCGACGTAGTGGACGGCGATCCCGGCCTCGAACAGCGGCGCCAGCGCCTCGCGCAGCGGCCTGTCCAGCATCATGTCGCCGACGATGACGGCGGCTTCGGACCGCTGGCTCTCGCAGGCTTCGATGAGGAAGCGGAACTCGCCGTGCGGGTCGCCGCAGAAGACGATGGACATGCCGCAGCGTGGCACGGCCGCGAGCGGCGCGGCGGACGGCTCGTCGGGAGTTGCGGCCGCCCCGGCGATGCCCCGGGTCCGGACCCGACCAGCGAGCGCCGCTTCGGGCGGGAGTGAGACTGTCGGCTTTTGGGCAGGGCCGGACCGAAGCGGACCTCACAAGGTCCCGACGACGGCCGAGCCAGCCAGCAGCGCCCCGGTCAGGATGTTGGCCAGGAACAGGCGGAAGTTCACCTCCGGGCGCGCGAGGTCGATCCGCCGAACCTGCCAAGCGAGGTGCGCGGCGATCGACAGCGTCCCGACGGCGTAAGCCAGCGACATGCCCAGCAGCCATCCACCGCCCAGCCACGCCCCGACGGCCAGGGCATAGAACGCGCCCACCCACGCCTTGCCGTGCGGACCGAACAGGATCGCCGTCGATTTCAGGCCGAGACGGGTGTCGTCCTTCACGTCCACGTAGGCGTAGACGGTATCGTAGCCGATCTGCCACGCGATGGCCCCGGCCCACATCAGCACGGCCCCCGCCGGTAAGTGCCCCGCGCCCTCGGCCCATGCCATGAGCATCCCCCAATTGAAGGCCGCGCCCAGAACGGCCTGGGGCCAGTGGGTGAAGCGCTTGCAGAGCGGGTAGATGAGCACGAGGGGCAGGACGCACACCGCGACCAGCCGCGTGTAAGGGGCCAGGAAAAGCAGCAGCGAGGCCGCCAGGACGAGTTGAACCCCGAGAAACGCGGAAGCCCGCGGCGTGTCGATTTGCCCGCTCGCCAAAGGCCGGAGGCGGGTCCGCTCGACGTGCCCATCGAACTCCCGATCGGCCATGTCGTTGACGGTCGATCCGGCGCTCCGCATCAGCAGGGCGCCGATGCTGAAGATGGCCAGTTGCCGGAGGCTCGGGATGCCGTGCGCCGCTTGGACCATCGCCGCCCAGCACGGGAAGAGCGTCAGCCATATCCCGACGGGGCGATCCAATCGGGCCAGCCGCGTGTATGGCCGCCATCCTGTCGGCAGCCAACGATCCACCCAATCGCCCCGGTGGATGTCGCTCAAGTCGGGCTGGCCCAACGTCGTCATCGTGTGATCCGGCCTTCTAGCGGCGATGCCACGCCGTGGCGGGGTGTCCCCGGGCGATTCAACGAACGGAGCTTCAACGTCCGCTTCGGAATCGGCTCCCGACGGCGTTGAACGGCCGTGTTGGGCCGCGATCGGGGCCGGTCTGGTCCTGGCTTCACCGCTCTTCCCCGGCCATCCGCAGCAGCGTCGCCAGATCGGCGTCGTCAACCTCCACGACCGCCATGTCGCCTTCGCGCCGCAGCCGCGCCGAGGGCAGGCGCGCGGCGACCACCGGCATGCCGTCCCGGCCCATGGCGGCCCAGCGGACGCCGGTGGTGAAGGCGTTGAAGCGGCCGCTGCTCAGGTGGAACAGCCCGATGGCCGAACCTGCCACCGCCGCGATCTCGAAGTCGCCGAACATGGCCGCGAGGCCCGGCCCGAACCGCGCGACGCGGGTGCGCAGCGGCACGACTCTCTGGTGGAGCATCCGGAGGTCGTCGTCCGACACCCGCACATCGAGGCTCCTGCCGCGGTCTTCGGAGTCGTCGGCCACGCGCGCCGAGGGGATGTGCGCCCGGACCTCCCCGAACCGGCGCTCCGGGAGCGCCGCCGTGCCGCGATACCCGTGGTCGTCCAAGACGTAGGCCCAAAACCAGCCGTCGTGGACCTGCCGCAGCCGGATCGCGCCGGTCCCGCCGTACCACGGGCCGAGGCTTTCCGAGCCGAGGTTCTCCTTCCCGATCCGCGCCCGGAGCGCGCCGTCGTGTGCGACGTAGACCTTCATGCCTCCTCCACGGGCGGCCGGAGCAGCGGGTCCAGCAGCCAGAGCCGTCGGCCTGCGCGGCGCGCGAGCGCCGCACGGTGCGTCCGGACGCCGAGCGTGAGCAACATCAAGCCATGCCCGTAGCTTGCTCGTCCGGCGGCCGCTCGACCTCCAGCACCATCAACTCGTCCGGTCGGCGGTTCGGCGCGAAACCCGCGAGTGCGTCCCGGACGGCCTCGTGCTCGTCCCGCGCCCCGAAGACGGTGACGGGGTGGACCTTGTTCTCGGAGGCGACGAGGACACCGACCACCCAGTCCGGGCCTGGGCGCTTCTCGACCCGCACACGGGAGGGGTCGAGCCTCTTGGACTTGCTCTGCATGGGGAAGCCGGACCGGCGTCCGGCCGTTGTCCAAGCGGCACGGCACCGCTGGACCGGAAGCGTACCGGTCTCTGCCGGGCGCCGCAAGCTGGGGAGCGCCGCGACTGGCGCCCGCTGCGCCGCCCCGGTCCGCCGCCCCGTCGAAAAGGGCGCCCCCCGGCCCTTGGCGGAGCGCCCGCGGCGGCGCCATCTTCCGCCCCGTGTTCGACCGCCACCTCAACCTATGGGGGCTGGTGCCCGACGGCGACCCCATCGCCACCCAGAACGGCCGCCTGCTGCCGGTGCGGCGCGGCGGCGAGCCCGCCATGCTCAAGCTGGCGCTGGACGAGGAGGTCCGCCACGGCGGCGCCCTCCTGGAGTGGTGGGGCGGAGACGGCGCCGCGCGGGTGCTGGCCCGGGACGGCGACGCGCTGCTGATGGAGCGCGCCACCGGCGCCGCCTCGCTGTCCGACATGGCCCGGAACGGGCGCGACGACGGGGCGTGCCGCGTCCTGTGCGCCGTGGCCGCGCGGCTGCACGCCCCCAGGCCGGAGCCGCCCCCCGATTTGGTGCCCCTGCCGCGCTGGTTCCGGGACCTGGAGCCCGCGGCCGCGGCCCACGGCGGCATCCTCGTCCGCTGCGCCGCGGCCGCGCGGGCGCTGCTGGCCGAGCCGCGCGAGGTGTGCGTGCTGCACGGCGACCTGCACCACGGCAACGTGCTCGACTTCGGGCCGCGCCGCGGCTGGCTGGCGATCGACCCCAAGGGCCTGCTGGGCGAGCGCGGCTTCGACTTCGCCAACATCTTCGCCAACCCCGACCTCGCCGACCCGGCCCGCCCCGCGGCGACCGAACCGGGCCGCTTCGCCCGGCGCCTCGAGGTGGTGACCGCGGCGGCGGGGCTGGAGCGGGAGCGCTTACTGCGGTGGGTGCTGGCCTGGACGGGGCTGTCGGCGGCGTGGTTCCTCGGCGACGGCATGTCCCCGGCCATCGACCTGCGGATAGCGGAACTGGCGGCGGAACTCGACCAGTGACCGCCGCACCAGCCGGAACAGTGCGGGGGTCATCCGCAGCGCCGCCACCCGACGCCTCAACGACCCCGCCGACCCTCCCCGGTGATCCCGGTGTGGGAGGGCGGGTCGCTGGCCGGGAAGCTCTCCCGCGCCTCCTCGTCGACGCGCTCGTCCTCCGCAGCGAGGCGCGCCGCCTGCTCCCGGCGTGCCTGCTCCCAGAACTCGTCGGCGCGCCCTCCCGGTCGGCCCGCCCGCTCCCAAAGGAGGTAGGCGCGCTCGCGGGTGCGCCGCTCGGGGTCGTCGTGACACGCGTCGGGCATGCCGTGCTCCCGCCGTCGTTGTGGTCCGCCTGCTGGCATCTGGTCGTGGCCCACCATCGGCGCCAGGGCGGGGGGCCGTCTGGACGCGCGGGACCGGTCCGGACCTCCTTCCGGCGCCGCCGCATGCGCGTGACGTGACCGCGACGGGTGCGCCCGAAAGGCGTCATCGGCGGCGAGATCGGCGCGCCATGGTGGAAACCGGAAGCCTTCTGTATCGTTCCGGACCGCGCAAGCTCTACTCGGGGTGGATGGATGCGCAGGATGTACGTCGCGGCCCTGGCCCAGCCCTTGAGCGTCGAGTACCTGCTGCTCGACCCCGCCCAGTATGCCCTGGCCAAGGACCACCCAGGCGGCTTGTACGATTTTGTGCGGCGCACCCCGGGGCTGGACGGCGACGGCTTGCGCTTCGCGTCGGTCGCGGCGCTACGTGAGCATTGCCGGGCCAACGGCATCGAGGTCGTGGGCGACCTGCACGGCTGCCCCGGCGAGAAGGGCACGCCCCGGACGGGCAGCGGCGTCGACTAGGGCCAGGACCCGATCGCCGGGCGCCGCCCCGGGCGGTCCGCGGAGACGCACTCCGGCGGAGGGCGTCGGACCACCGGCCTTGGCAGGCGGCGGCGGTGGACCGACCATGGCACCGGCGGGACGGACCGGGGAGCGTCGCGGCGGGCCTGAACGACATCCGCAGCTTCGACTACGCGATCCTGCTGTGCGGCAAGATGGAGGAGACGCGCGCGTTCTACCGCGACACCATGGGGTTCCCTGGGAGGCCGACAGCCCGAACTGGGTGAGCTTCCGCGTCGGCGCCACGCTGCTGACGCTGCGCCCCCGCGGGCGCTGGAGCGTTTGCGACGATGGGGGGCGGTGCCCGGGTCGGCGGCGGTCCAACTCGCCTTCCGGGTCCCGCCCCCGGCGGTGGACGCCTGCCACGCCGAGTTGGTCGCCAAGTGCGTGCCGATCCTGAGGGGGCCGACCGACCTGCCCCAATGGCGCCACCGCACGCAGTTCTTCCGCGACCCCGAGGGCGACATCCTAGAAATCTACGCCGAGTACTGAGCACCCCGAGCCCGGCGCCGGGGCGGGGCGCGCCCCGCCACCCTCCTAAGCCGTCGCCAGCACCACCGCTTCGCCCATGGTGGCGTCCGACGTGCCGTAGGCCATCGCGCCCAATTTCCCGCGCATGCTCCCCACTGCCCGCTCGTGCGAGCGCACTGCGTCCTCGCGGCCGTCGAACAGGGACACGGACACCGCGCGGTCCGGCTCGGCCTCGTCGCGGCGCGTGCAGAGGCCCCGGAAGCCGGGCGCGTCCTTGACGGCCGGGATCGTGTGGTGGCTCAGCGCGGAGTGTATGGGCTCGGCCTGCCCGGGGAGCCCATGGTGGGTGCGGACGACGGCGAACAAGGACCGCTGGCGGTCTTTCGCCTGCTCCTGCGGGTGCGCGATGGAGTCGCACACTGTCTCTCCGGCCGTGACCTCGGGCGCCTCCGGCATGAGGTCGCGCATGTTGGCCTCAACCCATTGGCGGACGCGTTGATGGGCGTTCATGGCCGTGTCGCGGTTGTCGAACACGCTGACCGAAAAGGCTCCGTCGCCCTGCTCCGTGACGAAGGCGCAGTAGCCGCCGAAGCCGGGGCGCCTTTCGAGGAGGGCGCGATGTGGTCATGCGTGCGGCGGACGGCCTCCTCGGGCGGCCCGGTGAGCTTGGTCCTGAGAATCAGGACGTACATGGCCCTGGCCCTCCCTGCGCCGCCTGCCTACCCTGAGGAATGTGCCTCCGCTACGGCCAGCGGCGTTCGACGGACGCCAGGGCGAAGAAGCCAGGGGCCAATGGGGGACGGTTGGACGTGACCTTCAGCAAGCGGTGTCGCGATGCGCCCGGCGACCGCTGGAGCTGACCCGAATCGGACGCGTTCCGCACCGTCCACCGCCCCGAACCAAGAGCTACGCCGACGCCTGTTGCCTCGCTTGGAGGCTTTGAGAGTCGGTCTTGCTCTGTTGAAAGGCTCACGCCGCATCGGCGAGGAGCATGAGGCTGTGGGTGACGACGC
>NZ_BAAAFZ010000116.1:0-8498 GCF_039523795.1 Craurococcus roseus | reverse complement strand
GCCAGCAGCGCCGCGCCCGCGGCGTTGGCGTGGCGCACGGCGGCGGCGCCGTCCACGAGGAAGGCGGCGCGCGGCACGCGCTCGAGCGCCTCGGCCAGGGCGCCCCGCTCGCCTTCGGCCTCGGCGAGGCGGATGTGGACCGCGACCGCGCGGCGCAGGTGCGGCGCGAGCCGGGACAGGAGCCCGACCTCCTCGGCGCCGAACCCGCCCTCGCGCACCGTGCGGAGCACGCAGACGTTGGCCAGCGCGCCGCGCTCGCCCCGGGCGGCGCGCAGGTTGATGATGGAGCGCAGGCCCTGCGGCCGCAGGCACTCGTCGTGGAAGGCGGTGCGCAGGAACTCGGCCTTCGGCATCAGGTCCTCGTCGGTGACCACGCTCCCGACCGGGAGCGAAGCCGAGCGCGCCGCGAGCTCGTTGCGCCCGGCGTGGCGTTCGAGGTAGCGGGCCATGCAGGCGGGATCTACGCCGACCTGCACGACCCTGCCGGGGCAGTTCGGCCCGACCACGCCGAGCACCGCGGCGGTTCCGCCGAGCGCCCGCGCGAGGTCCGACAAGACCTCGTCCCAACCGCAGAAGCCCGCCGCCGCGTCGTACACGCGGTCGACCAAGGCGCTGGGCGGCTCACCGTCAGTCGGCATGGGCGCCGCCTCCCTGTGCCCGGAGGTAAGCTGTTATACGCACGGGGACGCCGCGCGTTTGTTCGTGGGTGCGACTGGTCGGCGCCGCCGGCGTCAGACCGTCCCGGCGCCGCCGCCGGAGATGGCGGAGCCGCAGCCGCCCACGACGCCGCCGGGCGGGGTCCGGACCCGGTCCCGCGCCGCGCTGGCGGCCGGGGCGATGGCCAAGAAGGGGGAGAATGCGGCGCGCGTCATGGCCCGTCTCCTGCGATCCCATGCCGGGATCGGCTCGGCTCAAGGGGAAACTGCGCCCAAACGCGGGCTGGCGCGGTGAGCCGGCTCACACCCGCCGGATGGTCGCCCAACCCGCCTGCATCGCTCGTCCGGGCCCGTCTCGAAGCGCACCACCGGCTCGGGCGCCGCGGCGGACCACCGTGGCATCGAGTGCCGCACCCGATGCACGCGCGGCTTCAAGAGCTTCGCCTCGGCCGGGCGCCTCCGCCGCAGCCAAGACGGGCCCCGCGACTTCCTCCGCCCCTGAACTCGCCGCAACCGGCATATCCCGGCCAGTCGCTGCCGCCTGCGTCGCCCCCGTCGTGCTGCCACCGCGCTCGCGCCCCTCTGTGCCGCATGGCCCGGAAGCGTCGTGCAAACCCGTGCCGGCAAGTTCGGCGCGGGCGCTGGCGGAGCCCGCGCAGGCGTGCCCCGCCGCGGATGTTCAGGTGGGCTGCATGGTCGGCGACGCGGGCGGCGTCGACGGACCGTCCGGTCCCGCCATGCCGAGGCGGCCCAGTCCCGGCAGCTTGATGGCGGGGCGGCGCAGGTCGAAGCCCGCGACCACGCCGAGGAGGTTCACCTCGACCCCCTCCACCCAGCCGACGGTCAGGCCGGCGTAGCCGCCTAGCGTAAACCGGAGCCCGGTGCCGGAGGGCGTCGTGCGCAACCACCGGCCGTCGTAGGGGTAGTCCTTGCCGATGGCCGTTGGGGGGAGGGAGATCCGGATCTCGGGCACGGCGTCCAGGACGGCGGCGACGAAGGTGTTGGAGTTCGGGCCCGGCCACGGGCGGTAGTCGCCCCGGTTCCGCCAAGCGTAGCCTGCGATGGCGGTCCGCATCCGCGGGATGAGGGCCGCGGCGGCCGAGCCGTCGGCGGCGAACACCGCCCCCGGCGCGCGCCCGAACCAGCGCCCGTCGGGTTCGAAGCCGTTCATGCGGATCGGCTCGCCCCAGGCGGTGTAATCGTAGCGGGTGTAGGCCGCGGCGCCCTCCGGCTTGAACACGATCCAGCAGTGGACGGCGAAGATGCCCCGCCAGCGCACCGTCTGCGCCGCGAAGACCCGCACAACGGCGTCGGGATGCAGCGCCGGGGGTGGCAGCAAGCCGGCGCTGGAGCGGTCGGCGGTGCGCCAGCCCGCGCCGGTGCCCTCCCGATGGTAGAGGGCTGCCGAAACGCCCAGGGGCAGGAGGAAGAACAGGGCGAACAGGAGCAGCCCGAACTTGAGGATGGACATCGCTCGGCATCATTTTGGTGCGCCGCCCGGAGCGGCAACCGCGGCGGGGGATGGGCGGCCCCGCCCGGGGCCCACGGCCCGGGTCAAGCCGGCATCGTGGGTGGCCGCGACGGGCCGCTGTTGGCCGGAGGCCCGCCGGCCAGCGCTCGCTGGCCCTCCGCGCAGCCGCGGCTTGTCGGCATGGCGGCCCCATGCCGTCGGATAAACGCGCGGCAACCGCGACCCTTCCCGGAAACCGGGGCGCCTTGACGCGGCTTCCTCCGTCCGGCACCGCTCGGGCGTTCTCGCCACCCGCCTGGAGGTCAGCCTTCGCCACTCACCTGCCGCTCGGCGGCCGCGCAGCGAGGGCCTAGTGCGGACCGGGGGGCGGCCCGCGCAGGATGGGCCAAGCCCGCCGGGTCGGGGGCGGCTCCGGCGCTTGGTCGGGCTCGCCGCCGTGCTCCTGGTCGCCGGCCCGCCGGCGCTGATCCTCGTCTTCCGCGTCCTGCCCCCGCCGGTGACGCCGTTGATGCTCATCCGCCTCGCCGAGGGCCACGCGATCCGGCGGGAATGGGTCGCCTACGGGGAGGTCGCCCCGGCGCTCGCCGAGGCCGTCATCGCGGCGGAGGACAACCGGTTCTGCGCGCAGCTCTTGGGCTTCGACTTCGCGGCCCTGCGCGGCCAGGTCGAGGCTTGGCGGGACGGGGAGCGCCCGCGCGGGGCCAGCACCATCACCATGCAGACGGCGAAGAACCTGCTGCTCTGGCCGGGCCGCGACCCGGTCCGCAAGGCGCTGGAAGCGTGGCTCACGCCGCAACTCGCCCTGCTCTGGCCCAAGCGCCGGGTCCTGGAGGTCTACCTGAACATCGTCGAGTTCGGCCCCGGCGTCTACGGCGCCGAGGCGGCGGCGCGGGCCTCCTTCGGCAAGCCCGCTTCGGCGCTGTCCGCGCGCGAGGCCGCGCTGCTCGCGGCCGTGCTGCCGAACCCCCTCGAACGCTCCGCCACGGCGCCCAGCCCCCACCTGCGGCGGCGCGCAGCCGTCATCGAGCGGCGGGTCGCGCAGATCCGCCCGTTGCTGGGGTGCGCACGGTGACCGTCCGCCGCAGCTCCTCCGGGCCGAACGTCGCCTCCGGGTCGGCCAGCAGCGCGCCGTCGGCTTGATCGGGAGGTGCCAACCAGAAGCGCCTGCGGGCTGTCGTTCAAAGGACGCGGGGAAGCGAGCCACGACCGTATGGTGCTCAAGCGGGATGGTGGAGCTGAGGGAACTGCCTCAGCCTTATGAATTCAAAGCTTTAAAGCGGCAAACGGCCTGGAGCCGCTCCATTGTTTTCCAAGGCCTTCCAAGCCGATTGGCAAACCTGCCGAAGCGCCGGTCGACGGCGTTGAGGCGTGATGGTGGGCACGCGGTCCGCGTGGCACCCGCGTCTCACCGACCCGTCGCCTAGCAAAGGAAAAGCCCGCCCCGCCCGGACCAGGGGCGAAGGCGGGCTAAGCAAAATGGCTAGGGCACGGACCCTAACGGGTCCCGTGTGCCTGCACAAGCGGCACGCGGACCTGCGGGAGGCGCCCCGATGAGCGCCGTTACCATTGTTATCGACCGTGATCGGAAGCGCCTCGCGGATCCGCTTGCCCGTCTCGGCTCCGAGCACGAGGGCGAGCGCTCCGCAGCTGCCTTGATGGCGGATTGCCATCTTCGGCAGGTCCTGCGCTGGACGTGGGCGCAGCTCATGGAGCGGGCCACCCGCCCCGCGCCGGTCGCGCTTCCGCTTCCTCTCCCCCCACGGCCCGCGGGCGATCCGGTCGCGCAACTCCGGTACGCGCTGGCGCGCTGGCGCTTTCTCTCGTCGTGGGAACGCCGGTTCGCCTCGGACTTGGAAGTGCAGATCTATCCGTTCGCCGGGGGTCGGCGCGAGGAGCCTGCGGAGGTGGCGCAGCGCGTCGCCCATCGCTGCGGGGCTACGGCGGAGGACGCGGCATGAGCGCGTCCTTGGACAGCAGCGGCCGGAGATTCCCGCGGGCCGTCACCGCGCTGCGGCGCCTGTTGCTGCAACAGGGCTACGCGCCCGTCCCTGCTGCCGGCAAAGCGAGCTTCCTGCCGCATTGGCGGGAAGCGGCGGAGCGTGCGGACGATGCCGAGTTGCGCCGCTGGGAAGGTACGTTCACGTACCAGGACAGCGGCGGCCCGCGCACCTACCGCGGCGAGCAACACACCAACACGGGGATCGCGTGCGGGCGCGTGGTGGGCGTCGACATCGACGTGCCGGTGCCCGCGCTGGCGGCGCGCCTCGAGGCGCTGGCGCTAGCGATGCTCGGCGGAACGAGGCTTCGCCGCATCGGCCGGGCGCCGAAGGTGCTGCTCTGCTACCGCGCCGCCGCGCCCATGGCGAAGCGCCGGACCCCGGAATTGTTCTTGCCGGACGTGACGAAGGTTCAGGTCGAGGCGCTGGGGCAAGGGCAGCAGTTCGTCGCCTACGGCGTGCACCCCGACACCGGGCAGGAATACGAGTGGCCGGACCTCGGCCCGGACGCGGTCCCGCTCGCCGGCCTGCCGACAGTGGCGGAAGACATCGTGAAGGAGTTCATCGGCGTGGCCGAGACCATGCTCCGGCAGGCCGGCGGCATGACGAAGGCCGAACGCGAAGCGGCGGAACGAGGCGAACCCCAGCCCGTGCCGCGCCGAGCGCCGAAAGCGGCGACCATCCACCAGCCGGCGGAGGGCGAAGGCTTCTTTCGGGCCGTCAACACGGCGGCGTTGGTGAACCTCGACGCCTGGGTGCCCTCGCTGTTCCCCCGGGCGAAGAAGCAGGACGGCACGGGCGCTTGGCGCGTCACCTCCAAGGACCTCGGCCGCGCGTACGAAGAAGACCTTTCGTTGCACCCTGCCGGAATACGGGACTTCGGGCCGGAAACCAGCCTCACACCGATTGATGTGGTGATGACGTGGGGCGGAACCGCGACGCCGACCGACGCAGCGTTGATGCTGTGCGAAGCCCTTGGAATTCAGCCCGCAGCCCTCGGCTGGAATGGCGGCTCAAGGAAGCCCCGCCCGCAGGCGAAGGGCGGCGGCAAGGCCGAGGCCAACGGCAACGGCAGCGTCGGCATCCGGGGCCGTGAGGAAGCCGGCCGGGCCGGGTCGGATGGCGGCGACCGGCGGCCCGAAATCCACATGGCGGGCGGCAACATCAGCGCCGAGGTGGACGCGGCGGAAGCGGCCTTGATCGCGGCCGACCTCGGCATCTTCCAGCGCGGCCCGATGCTCGTGCGCACCGGAACCGTGCGCGTGGAGGTGTCGGGTAAGCGAAAGGCCGAGGCGTTGCACGTCATTGAGCTGGATGATGCCGCGCTGCTGGAGGCCATGACGAAGGTCGCGCGCTGGATGAAGTTCGACGGCCGGACGAAGGAAGCGCGGGAGGTGAACGCGCCGAAGCTCGCGGTGGAGGTCTACAAGGGCCGCGTGGGGCGGTGGCGGTTGCCGGTCCTAACCGGCGTGGTCACCGCGCCGACGCTGAGAAAAGACGGGTCGGTGCTGGACCGCCCCGGCTACGACCCAGCCACCGGTCTGATCTTCGATCCGTGCGGCGTGGCCTTCCCGCCCATCCCCGAGCGGCCGACCAAGGTTGGCGCCACGGCGGCGCTGGACGTGCTGAAAGGGCTGGTCGGAACCTTCCCCTTCGTGGAGGGGCAAGAGGCCAGCAAGCCGGGCGCGGACCGCAGCGTGGCCTTGTCCGCGCTCCTGACGGCGACGATCCGCCGCGGCCTGCGGACCGCGCCACTGCATGGCTTCACCGCGCCGGCCGCAGGAACCGGCAAAAGCAAGCTGGCCGACCTGGCGTCCGTCATGGTCACCGGGCGGGAAGCCGCCGTGATCGCCCAAAGCGCCAAGCCGGAAGAGTTCGAAAAGCGGCTGGGGGCCATGTTCCTGGCCGCCGAGAACGTCATCGCCGTAGACAACGCCGAAGCGCCGTTGGGCGGAGAGTTCCTGTGCCAAGCCCTGACGCAGCCCCGCGTCAGGGTCCGCATCCTCGGCGCGTCCAAGGCCCCGGAGGTGCTGGCGAACAGCTTCATCACGGCCACCGGCAACAACCTTGTGCTGGCCGGTGACATGACGCGCCGTGCCATCCTGTGCCGGCTGGACGCCGGCGTAGAACGGCCGGAACTGAGGGCCTTCGTCAATGAACCCGTCGAGGACGCGAAGCGCGACCGGCCCCGGCTGGTGGCGGCGGCGCTGACCGTGCTTCGGGCCTTTCACGTAGCGGGGCGCCCGAAGCAGGCCGATCCGCTCGGTTCCTTCGCCGAGTGGTCCCGCTGGGTGCGGGATGCGCTGCTGTGGCTGGGGGAAGCGGACCCCTGCGGCACCATGGAGGAACAACGCCGCGCCGATCCTGTCCTAGAAACGCTGTCCGATGTGATGGCCGCGTGGAAAGCCACCATCGGCGTTGAGGCGCGGCCCGTGAAGGACGTGATCGCTCTGGCCAACACGCAGCGCCAGCCGGCGGACAGCATGGGCCTCGGACGGTCGGAACCGGCCTGTCCGGAACTGCGCAATGCGCTGTTGGGCGTCGCGGGGCGGGGCGGGATCATCAACCCGCGCGCGCTCGGCCGCTGGCTTGGCCAGCACCGCGGCAGGGTGGTGGAGGGATTCCGGTTCAACCAGGCGGGACTGCTGGACGGCCATATGCGATGGCGGCTCGAACCGCAGCCGAAGCCCAAACCGGGCTGAACGGCCGGCGCCGCTGGGAAGAGTGGCAAGTGGGTTTGGGCAACCGAACCCACTTCGCTTTTTGCACTTGGCCTTGCAGGTCAATGGGTTACCGGACCGTGGCAGGCTTCGAGTGGGTCCAAGTGGGGTCTGTGCGCTCCTTGCTAGTGAACTGTCATTGAGCGTGGCGCATTATCTCAATGCTCCAATGACGGTTTTCCGTGGGGGTATAGGGGAAATCCACTCAAACCCACTGGCCACCAGTAAGTGTCTGATTCCGGCACTTCTTTCTTCGGGGCGCAGTGGGTTTGCCTCGGCCAAACCCACTCCCGAAAAGCCCATGAAGCCCATGAAGCCCATGAAGCCATGAATGGAGGTAAGGGCAGAACGGTCCGGCTGTTTCGGGCCGTCCCTCTTTCGTCGGTCCGGATGCGCGATAACCGGGCATCTCAATCAGCGACTCCGAAGAGCTGACGCAGACCGGCGCGGTTCCGGCTTCCGCGAAGGGCGTCGCGTGTTCTACCGAGGAAGGCGATGGCCCTCGATTCGCACGCCGATTCGCCGCCGACGGGACCGCCCCGATGGGCGCCGGGGACGGCCGCAGCCGCAGCGGCCGCGCCGGCCAACGAGGCGGTGACGCTCCGCGCCTTCCTGCTCGGCGTGCAGGAGGCGATCAAGGGCGTCCCGGCGGCCTGGGTCAGGTGCGAGCTGCACAAGGTCTCCGCGAAGGCCAAGCTGACCGAGCTCGAACTGGTCGAGACCGACGCCGCGGGATCGATCGCGGCCAAGGTCCGGGCCGTGGTCTGGCAGGGCAGGTGGCGGCGGATCGCGGACGCCTTCGCCGCGGCCGGGCTGTCGCTCGAGGCGGGCAGCCGCGTGCTGGTCCACGTCCGCGCCAGGCTGCAGCCGGCCTTCGGCTTCGGCCTCGAGGCCGACGACATCGACCTGAACTTCTCCCTCGGAGACCACGCCGCGCGCGTGCGGGCCATCCGCGAGGAGCTGAAGAACAACGGCTTCTACGGCCGCCAGCGCGCGCTGCCCCCGGTCCGGGACTTCCTGCGGGTCTGCGTCATCGCCCCGGCGGGGGCGGCGGGCCGGGCCGACTTCGTGCGGGTCGCCGGGCCGCTGCACGAGCACCGGCTGGTGGAGATCCTGCACCTCGACGCCGTGTTCCAGTCCGCCGCGGCCTCCGCCTCCATCCGCGGCGCGCTGCGCGCCGTCTACAAGGACTGCGCCGGCGGGCGGTTCTGCGCGGTGGCGCTGGTGCGGGGCGGGGGCGCCTCGGCCGACCTCGCCCACCTCGCCTGCTTCGAGTTGGCGCGGGCGGTGTGCCTGATGCCGGTGCCGGTGCTGGTGGGCATCGGCCACGAGGTGGATCGCGGCCTGCTGGACGAGGTGGCGCACCTGTCGCTGCCGACGCCCACCGCGGTGGCCCACCACATCCGCGGCGCCGTGCTGTCCAACGCCCGGGCCGCGCACGCCGCCATCGAGGCGGTCCGCGCCGGCGCGCAGGCGGCCCTGGCCCGGGCCGAGACTGGCGTCGCCAAGGCCCGGGGCGACGCCCGCGAGCGGGGCAAAGACGCCGTGGAGTGGGCGGCCGAGGCGGTGCGCGCGGGCCGCCGCGCCCTGGAGCCGGACGCCCGGCGCCTGCTGGACACCGCGGCCAAGCGGGTCGCGGCCGGGCGCGACGAGG
>NZ_BAAAFZ010000115.1:0-21836 GCF_039523795.1 Craurococcus roseus | reverse complement strand
CGCGAGGGCGGCCGCACCGTCGGCGCCGGCGTCGTCGCCAAGATCACCAAGTAGCCAGAGAAAAGAAGCCGGGCGGCAGGACGATGGACAGCCAAAACATCCGCATACGCCTCAAGGCGTTCGATCACCGCGTGCTCGACGGCAGCACGCGGGAGATCGTCAGCACAGCCAAGCGGACGGGCGCGCGCGTGCGCGGCCCCATCCCCCTGCCGACCCAGATCGAGCGCTTCACGGTCAACCGGTCGCCGCATGTGGACAAGAAGAGCCGCGAGCAGTTCGAGATCCGGACCCACCGCCGCCTGCTCGACATCGTCGACCCTACGCCGCAGACCGTGGACGCGCTGATGAAGCTCGACCTCGCCGCTGGCGTGGACGTCGAAATTAAGATCTGACCGTCTGAGGGAGCCTCACTCATGGCCGCCAAAAACGGACGGACGGGCCTGATCGCGCGCAAGCTGGGCATGACCCGTCTGTTCAACGCCGACGGCAGCACCGTGCCCGTGACCGTGCTGCACCTGGATGAGGTGCGCGTCGTCGCCCGCCGCACCGCCGACAAGGACGGGTACGAGGCGCTGCAGCTCGGCATCGGGCAAGCCAAGCCGAAGAACGTCACCAAGGCCAACCGCGGCCACTTCGCCAAGGCCGGCGTGCAGGCGCCGCGCAAGCTGGTGGAGTTCCGCGTCGGCGCCGACGCGGCGCTGCAGCCGGGCACGCAGTTGTCCGTCGAGCACTTCGTCAAGGGCCAGAAGGTGGACGTCACCGGCACCACGAAGGGCAAGGGCTTCGCCGGCGCCATGAAGCGCTGGAACTTCGCCGGCCTGGAGGCGACGCACGGCGTTTCCATCAGCCACCGCAGTCACGGCTCCACCGGCAACCGGCAGGACCCGGGCAAGACGTTCAAGAACAAGAAGATGGCGGGCCACCTCGGCGTGGAGCGCGTGACGACGCAGAACCTGGAGATCGCGGGCCACGATGTGGAGCGCGGCCTGCTGCTGGTCCACGGCGCCGTGCCGGGCCCGAAGGGCGGCTACGTGCTGGTGCGCGACGCGGTGAAGCGCGCGCGGCACGCCGAAGCGCCGTTCCCGGCCGCGACCCTGGGCGCCGCCGCCGACAACGCCGCCGCTGCGGCTCCGGCCGAGGGCTGATCGCCATGCAGGTTCCAGTCGTCACCCTGTCGAACGCCGCCGCCGGCGACATCGAGTTGCCGGACGAGTTCTTCGGCGCCGAGCCGCGCGCGGACATCATGGCGCGCGTCGTCCACTGGCAGCTCGCCAAGCGCCGCGCCGGGACCCACAAGGTCAAGGGCATGGGCGAGGTGTCCGGCACGACCAAGAAGCCGTACCGGCAGAAGGGCACCGGCAACGCGCGGCAGGGCTCCTTGCGCGCGCCGCAGTTCCGCACCGGCGGCATTGTCCACGGTCCGGTCGTGCGCGACCACGGCTACAGCCTGAACAAGAAGGTCCGGCGCCTCGGCCTCATCAGCGCGCTGAGCCAGAAGGCGAAGGACGGCAAGCTCGTCGTCCTCGACCTGGCGGGCGCCGCCGGCAAGACCGGCGAGGTGGCGAAGTCCGTCCGCGCGCTCGGCTGGAAGAGCGCGCTCATCGTGGATGCCGCGGTGGACGAAGGCTTCGGCCGCTCGGTCCGCAACCTGCCGAACGTGCAGGTCATGCCGACCGTCGGCGCGAACGTTTACGACATCCTGAAGTACGATGTCCTCGCGGTGACTCGGCAAGGCGTCGAAGCCCTGAAGGAGCGCCTGTCGTGAGCGACGCTGCCGCACCGGCGAAGCGGCCGGTCATCTCCAAGGAGAGGATGTACCAGACCATCCTCTCGCCGCTGATCACCGAGAAGGCCACCGCCCTCTCCGAGCAGAACCAGGTGGTGTTCAAGGTGCAGATCGATGCCACCAAGCCGGAGATCAAGGCGGCGGTGGAGGGCCTGTTCAACGTCAAGGTCCTCGCCGTCAACACGATGGTGGTGAAGGGCAAGACGAAGCGGTTCCGCGGCCGCCAGGGCCAGCGGTCCGATTGGAAGAAAGCGATGGTCCGGCTCGCCGAAGGGCAGAGCATCGACCTTACGACGGGGCTCGCGTGATCCCATGGCGCTGAGAAGCTTCAACCCCATCACCCCCAGCCTGCGCGGGACGATCCTCGTCCGCCGCGACGAGCTGTGGAAGGGCAAGCCGGTCAAGCAGCTCACGGAGGGGAAGCACTCCTCGGGCGGGCGCAACAACCACGGGCGCACCACTGTGCGGTTCCGCGGCGGCGGCCACAAGCGGACCTACCGCTTGGTGGACTTCAAGCGCCGCGCCAAGTTCGGCGTGCCGGCGACGGTCGAGCGCCTGGAGTACGACCCCAACCGCACCGCCTGGATCGCGCTGCTGAAGTACCAGGACGGCGAGCTGTCCTACATCATCGCGCCCCAACGGCTGAAGGCCGGCGACAGCGTGGTGGCGGCCGAGCGGGCGGACATCAAGCCCGGCAACGCGATGCCGCTGTCGTCCATCCCGGTCGGCACCATCGTCCACAACGTGGAGATGAAGGCCGGAGCGGGCGGCAAGATCGCGCGTTCCGCGGGCACCTTCGTCCAGCTCGTCGGCAAGGACATCGGCTACGCCCAGCTCAAGCTGATGTCGGGCGAGGTGCGCACCGTCCGCGCCGAGTGCATGGCGACCATCGGGGCGGTGTCCAATCCGGACAACTCGAACCAGCAGATCGGCAAGGCGGGCCGCTCCCGGTGGCTCGGCCGCCGCCCGCACAACCGCGGCGTGGTGATGAACCCGGTGGATCACCCGCACGGCGGCGGCGAGGGCCGAACGAGCGGCGGCCGGCACCCGGTGACGCCGTGGGGCAAGCCGACCAAGGGCGCGAAGACGCGCAGCAACAAGCGGACCGACCGGCTCATCATCCGGCGCCGCCACGCGACGAAGGGCTGATAGGCCATGCCGCGCAGCGTATGGAAGGGGCCGTTCGTGGACGGCTACCTGTTGAACAAGGCGGAAGCCGCACGGGCGTCCGGGCGCAACGAGGTCATCAAGATCTGGTCGCGCCGCAGCACGATCCTGCCGCAGTTCGTGGGCTTGGTCTTCGGCGTCTACAACGGGAAGAAGTTCATCCCGGTGCAGGTCACGGAGAACATGGTTGGGCACAAGTTCGGCGAGTTCTCGCCGACGCGCACCTTCACCAGTCACGCGGCGGACAAGAAAGCGAAGCGGGGCTGATCCGATGGGCAAGCCGAAGCGCGAGCGCGATCTCGCCGACACCGAGGCGCAGGCCATCACGCGGAACATCCGGGTGAGCCCGCGCAAGCTGGGCCTCGTGGCCGGCCTGATCCGGGGCCGGAGCGCGCAGGACGCGATAGCCACGCTGACCTTCAGCAAGCGCCGCATCGCCCAGACCGTGAAGAAGACGCTGGAGAGCGCCGTCGCCAACGCCGAGAACAACCACCGGCTCGACGTGGACCAGCTCGTCGTGTCACGTGTGGAGGTCGGCCGGGCGATCGTGATGAAACGCTTCCACGCCCGCGGCCGTGGGCGCTCGGCGCGCGTCGAGAAGTGGTTCAGCCACCTGACCATCGTGGTGGCCGAGCAGCAGCAGCAGACGGCGGAACCGACGCCGCAGCAAGAGGCGGCCTGACATGGGTCAGAAGGTCAATCCGATCGGCTTCCGGCTCGGCATCAACCGGACCTGGGACAGCCGCTGGTTCGCGGGCGACGATTATTCGCGCTTGCTCCACGAGGACCTGAAGCTGCGCGAGAAGCTGCGCACCCGCCTCCGCGGCGCGGGCGTCAGCCGCGTTGTGATCGAGCGCCCGGCGAAGAAGCCGCGCGTGACGATCCACGCCGCGCGGCCGGGCGTCGTGATCGGCAAGAAGGGCGCGGACATCGAGGTGCTCCGCAAGGACCTCGCCAAGCTCGCCAACGCCGAGGTCTCGCTGAACATCGTCGAGATCCGGAAGCCCGAGATCGATGCGACGCTGGTGGCGGAGAACATCGCGCAGCAGCTCGAGCGCCGGGTGGCCTTCCGGCGCGCCATGAAGCGCGCGGTGCAGAGCGCCATGCGCCTCGGCGCCGGCGGCATCCGCATCAACTGCTCCGGCCGGCTCGGCGGCGCCGAGATCGCCCGCATGGAGTGGTACCGCGAAGGCCGCGTGCCGCTGCACACGCTGCGCGCCGACATCGACTTCGGCACCGCCACCGCCAAGACGACCTACGGCACCTGCGGCGTGAAGGTCTGGATCTTCAAGGGCGAGGTTCTGGCGCACGACCCGCTGGCGCAGGACAAGCGCGCGGCCGAGCAGGCGCCGCAGCGCTGAGGATGGTTCGAAATGCTTCAGCCTAAGCGCACGAAATTCCGCAAGGCCCACAAGGGCCGCATCCACGGCTTGGCGAAGGGGGGATTCTCCCTGAGCTTCGGCGGGTACGGCCTCAAGGCGTTGGAACCCGAGCGCGTCACGGCCCGCCAGATCGAGGCGGCGCGGCGCGCGATCACCCGCGCCATGAAGCGCCAGGGCCGCGTGTGGATACGCATCTTCCCGGACGTGCCGGTCTCGACCAAGCCGGCCGAGGTCCGCATGGGCTCGGGCAAGGGCTCGCCCGAGTACTGGGTGGCGCGGATCAAGCCGGGCCGCATCATGTTCGAGATCGACGGCGTTCCGACGGACACGGCCCGCGAGGCCCTGACCCTTGGCGCGGCGAAGCTGCCGATCCGCACGAAGATCGTGGTGCGCGTCGGCGGCGCGGCGGAGGCGGCGTGATGGCGACGGGCACGAAGATCGCGGACGTCCGCGCGAAGTCGGACGACGAGCTCAAGGCGATGGTCCTCGACCTGCGCAAGGAGCAGTTCAACCTGCGTTTCCAGCGCGCCAGCGGGCAGTTGGAGGCGACGGGCCGCATCAAGGCGGTGCGGCGCGACATCGCTCGCGCCAAGACGATCCTGGGCGAGCGGCACCGCGCCGCCGCCGCCAACCAACCCAAGGGCTGAGGAGACCAGCGGTTTATGCCGAAGCGCGTCCTCACGGGCCGGGTGGTCAGCGACAAGATGGACAAGACCGTGACGGTGCTTGTCGAGCGTCGCGTGATGCACCCGCTCTACAAGAAGTTCATCCGGCGCTCGAAGAAGTACGCGGCGCACGACGAGGGCAACGTCTGCAAGGAAGGCGACACCGTGCAGATCGAGGAGTGCCCGCCCATTTCCAAGCGCAAGGCTTGGCTGGTGGTGCAGCGCAACGGCGCCCCGCACGACGGCCGGGGCGCCGCCGCCTCCGCCCCCGTGGCGCAGGTTGAAGGAGCGCCGGCATGATCCACGCCGAATCGAACCTGGAGGTCGCCGACAACTCCGGCGCGCGCCGGGTGCAGTGCATCAAGGTGCTCGGCGGCTCGCGGCGGAAGACCGCGGGCGTCGGGGACGTGATCGTGGTTTCCGTCAAGGAGGCCATCCCGCGCGCCAAGGTGAAGAAGGGCGAGGTCCACCGCGCGGTGATCGTGCGCACCTCCTACCCGGTGCGCCGGGTGGACGGCACCGCCATCCGCTTCGACAGCAATGCCGCCGTGCTGATTAACAAGCAGGGCGAGCCCATCGGCACGCGCATCTTCGGGCCGGTCGTCCGCGAGCTGCGGGCGAAGCGGTACATGAAGATCATCAGCCTGGCGCCGGAGGTGCTCTGACCGTGGCGGCCAAGATCCGCAAGGGCGACCGGGTCCAGGTGATGGCCGGGCGCGACAAGGGGCAGCGCGGGGAGGTCCTTTCCGTGTCGCCGAAGGACGAACGCGCCCTGGTGCGCGGCGTGAACATGGTGAAGCGCCACCAGAAGCCGCAGGGGATGAACGCCCCAGGCGGGATCGTGGAGAAGGAAGCGCCCATCCACCTGTCGAACCTTTCGTTGATCGACCCGGCGTCCGACAAGCCCACCCGCGTGGGCTTCAAGACGCTGGAGGACGGCAAAAAGGTCCGGGTGTCCAAGCGCTCCGGCGAGGTGATCGGCGCATGAGCGAGCAGCAGCAGGAACAGAGCGCCCCCAACCGCAACGTGGCGCGCGAGATGCCGCGGTTGCAACGGTTCTACGTGGACACGGTGCGGGCCGAGCTCACCAAGGAGTTCGGCTACGGCAACCCCATGGAAGTGCCGAAGCTGGAGAAGATCGTCATCAACATGGGCGTCGGCGAGGCGGCGGGCGACAGCAAGAAGCTGGACGCCGCGGTGGCCGACATGACGGCGATCTCCGGCCAGAAGCCGGTGCGGACCAAGGCCAAGAAGGCCATCGCGGGCTTCAAGATCCGCGAAGGGCAGGCCATCGGCTGCAAGGTCACGCTGCGCAAGGCGAGGATGTACGAGTTCCTCGACCGGCTCGTGACCATCGCGCTCCCGCGGGTCCGCGACTTCCGCGGCATTCCGGGCAACCGCGGCTTCGACGGGCGGGGCAACTACGCCATGGGCCTGAAGGAGCAGATCGTGTTCCCGGAGATCAACTACGACCGGGTGGACACGGTGCGCGGCATGGACATCCAGTTCGTCACGACGGCGAAGACGGACAAGGAAGCGAAGGCGCTGCTCAAGGCGTTCCAGCTCCCCTTTTCCAACTGATTCAGGAAAACCGGCCGGGCGGCGGGCTTCGCCGCGCGGCCAGGTTCCGGAGGACAACCACGCATGGCCAAGACTTCGTCGGTCCAGAAGAACAAGCGGCGCGAAGCGCTGTCCAAGCTGCACGCACCCAAGCGGCGCGCGCTGAAGGACATCGTCATGGACCGCTCGCTCCCAGTCGAGGACCGCTTCGACGCGACCCTGAAGCTCGCGCAGCTCCCGCGCAACGGCGCCCGCAACCGCGTACGGCTGCGCTGCGAGTTGACCGGGCGCCCGCGCGGCAACTACCGCAAGTTCAAGCTCAGCCGGAACATGCTGCGGGAGCTGGCCAACACCGGCCAACTCCCCGGCGTGGTCAAGGCGAGCTGGTAAGGGAGGGAGACACCGCATGTCGTTGTCCGACCCCCTGGGCGATATGCTGACGCGCATCCGCAACGCGCAGCGCGCGCGGCAGTCCCGTTGCGTCGCGCCGGCGAGCCGCCTGCGCGCGAACGTGCTGGAGGTGCTGAAGCGCGAGGGCTACATCCGCGCGTGGCAGATGGAGCAAATCCGCCCCGGCATCAGCAACCTGCAGATCGAGCTCAAGTATTCGGAGGGCGAGCCGGCTATCAAGGAGATCACCCGCGTCTCCAAGCCCGGCCGGCGCGTCTACTCGAAGATCGCGGAGCTGCCGAAGTTCTACAACGGCCTCGGCATCTCCATCCTGTCCACCCCCCGTGGGGTGATGAGCGACAACGAAGCCCGCACCGCCAATGTCGGCGGTGAGGTGCTTTGCCGCGTGTTCTGAGGAGCGCCCATCATGTCTCGCGTGGGCAAGTACCCCGTATCCATCCCCCAGGGCGTGCAGGTGACGCTGCAAGGCCGCACGCTCGTCGCCAAGGGCAAGAACGGCGAGCTGAAGCTGCCGCTGACCGACGACGTGGACGTCGACATCAAGGACAGCCAGGTCGCCGTGAAGCCGCGCCGTGACGACCGCCGGTCGCGCACCATGTGGGGCACGACGCGGAGCCTGGTCAACAGCATGGTCACCGGCGTCTCGGCGGGTTTCGCCAAGAACATGGAGATCACCGGCACCGGCTACCGCGCCGCCGTGCAGGGCAAGGATCTGGTCCTGAACCTCGGCTACAGCCACGAGGTGCGCTACCCGGTTCCCCCCGGCGTCAAGATCACCTGCGAGCGCCCCACCGCCGTCCGCGTCGAAGGCGCCGACAAGCGGCAGGTCGGCCAAGTCGCCGCCGAGATCCGCGCGTACCGCCCGCCCGAACCCTACAAGGGCAAGGGCATCAAGTACGAGAACGAGCAGATCCTCCGCAAGGAGGGCAAGAAGAAGTAATGGCCGACAAATTCGAAGCGCAAGCGCGCCGCCGCCGCAGGCTCCGCTACCGCCTCCGCACCAGGGGCGGCGGCCGGGTCCGCTTGTCTGTGTTCCGCTCCGGGCGGCACATCTACGCCCAGGTCATCGACGACACGCAGGGCAAGACACTCGCCTCCGCCAGCTCCTTGGAGAAGGAGATGCGCGACGGGCTCCGCACCGGCGCCGATAAGGACGCCGCGGTCGCGGTCGGCAAGCGCGTGGCCGAGCGGGCCGTCGCGGCCGGCGTGACCGAGGTGGTTTTCGACCGCGGACCCTACCTTTACCATGGCCGGGTCAAGGCCCTGGCCGACGCCGCCCGCGAGGGCGGGTTGCAGTTCTGAGGAAGGCCGGCAATGGCACGTGAACCGAGAAGCGGCGGGGGCGACGGCGACCGCGGGCGGCGCGGCCGCGACCGCGACCAGCGTCAGGACCGCAGCGGGGACGACGACTTCAAGGACAAGCTCGTCACCATCAACCGCGTGGCGAAGGTGGTGAAGGGCGGACGGCGCTTCTCCTTCGCCGCGCTGGTGGTCGTGGGCGACCAGAAGGGCCGCGTCGGCTGGGGCGCCGGCAAGGCGCGCGAGGTGCCGGAAGCGATCCGCAAGGCGACCGAGCAGGCCAAGCGCACCATGATTCGCGTCCCCATGCGGGAAGGCCGGACGCTGCACCACGACATCACCGGCCAGTACGGCGCCGGCAGCGTCATCCTGCGCGCCGCGCCGGCGGGCACCGGCATCATCGCCGGCGGCCCGATGCGCGCCGTGTTCGAGACGCTGGGCCTGGGCGATGTGGTGGCCAAGTGCACCGGCTCCACCAACCCGCACAACATGATCAAGGCGACCTTCGCCGCGCTCGGCCGGGCCACCAGCCCGCGCGCCGTGGCTGCGCGGCGGGGCAAGAAGGTGTCGGACTTCCTCGGTCCGCGCCGCGACAAGGCGGCGCCGGCGGAAACGACCGCCGCGGAGGCGCCGAGTGTCTGACGCGGCGAAAAAGACCGTGAAGGTCACGCAGATCGGCTCGCCCATCGGCCGCAAGCCGGGGCAGAAGGAGACGCTGATCGGCCTCGGCCTCAACAAGATGCACCGCACGCGGGAACTGGAGGACACCCCTTCCGTCCGCGGCATGATCCGGAAGGTCGCCCACCTGCTGAAGGTGGAAGGCTGAACGGGGGAATCCGCTCATGAAGCTCAACGAATTGCGCGACAACCCGGGCGCGCGGCGCAAGTCCAAGCGCCTCGGGCGCGGCATCGGTTCCGGCAAGGGCAAGACCTCCGGCCGCGGCGTGAAGGGCCAGAAGGCCCGGACCGGCGTGTCCCTGAACGGGTTCGAGGGCGGCCAGCTCCCGATCTACCGGCGCCTGCCCAAGCGCGGGTTCGTCAACCCGTCGCGCAAGGTCTACGCGCCGCTCAACCTGCTCGCGCTGGAGAAGGCGTTCGAGGCCGGCCGCCTGGACGCCTCCCAGCCGCTGGACGAGGACAAGCTGCGCGAGGCGGGAGTGGTGCGCTCCGGGCCCAAATTCGCCGGCGTGCGGCTGCTGGCCCACGGCGAGATAACTCGGCCGATCACCATCACCGTGTCCGGCGCTTCCGCCGCAGCGGTGGCTGCCGTGCAGGCGGCGGGCGGGACGGTCAACGTCCTGATCCCGCCCAAGGCCGCCGCCGCCGAGGAAGCCCCCACCTCCGAGTGAGAGGGCGGGGGCGGGGCGATGCGCCCGGCCGGCGCCGTGGTATGACAGGAGCGGCCCCGGCACGTCGCGCCGGGGCCTCCACGTCGGCGGGACCGCCGGCACCGTAAGGATCAGGCTTTCATGGCTTCCGCCGCAGAGCAGTTAGCGGCCAATCTCAACCTCGGTGTGCTGGCCAAGGCCACCGAGTTGAAGAAGCGCATCTGGTTCACCTTGGGCGCGCTGCTCGTCTATCGCATCGGCACCTACGTTCCCGTGCCCGGCGTGGACGCCTCCGTGATGGCGGAGATGCTGCAGCAGCACGGCGGCGGCATCCTCGGCATGTTCGACATGTTCACCGGCGGCGCCCTCGGGCGCATGACGGTGTTCGCGCTGAACATCATGCCCTACATCTCGGCCAGCATCATCATACAGTTGATGGCTTCGGCGGTGCCGACGCTCGAAGCCCTCAAGAAAGAGGGCGAGTCCGGCCGCAAGAAGCTCAACCAGTACACCCGGTACCTCACCGTTTTCATCGCGGTGTTCCAGGCTTACGCCATCTCGGTCGGGCTGGAGAGCATACGCGGCAGCTTCGGCCCGGCGGTCATAGAGCCCGGCCTGTTCTTCCGGCTGTCTTGCGTCGTCACCTTGGTCGGCGGCACCATGTTCCTGATGTGGCTCGGCGAGCAGATCACCGCGCGTGGCATCGGCAACGGCATCAGCCTGATCATCTTCGCCGGCATCGTCGCCAACCTGCCCTCGGCGCTGGTGGCGACGCTGGAGCTGGGCCGCACCGGCGCGCTCTCCACCGTGTTCATCATCCTGTTTCTGACGATGGCGCTGGCCGTCATCGCGCTGGTGGTGTTCGTGGAGCGGGCGCAGCGGCGCATCCCGGTGCAGTACCCGAAGCGGCAGGTCGGCAACCGCATGTTCGGCGGCGAGAACACCCACCTGCCGCTCAAGCTGAACACCTCCGGCGTCATCCCGCCGATCTTCGCGTCGTCGCTGCTGCTGCTGCCCGCCACCATCTCCGGCTTCTCCGCCGACACGGGCGAGGGCGGCTGGCTGCTGACGATCTCGAACCTGCTCGCCCACGGGCAGCCGCTCTACATGCTGCTCTACGCGGCGCTGATCGTCTTCTTCGCCTTCTTCTACACGGCCATCGTCTTCAACCCGCAGGAGACGGCGGACAACCTGAAGAAGTACGGCGGCTTCGTCCCCGGCATCCGGCCCGGCCAGAACACGGCGGACTACTTCGACCGCATCCTGACGCGCCTCACGGCCGTCGGCGCCGTTTACCTGTGCGTCGTGTGCCTGCTGCCCGAGATCCTCATCAGCCGGTACGGGGTGCCGTTCTACTTCGGCGGGACGTCGCTGCTCATCATCGTGTCCGTGACCATGGACACGGTGGCGCAGGTGCAGTCGCACCTCTTCGCCCACCAATACGAGGGGCTGATCCGCAAGGCGCGCCTGGGCGGCCGCGGCGCCCCCCGCCCGCGCTCGTAAGGGGAAGCGTCGCAATGAACCTCATCCTGCTCGGGCCGCCCGGCGCCGGCAAAGGCACGCAGGCCAAGCTGTTGGAGGAAAGGCACAACCTGCGGCAGATCTCGACCGGCGACATGCTCCGCGCCGAGGTCAAGGCCGGCACGCCGATCGGCCTCCAGGCCAAGGCGATCATGGAGCGCGGCGAACTGGTGCCGGACGCCATCATCATCTCCATGCTGGAGCAGCGGGTGGACGTGTCCTCCTCCGGCGCCTTCGGCTTCATACTCGACGGCTTCCCCCGCACCGTCCGCCAGGCCGAAGCGCTGGACGCCATGCTCGCCGCCAAGGCAACGCCGCTGCACCACGTCATCGAATTGCAAGTGGACGATGCGGCGCTGGTGGAGCGCATCTCCGGCCGCTTCACCTGCGCCAACTGCGGCCAGGGTTACCACGACCGCTTCAAGCGCCCGAAGGTTGAGGGCGTCTGCGACGTATGCGGATGCAAGGAGTTCACGCGCCGGTCGGACGACAACGCCGAGACGGTCCGGTCGAGGTTGGAAGCCTACCACCGCCAGACCGCGCCGCTGCTGCCCTACTACGGCGCGAACGGCCTGCTGCGAGTGGTGGACGGCATGGCGGAGATGGACAAGGTCGCCGCCCAGATCGAAGCCGTCTTGGCCGGACCGCAGGCCGCGCAGCCGGGAAAAGGGCCCGGTCAGGCTTGACCTCGCTCCGGCTACAGCCTAAATGCCCCGCTTTCGAGCCGGGGGCGGTTTCCGAACCGCCCCTGGGCTTCGGCATTTCGGAAGCGGATCGGAACGAACAACCCGCCGGGCGGCGCCCTGTCGCCGACCGGCGCGAGCAGGAGCGGTGAAGTGGCTCGCATTGCCGGCGTGAACATCCCAACCAACAAGCGTGTGCCGATCTCGCTGCGCTACATATACGGCATCGGGCCGAAGAACGCGCAGGACATCTGCGACAAGCTGAACATCCCCGGCGAGCGGCGCGTCAACCAGCTCACCGACGAGGAGATCCTCCGGATCCGCGAGTTGATCGACCGCGATTACCGCGTCGAGGGCGACCTTCGGCGCGAGGTCGCGATGAACATCAAGCGGCTGATGGACATGGCCTGCTACCGCGGCCTGCGGCACCGCCGCGGCCTCCCGGTCCGCGGCCAGCGGACCCACACCAACGCGCGCACGCGCAAGGGCAAGGCGGTGCCGATCGCCGGCAAGAAGAAGGTGACGAAGTAGGATGGCGCGCGAACCCAGGGCCGGCGCACGGGCCCCCCGCCGCAAGGAGCGGAAGAACATCGCCTCCGGCGTGGCGCACGTGCTCGCCAGCTTCAACAACACGATCGTCACGATCACCGACGCCCAGGGCAACGCCATCGCGTGGTCGTCTTCGGGCAGCCAAGGCTTCAAGGGCAGCCGGAAGTCCACGCCTTACGCGGCCCAGGTCGCGGCGGAGGACGCCGGCAAGAAGGCCCGCGAGCACGGCATGGAGCAGCTCGAAATCATGGTGAGCGGCCCCGGCTCGGGCCGCGAGAGCGCGCTGCGCGCCCTCCAGTCGGTGGGCTTCTACGTGACGGCGATCAAGGACGTCACGCCCATCCCGCACAACGGGTGCCGGCCGCGCAAGCGCCGGCGGGTCTGACGCCGCGCCGTTTTCAAGTTTCGCGCGCCGCCGCTCCCGCGCGGCGCGTCATGGGTACGCGGTAGGAGACTGCTCGTGATCGAGAGGAATTGGCGGTCGTTGATCCGCCCCGAGAAGCTCGGCGTCGAAGTCGGCGCCGACGCGCAGCGCAGCGCGACCATCGTCGCGGAGCCGCTGGAGCGCGGTTTCGGCATGACGCTGGGCAACGCGTTGCGGCGGGTGCTGCTGTCGTCGCTGCAAGGCGCGGCCGTCACCGGCCTGCGCATCGACGGCGTGCTGCACGAGTTCAGCAGCATCCAGGGCGTGCGCGAGGACGTCACGGACTTGGTGCTCAACGTCAAGCAGCTCGCCATCCGGATGCAGGGCGAGGGGCCGAAGCGGCTCGCGCTCACCGCGGACGGGCCGGGCGAGGTCACGGCCGGGCAGATCCAGACCACCGGCGACATCGAGATCGCCAACCCCGACCTGGTGATTTGCACGCTCGACGACGGCGCCAAGCTGTCGATGGAGCTGACGGTGGACACCGGCAAGGGCTACGTACCGGCGTCGCAGAACCGGCCGGAGGACGCGCCGATCGGGCTGATCCCGGTGGACGCCATCTACTCGCCGGTGCGCCGCGTCGCCTACCGGGTGGAGCCCACCCGCGTAGGCCAGGTGACGGACTACGACAAGCTCGTGCTGACCGTGGAGACGGACGGGACGGTGGCGCCGGAGGACGCGGTGGCGCTGGCTGCGCGCATCTTGCAGGACCAGCTCCAGCTCTTCATCAACTTCGACGAGCCGCGCGAGCGCAAGGTCGAGGAAGAGCGGGACGACCTGCCCTTCAATCGCAACCTGCTCCGCAAGGTGGACGAGCTGGAGCTTTCGGTGCGTTCGGCGAATTGCCTGAAGAACGACAACATCGTCTACATCGGCGACTTGGTGCAGAAGTCGGAGCAGGAGATGCTCCGCACGCCGAACTTCGGCCGCAAGTCGCTGAACGAGATCAAGGAGGTGCTGTCCTCGATGGGCCTCGGCCTGGGCATGACCGTGACGGGTTGGCCGCCGGAGAACATCGAGGACCTCGCCAAGAAGCTCGAAGAACCGTTCTGACCGGCCGACCGGCACCACACTGGGATAGACTGAGATGCGCCACAGGATCGCCGGACGGAAGCTGAACGTCACGTCCAGCCACCGGCTCGCCATGTTCCGCAACATGGCGACATCGCTGCTCAAACACGAGCAGATCACGACCACCTTGCCCAAAGCCAAGGAGCTACGTCCCTACGTCGAGCGGATCATCACGCTCGGCAAGCGGGGCGGGCTGCACGCCCGCCGGCAGGCCTACGCCCAGATCATGGACGAGAGGGTGGTGGACAAGCTCTTCACAACCTTGGCCGACCGCTACCGCGCCCGGCCTGGCGGCTACTGCCGGGTGCTGAAGGCCGGCATCCGCTACGGCGACGCCGCGCCGATGGCGGTGATCGAACTGGTGGACCGCGACCCGGCCGCCAAGGGCCAGGATAGCGGCCCGAAGCCCGAGCAGCAGGACGCCGACGCGGAGGGCGCCACGGCCGCGTAGCCGCCGCCGTCTCTGCCTTGGCCGATGGAACGTTGGCGCATCGGGCAGGGGACGGTTCGAACCAGCCCGGCTGGAGCCCGGACATCGTTCGCCGCATCTGCCGGGCATCGGCTGCGGTCAACCGCACAAACGTCGTGATCGCCCCGCGCCACGGCCTGGCCGGACGAAAAGCCCCACAATGGCGTGGAGAACTGGGAGCCGCCTCCTACAGCGTGGAGGCCGTCTTGCCGCGTTTCCACCGCAGCCACGAGCGCGAGCGTTTCGCTTGTGACGATCGCGGCTTCTTCATGTCAAGCTCGCGGTTCGCCGACACGGCGCCCCAGGGCTTGGCCGCGAAAGGACGGGCTGCGGGGTAGCAGGCGAGGAAACGGGTTCGTAAGGAGGGGGGTGGCGGACGGAACGCGGCGCGTCCCAATGGCCCTCCGGATCCGCGTCTCAGCGCCCAAAGAAAAAGGGCGGGGGCTGAGCCCCCGCCCTTTTTGCGGTCCGTCCGGCCCGTGCCTTTTACCGGAGCACGATCTCGACGCGGCGGTTCTGCGGCTCGCGCACGCCGTCGGCGGTGGGCACCAACGGGCGGCTCTCGCCGAAGGCGGTCACGCCGATCTCGTTGCGCGAGATGCCGCGGGCCACCAGTTCCGACGCCACCACCTCGGCCCGGCGCTGCGACAGGCGCTGGTTGTACTGCGGCGTGCCGGAGCGGTCGGCGTGGCCCGCCACCTCGATGCGGGTGGACGACACGCGCCGGGCGTTCTGCGCGGCCTCCGCGATGATCTCCCGCGCCCGCGAGGTCAGGTCCGCGCGGTTCCAGTCGAAGAACACCAGGTAGGTGCGCGCCGTGGCGGGTGGCGGGGCCGGCGGCGGCGCTTCGGCTACAGGCGCCGGGCGCGGCGCCATGAACGCATACCGCAGGCCGAGCAGCACCGAGATGTTGTTGTTTTCGAGCCGGAGAGAGCCGGGCACGCTCGCCTGCGCCGGGCCGGCCGTGCGGTCTATGTCCAGCTTGGGGTTGAGCGTCCCAAGGTACCGCACCTCGCTGGTCAGCGCGAGGCCGGGCACGGCGTTGTTGAAGCCGTATGCCAAGCCGAGGATGCCCTGGTAGGCGAAATTGCCGTCCATGTCGTCGATGCGGAAGCTGCTGCCGCCGACGTTGACCCGCGCGTTCTTGATTTCGGTCCAGACGTAACCGGCGCCGACGCCGACATAAGGCATGAGGCCGCCCGGCCGGAAGCCGAAGCCCGAGAAATCGAGGTCGAACAGGACGTTGCCCATCACGCCGTAGTTGCGGAGGTAGCCGCTGGTGCCCACGATGCCGCCGGGGCCCGGGCCAGCGATGCGGTCGATCTCGCTTTCGCGGAAGTTGCCCTCGACCTCGGCACGGAGGCCGTTGCCGAAGCCGTAGCCGAGCGAGCCCAGGCCGACGATGCCGATGTCTTCGTCGTTGATCCGGAAGCCGCGCGACGTGCTGTCGTGCCACAGGTTGATGCCCGCGCCAGCACCGACATAGGGACCGGTGACGGGCTGCGCCGACGCCATGAACGGCAGGACGGACAAGAGGCCCGCGGCGGCGGCGGCGAGGCGTGGCTTCATCGTATACCTCCGGACAACGCCTGCGAACCGGCCGTCCCGTTGCATGCCTTCGCAGATGGGATTGAGAGTTGCCGCGAGACGGCGGCCGAAGCAACTATCCCAGCAAGCGTTTCCCGCGGCCGCATAGCTTTGGCGTGACCTGTGCGTTCCGTGCATCACCCTTCGCCGATCGCCGCCCGCAACGCCTCCACGTCCGAGGCCAAAGGTCCGGCCGGGTGCCGCGACAGGAAGGGCGTTTGGCGGCGTATCGCGTCCGCGACGCGCGGGTCGCGGCGCAGCACCCCGGCCAAGCGGACACCGCCGCCGAGGAAGCTCGCGCAGGCGCGGTTTAGGCTCTGCCATGTGCGCTCGCCCGCGACCCGGTCCGTTGCTTGGTTCACTACCAGCCGGGCGTCGCCCCCCGGGCGGTCCCGGCGGTGGAGCTTCAGCACGGCGTAGGCATCGGTGAGGCTGGTCGGCTCCGCGGTGGCGACCACCAGCAGGAGGTCCGCGCCGGCCGCCAAGGCGCGCACGCCCCGGTCGAGCCCGGCGCCGAGGTCCAGCACGATGTCGTCCCAGCGGTGGCCCGCCTCCCGCAGCATCCCGAGGAGGCCGAGGTGCGCCGCCTCGTCCAGACCGGCCAGGGCCCCGGACCCGGAGCACCCCGCCAGGATGTCGAAGCCGAGGGCCGGGTGCGGGCGCGCCGCTTCGGCCACCGGAACACGCCCGGCCAGCACGGCGGGCAGGCCGTGCTGGCCGGGCTCCAGCCCGAGTTGCACGTCCACGTTGGCGAGGCCGAGGTCGGCGTCCACGAGCAGCACCCGCCGCCCCGCCAGGGCCAGCGCGTGCGACAGGGTGACGGCGAGCCAAGTCTTGCCCACCCCGCCCTTGCCGGAGGCGACCGCGATCAAGCGCCCGCCCCGGCCGGCTGCGGCGGTGGCGGACGGGAGGGGTTCGGGGATCACGGGGACACCTCCTGCGGCGCGGACCAGCCCCGTTCGAGCCGCCGCGCGAGCCATTCGGGGGTAAGGGGGGAAAGGCCGTCCGCCACGCCCGGGCCGGTGCCGGCCTCCGTCAAGGCGAGGCCGGCCGCCGCGGCGGACACCACGCCGCCCAGGCGGCGCGCTGCGTCGAGCCGGGTCGGCACCAGGTGTCGCGCGCCCAGCACGGCGAAGGCGCGCGCGAGGTCGGCGGCTTCCTGGGCGTCCAGCCCGGCGGGCAGGACGGCGACGATGGCGGCGCCGCTCGCCCGCGCCAGCGCCAACAGGGACGCGGCCTGCGCCGGGTCGAACGGGTCGCAGCCTGCCGTGTCTATCAGTGCGGGCTGCCGCTCGCCCCGCCGCGCCACCGCCGCCGCCGCCGCCGCCGGATCGGGCGCGGACACCAGCGGCGCGTTGAGGACGCGGGCGAAGGCGGCGAGCTGCTCCGTGGCGCCCGCGCGCTGCCCGTCGGCCGTGACCACCAGAGGCGGGGCGCCGCCGCCCCGGAGCACGGCGCGGGCCGCCAGCTTGGCGCAGGTCAGGCTCTTGCCAGCGCCGCACGGGCCGGCGAGCAGCAGCGGGCGCCCCGCGGCGTCGGGCAAGGGCGCGAAAGAGAGGTGCCGCGCCAGCGAGTCCGAGAGCGGCCCGCCGTCGCCTTCGAGCTTGGCGGCGAGCTGATGGGGGACGCCGTGGCGCGCGAGGACGCCTGCCGGGGCCGCCGGCGCGGCGGGCGGGACGGCCAGGACCGGCTCCGGCGCTTCCAGCGCCGCCGTGACCTCCACGCTGCCCGAGGTCCGGCGGCTGCCCAGGATCACGGCGTCGGCGCCCAGCTCGGAGCGCACCATCGCCATGGCGTCGGCCATGCGGGGCGCGGTGAAGACCCGGATGCGCATGTTGGATCAGACGCTCCCCACGGTGCGGATGCGGGCGCGCGGGTGGATCTCCGCCTGGGCGAGCACCGTCGTCGCCGGCCGGAACCGCTCCACGATGGCGCGCACGTGCCCGCGGACGCCGCCCGAGCAGACCAGCGCCGGCGCCTCGCCTGCCGCCGCGGCGGCGTCGAAGCGGTCGCGCACCTTGTCCATGAACTCGCCCAGGCGGGATGGGGCCATGGCGAGCTGCCGCTCCTCCGGCGGGCCGACCAGCGCTTCGGCGAAGGCCATCTCCCACTCCGCGGAGAGGGTGATGAGCGGCACGTAGCCGTTCGGACCCCGCGCCGCGTCCGAGAGCTGCCGCGCCAGCCGCGCCCGCACCACGGACATGATGCCGGACATGCCGCGCTGGCCGGACGCCACCGCCTCCTGCACGCCCTCCAGGATGGTCGGCAGGTCGCGGATGGAGACTCGCTCCGTGAGCAGGGCCTGCAACACCCGCTGCACGCCGCCGACGCTCATCTGCGACGGAATCACGTCGGCCACCAGCTTTTGGTGCTCGCGCGGCAGCTCGTCCAGGAGCTTCTGGGTCTCCGTGAAGGAGAGCAGCTCCGGCATGTGCTCGCGCACCGTCTCGGTCAGGTGGGTGGCGAGCACGCCGGCCGCGTCCACCACCGTGCAGCCACGCGCCAGCGCCTCGTCCCTGAGCGCCTCCGCGATCCACAGCGCGGGGAGGCCGAAGGTCGGCTCGTTGGTCCTCTCCCCGGCCATGGCGGGCACGCCGCCGGCGGGGTCGATGGCGAGGTGCATGGGCGGCTTGAGCTGGCCGCGCGCCGCTTCGATCTCCTTGACCCGCAGCACGTAGGTGTCGGGCGGCAGCTCCAGGTTGTCCTGGATGCGCAGGCTCGGCAGCAGGAAGCCCATCTCCTGCGCCATGGAGCGGCGCAGCGCCTTGATCTGCTCCGTCAGCCGCGGCGCCTCGCCGGCCGCCAGCGACAAGAGGCCGTAGCCGAGTTCGAGCCGCAGCAGGTCCATCCGCAGGGCGTCGGACGCCGGCGGTTCGGCGGCGGGTGCCGCGGCCGCGTCCGGGGGCGGCGCCTCGGCTTGGCGGCGCTCGGCCTCGCGCTTGAACCAGGCGGCGGCGCCGGACCCGCCGGCCAGCAAGAGGAAGGGCAGCAGCGGCATCCCGGGCAGCAGCGCCATCACGCCGGCGGCGCCGGAGGCGAGCGCCAGGGGCTTCCACCCGCCGCCGAGCTGCCGGCCGATGGCCTGGTCCGCCGTGCCCTCGCCCGAGCCCTTGGTGACGACTATGCCCGCCGCGATGGAGACCAGCAGCGCCGGGATCTGCGACACCAGCCCGTCGCCCACGGTCAGCGCGGCGAAGGTGGACGCGGCGTCGGCGAAGGGCATCCCGTGGCGGAGCAGGCCGATGGCGAAGCCGCCCAGAAGGTTGATGCCGGTGACGATTAGGCCGGCGACCGCGTCGCCGCGCACGAACTTGGCGGCGCCGTCCATGGCGCCGTGGAAGGCGCTCTCCTCCTCCAACTCGCGCCGGCGCTTCCGGGCCTCCGCCTCGTCGATCAGCCCGGCGGAGAGGTCGGCGTCGATGGCCATCTGCTTGCCAGGCATGGCGTCCAGGCTGAACCGCGCCGCCACCTCGGCGATGCGGCCCGAGCCTTTGGTGACGACCATGAAGTTCACCACCAGGAGGATGCCGAAGACGATCACGCCGACCACCACGTCGCCGCCCATCAGGAAGCCGCCGAAGGCCTGGACGACGTGGCCCGCCGCCTGCGGCCCCTCGTGGCCGTGGGTCAGGATGATGCGGGTGGTGGCGACGTTCAGCGCCAGGCGCAGCAAGGTGGTCAGCAGCAGGAGCTGCGGGAAGGAGGTGAAGTCGAGCGGGCGCTTGAGGAACAGCGCCACCATCAGCACCAGCACGGAGACGGTGAGGGAGAAGGCCAGCGCCGCGTCCAGCAGCAGCGCCGGCAGCGGCACCACCAGCACGGCGAGCAGCAGCACGACGCCCAACGCGAGCGCCACGTCGCCGCCCGGCCGGGCGCGGCCGAGCCAACCGGGCAGGGCGAAGGCGGCGCCGTTCACGGCTCAGCCCGCCATCGCGTAGGGCTGGAGCACCGCCGTTTGCCCTGGCACCTCGGCGCCCTGCGCCCGGTATTCGTGCAGCTTGTTCCGCAAGGTGCGGATGGAGATGCCGAGGATCTCCGCGGCGCGGGTGCGGTTGCCGAGGCAGTGGGTGAGCGTTTCCAGGATCAGGTCCCGCTCCACCTCCTCGACCTTGCGCCCGACCAGCCCGGAAACGCCCCGCACTTCGGCGGTGGCCGGGGATGCCGGCGCCGGGACCGCGACGGCCGCGGCGTGCGCGTGGCCGCCGGTGAGCGGCGTCAACTCGATCGCCTCCGCCCGGATCGCCGGCCCCTGCGCCAGCAGCACGGCGCGGTGGATCGTGTTCTCCAGCTCGCGCACGTTGCCCGGCCAGGGGTGCGCCAGCAGCAGCCCCAACGCCTCCCCCGACAGCGCGCGCCGCGGCAGGCCGTTGGCCTCGGCGAAGCGGGCGGCGAAGTGGGCCGCCAACGCTTCGATGTCGGCCGGCCGCTCGCGCAGCGCGGGCAGGCGGAGCGAGACGACGTTGAGGCGGTAGAACAGGTCCTCCCGGAAGCGGTTGGCCCGCACCTCCGCCATCAGGTCGCGGTTGGTGGCGGCCAGGATGCGGACGTCCACTCGCACCGGGCGCGTGCCGCCCAGCTTGTCGATTTCCCGCTCCTGGAGGGCGCGCAGCAGCTTGGCCTGGAGGCGCGGGTCCATCTCGCCCACCTCGTCAAGCAGCAGGGTGCCGCCGTCGGCCTGCTCGAACTTGCCCTTGCGCGCGGCCACCGCGCCGCTGAAGGCGCCCTTTTCGTGGCCGAACAGCTCGCTTTCCAGCAGGCTTTCCGGCAGCGCCGCGCAGTTCAGCGCCACGAACGGCCCCTTCGCGCGGCGGCTGAGGGCGTGGACGTGGCGGGCCAGCACCTCCTTGCCGGTGCCGCTCTCGCCGGTGATGAGGATGCCGGCGTCCGATCGGGCGAGCTGCCCCGCCCGCTTCAGCACCGCCGCCATGGCAGGGTCGCGGTGGACCGGCGCCTCGCGCCGTTCGCCGGCCGCCGCTTCCAGCATGGCCGCGATGAGGTCGGCGTCCGGCGGCAAGGGCAGGAAGTCCTTGGCCCCGGCGCGGATGGCGCGCACGACGGCCTCCGCGTCCGGGTCGCGCCCGCAGGCGATCACCGGGCAGGCGATGCGCTCCCGCGCCATCGCCTCCACAAGCCAGACCACGTCGTGCGCGAGGTCGCAGAGCACGAGGTCGGCGCCCTCGCCGCGCAGCCGGGCCAGCCCCGAGGAGACGCCGTCCGCCTGCGCCAGGGCCGCCCCGCGCGCCTGGGCGATGCGCGCCGCTTGGCCGAGCTCGGCCTCCACGGCGCCGATGATGAGGACCCTCGCCATGGCCGTCACCCCGCCCTCTCGGCCTTGATGATCTCGGTCATGGTCACGCCGAGCCGGTTGTCGTCCACCATCACCACCTCGCCGCGCGCCACCAGGCGGTTGTTGACGTAGATGTCCACCGCTTCGCCGAGCTTGCGGTCCAACTCCACCACGGCGCCGCGGCCGAGCTTCAGGAGCTGCGACACCTGCATGGTGGCGCGGCCGAGCACCGCGCTAACCTGCACCGGGATGTCGTAGACCGCTTCCAGGTCGCGCCCCGCTGCGGAGGGCGAAGGGCGCGGCGCCCTGGCCTCGCCCACCGCCGTCGATCCCACCGGCTCGAAAGATTCCGTGTCCGCCACCGTCATGCCTCCTGCAAACCCAGTGCGCCCAAGACCTCGGCCACCGCCGCGCGCCGCGCGGCCAGCGACGACACCGCGGAGCCGCCACGCCAGGACGCCCGCGCGTCCCCGGGCGCGAGCGCCGCGTCCTCCTCCACCGCGAGCCCCGGCCTCCCGCCGATGCGCGCCGCGGCCCCCGCCGCTTCGCCGCCGGCGACGTGGAGCGTGACCGCCACCCCGTCGCGCAGCAGCGGTTCGAGCAGGGCGGCCAACGCCGCCGCGCTGTCCGGCGCCAACCGCGCGGCG
>NZ_BAAAFZ010000114.1:0-1167 GCF_039523795.1 Craurococcus roseus | reverse complement strand
GGTCATGAGGCAACGGGCTCCGGCCCGGGAGCATTCTCAGATGAGGCAATACGCGCTCTCACCCTGATTGCCGTGCAGCACGGCACCTCCCGCCGCACTTGCGCGAGGTGTGCGCGATCCTGGCCGCCGGCCTGCTGCGGCTCCGCAGCCGCGCCGCCGAGGATCTTATGTGACCTGGGCGCGGGTGCGTCCGACGCGACGCGAGTGGCGGCGTGAGCGAGGCGGCCAGCATCACGGTCCGGGTGCCGCCGGCCATCCGCCGGCGGCCGGGGCGGAAGACGGTGGTGACGCCGGCGTGGGAGGGCAGGTCGGCTTCGAGGCGCTCTTCAACGCCGCCCCGGACGGCCACACCCTGGGCGCGCTGGCGGTGGCGGCGATCAGCACCTTTCCGCTCGAACGCCAGGTCCGCTACCGGCCGCTCGACTTCAGCTTCCTCGCCAACGCCGTCGACGACCCGAGCACCGTCTACGTCGTCGCCGCGTCCCCGATCCGGACGTTGCAGGACCTGGTGCAGGCGGCCAAGGCCAGGCCGCGGCGGATGAACTACGGCACCACCGGCGTCGGCTCGGACGACCACCTGCTTATGCTGGGCCTGGAGGGCCTGGCCGGTCTGCAGCCGATGACTCACGCGCCCTTCGCCAGGTCTGCGCCGCTGCTGGCCCAGGTGCTGGGCGGGCACATCGAGCTCGGCGTGGGCAACATGGCGGAGATCCTGGCGGCGATGCGCGAGGGTCGCGTCCGCGCGCTTGGACAGGCGGCGGAGCGGCGCTGGGAGGCGGCGCCGGACGTGCCGACCTTCCGCGAGCAGGGCTTCGACGGGGTCGCGGGTTCCGCCCGCGGCATCGCCGGGCCACCGGGGCTGCCGGCGCCGGTCCGGGCCAAGCTGGAGCAGGCCTTCGCCGCGGCGCTGGCCGACCCCGCCTTCCTGCGGGAGGCGCAGCGCGTCTCCCTGCCGCTCCGGCCGTTGGTGGGCGCGGCCTACCGCGACATGGCGGCGCGGGTGGACGCGTCGGTCCGCGCGCTCTGGCAGGTGCGGCCTTGGAGCGGCTGACGCGCCGCCGGGGCGGAGGGCAGCGCGGAGCGCAAAGGCGTGTCGTGCCGCGGTGGCTAAGAGCGCCTAATGCTCTGTTGAAACCCTGGCCTGCCCTGGGGCGCTTGGGTCGGCTT
>NZ_BAAAFZ010000113.1:0-13608 GCF_039523795.1 Craurococcus roseus | reverse complement strand
TTCCCGGAAGCCGAGGAGAACGGCGTCCGCTACCTGAAAATCCCGGTGAAGGCCAAGGGCGGCGCGGCCGCTTCGCTCGCGTGAGGGACCGGGCCATGAGCGAAACCGTCCAGGTCGTCTGCCCGGGGTGCGACGCCGCCAACCGCGCCCCCGCCGCACGGCTAGGCGACGGGCCGCGCTGCGGCGCGTGCAAGGCGCCGCTGTTCCGGGCCGAGCCCGTCGCGCTCGACGAGGAGCGGTTCCGCCGCCACCTGCGGCTGAGCGGCGTACCGCTGCTGGTGGACTTCTGGGCGCCATGGTGCGGCCCGTGCCGCGCCATGGCGCCGGCCTTCGAGCAGGCGGCGGCGCGGCTCGAACCGCGGATGCGGCTGGCCAAGGTTTCCACCGAGGACGCGCCCCGCCTCGCTGCGGAACTCGGCATCGCCAGCATCCCGACGCTGGCCCTCTTCGCCGGCGGCCGCGAGGTCGCCCGCCGCACCGGGGCCATGCCCGCGCACGCCGTCGTCGCCTGGGCCGAGGGCGCCGCAGCGGCGGCTTGAGTTTGATCAATGCGCCCCAGGACGCGGCCCGCCACCATCGGTCTCCGGGGCACATGAACCACACACGCGGAGGAGAGCGACCATGACGCGCAACGTCGGCAACACGGACAAGTGGCTGCGGATCGCGGCCGGGGTCGTCCTGCTGGCGCTCGGGCTGTTCGGCCCGCTCGGCTGGTGGGGCTTGGTCGGGTTGGTGCCGCTGATCACCGGGCTCGCCGGCACCTGCCCGGTTTACGGCCTGCTCGGGGTCGACACCTGCCCGCTGGACCGGCGCAACGCCTGACTCGGCGGGGTCGGGGCCCGCCGATGACGCCCTCCTTCGGCCGCCCGGCCGGTGCCGCGCCGCCCGGCTCCGTCGCTGCGTTCGGCGCGGGCCGCGGCGGGTGGTCGCACGACCGGCCCGCCGGCGATGGACGAGCGGCGTGAGCCCGGCCGACGCCGGCCTCGGCGCGACGGTCCGGAGGTACCTGCCCGACTTGGTCTACGGCGCGAACGACGGGGTGGTGACGACCTTCGCCGTGGTGGCCGGGGTGGTGGGCGCCGACCTGCCGGCCCGCGTCATCCTCCTGCTCGGCTTCGCCAACCTGTTCGCCGACGGCGTTTCCATGGCGGCCAGCAACGTGCTGTCGCAGCGCTCGAAGGCGGACGGGGAGAGGCCCGCGCTGCGGGTGGCGGCGCGCAACGGCGCCGCTACCTTTACGGGATTCGTCGCCGCCGGGGTGGTGCCACTGCTGGCCTACCTGGTCCCGCTGGCCCCCGGGAACCGGTTCGCCGCCGCGGCCGGCCTTGCCCTTGCGACCCTGTTCGCCGTGGGCGCCGGCCGCTCCTTCTTCGCGCCGCGCCCTTGGGTGCGCGCCGGCGCGGAGATGCTGGCGATCGGCGCGGCCGCGGGCGCCGTGGCCTACGGCGTCGGCGTGCTCGGCGCGCGGTGGCTCGGCGCCGCCGGCATCTGACCGCCGCGCCCGCCGCCGGACCCGCCCTAGGCGGCGCGCCGGCTTCACCCGCCCCCCGGCACGGGACGGCGCCGGCGCAGCCGCTTGTAGGCTTCCCCGACGAGGACGACGCTCGCGGCCAGTGGCAGCAGCGACAGCCAAGCCGCGGGCGCGACCGGCGCGATCTCCAGCACGCCGCTCAGGCCCGGCGCGTGCATCGCCATGACGTGGACCGCCTGCGCCGCGACCACGGCGATGACCACGAACGGGTTGGCGGCGAGCGGCACCCGGAAGACCGAGCGGGTCTCCGACCGCGAGCCGAGCACCTGCAGGTTCTCGAACAGCACCATCAGCAGAAGTAGCAGGTTCCGCGCTTCCTCGACCGGCATCGCGGCGACCTCGACCATCCACCAGAAGGCGGCGAAACCGACGCCGCCGATCGTCGCGCCGGCCAGCACGGTCTGCTCGACCATGCGCCGGTCGAAGAGCGGCTCGTCCGGGGGGCGCGGCGGGCGGTCCAAGACACCAGGCTCGCCCCGCTCGAAGGCCAACGCCACGTCCTGCAGGCCGTTGGTCACCAGATTCAGCCAGAGCAGTTGCACGGCGGTGAGCGGCAGCGGCAGGCCGAGCAGCACCGCGAGGGCGATGAGCAGGATCTCCGCCGCGCCGGTGGCGACCGCCATCCACACCACCTTGCGGACGTTGTCGTAGGCGACCCGCCCTTCCTCGATGCCGGCGACGATGGACGCGAAATTGTCGTCGGCCAGCACGAGGTCGGCCGCGCCCCGGGCCACGTCGCTGCCGCTCCGGCCCATCGCCACGCCGATGTGCGCGGCGCGCAGCGCCGGCGCGTCGTTCACGCCGTCGCCCGTCACTGCGACGAAGTGGCCGGCGCCTTGCAGCGCCTGGACGATCTCCGTCTTCTGCGCGGGCTCGACCCGGGCGAACACCCGCGCGCCGTGCACCAGTCCGGCCCGCGCCCGCCCGTCCCCGGCGGCCGCGAGTTCGGCGCCGGTGACGCCCCGGTCCGCGTCCGAGGCGAGCCCCAGCCGGCGCGCGATGGCCAGGCCGGTGGCCGGGTGGTCGCCGGTGACGATGCGCACGTCCACGCCGGCCGCACGGCACCGCGCCACGGCCTCGGGCACCTCGGGCCGGATCGGGTCGATGAGCCCCGCCAGCCCCAGGAACCGCAGCCGGGCGAGCGCCGCGGGATCGCCCCGCCGCGCCGCGTCCTCGCCGACCTCGCCGCTCGCCAGGGCGAGGACGCGGTACCCCTGCTGGGCGAGCCCCGTTTCCGCGCGCCGCACCGCTGCGGCGTCCGCCCCGCCGCACATGGGGAGCACGGCGTCGGCCGCGCCCTTCACGTGGGCGAGCACGCGCCCGTCGTGCCGGTTGAACGACGCCGCGTAGCGCCGCTCCGCTTCGTAGGCGATGGCCCCGAACTGGGGGTGACGCGGCAGCAACGCCTCGCGCCCGAGGCCCATCCCGTCCGCCCAGACGAGGAAGGCGGCGTCCACCGTGTCGCCGGTGGCCGCCACAGAACCGTCTGTGGCCCGGTGCAGCGTGGCTTCGTTGCAGAGCGCCCCGGTGGCCGCCAAGCCCCGCACCGGCGCCGCGGCCGCCCCGGCCGGGCTTCCGCCGGCCTCGACCTCGCCGAGGCCAGGCACCCAGAGCCGCGCGACCGTCAAGCGGTTGGCGGTCAGCGTCCCCGTCTTGTCGCTGGCGACCAGAGTGCAGGCGCCGAGGCCCTCGACCGCCGGCAAGAGCCGCACGATCACGTTGCGCCGCGCCATGCGGTTGGAGGCGACCGACAGCGCCACCGTGATCGCCACGGGCAGCCCTTCCGGGATCGCCGACACCGCCAGCGCCACCGCGAGAAGCAGCACCTGCGCCGGCGCCTCGCCCCGCAGGAGCAGCACGCACCCCAGCAGAGCGGCCGTCGCCACCACCACGACGGCGACGCGGCGGCTGAACGCGCGCAAGCGGAGCACCAGCGGCGGGGCCTGCTCCGCCCCGCCGAGCGACAGCGCGACGCCGCCCAGTTCGGTGCGCCCGCCGGTGCGGCAGACGACCCCGGTGCCGCGGCCGGCGAGCACGACGCTGCCGGCGTGCAGCATCGTCGCGCGGTCGCCGAGCCCCGCGCCGGCGTCGACGGCGGCGTCCGCGCGCTTGGCGACCGGGACCGATTCGCCCGTCAGCAACGACTCGTCGACGCGCAGTTCCCGGGCCGCGACGAGCCGCACATCGGCCGGAACGGCCACGCCGGACCCGACATGCACGACGTCGCCCGGCACCAGATCCTCGCCGTCCACCTCGCGCCGGGCGCCGCCCCGTTCCACCACGGCGCGGACGCGGACGATGCGCCGGAGGGCTTCGGCGCCGGTCTCCGCCTTCCACTCCTGGTAGCCGCCTATCGCGGCGTTCAGCAGCAGCACGGCGAGGATGAACACGGCATCGCCGGCGTCGCCCATGCCGACGGAGGCGACTGCCGCGGCCAGGAGGATGTAGATCAGCGGATCCCCGAACTGCCGGACGAAGACGCGGAGCGGCCCGGCCCGCCGCCGCTGCGGCAGCCGGTTCGGGCCGAAGGCCGACGCGCGCCGCGCGGCCTCGTCCTCGCCCAGGCCCCCAGGGCCGGTGTCCAGCGCCCGCATGGCCTCCTCGGCAGGGACCGCGTGCCAAGGCGGTTCGGGGGCCGCGGGCGTCCGTGACTCGGGCGCCCGCGCCGCCGGACCGGCGCGGTTCGCCGCCGCGAGCCGTTCGGGGCCGCTCGGCATGGCATCTCCTCTGGTCGGTCCGCCGGCCGGCGTGCGGACGGCGGACACGCCGGCGCGGCAGCCTCGACCGCGGGACGCTAAGCGGTGGCGGAGGGCCGCTCGGACGGGCGCGGGCCTTGGCTCCTTCCCGCCTGCGGACGCGGTTCGGCGTCATGCAGGCCGCCATCCGCGTGGCGGAGCAGGACGCGCACCCGGTGGCCGAGCTTGCGGACGCGCTCGGCATCCAAGGTGGCGGAGTCCAAGGCGGCTTCCCGGGTCCGGAACCATCCGCAGCGCTGGCCTTGGAAGTTCACCGTCCAGTGGCTCTCGTCGCGCTCCACGGCGTAGTCGAGATCGATGCTGTGTCCCATGAGGTCTCCCCGCGCGTTGCAGGATTCGGCAGGATGCCCGCGTGCGCGCGGACCGCCGTTCGCCGCCCACCCGCATTTCGACGCGGGGAGCGGGAAGGGCATTGATCCCGGTCAACAAACGCCTTCGTCCGGCTCGATTGCCGAAGCCAGCCGGGGGAGCAGCCCGGGCCGGCGGCACGCCCGACCCGGATCGATGCCGCGAGGGGGAGGCGCCGCCCACGCCGCCGCTCGACCCCTGCCCGACCCGCATCAGGACCGCGTACCTCCCGACGGGAAGTCACGCCCGATCCGGCGATCCCGACCTACCCCGGCGGCCCCGGCGTGCTCGCCGGCGGCACGGCGCGCTCCTGCGCCGATCCGGACCTGCCAATGGTGTTCGTACCGCTCGCCAGCCGCGAAGGGCATCCGCGCCAAGGGATCGGGCCGGGCTGGGCGGCAGGCCGGCGGCGATCCCGGCGCGGGAAAGGCACGGCGCGCCGCTTGAAGGCGCCCGCCGCCCCCCGGAACAGCCCTTCGTCTCGCCGTTTGCGCTCGGTCAATGCGCCATCGCCGCGGCCGGGCTCAACTCCGCACACCACGACGCGGATGGGAGCGCGCCATGCCGAAGACCATGAGGGCCGCCGTGTTCGCGGGGCCGGGCCGGATCCAGCTGCGCGAGAAGCCGGTGCCCGAGGTCGGGCCGCTCGACGCGCTGGTGCGCGTCACCACCACGACCATTTGCGGCACGGACGTCCACATCCTCAGGGGCGAGTACCCGGTCGCGGAAGGGCTCACCATCGGGCACGAGCCGGTCGGCGTGGTCGAGCGCCTCGGCTCCGCCGTGAAGGGCTACAAGGAGGGCCAGCGGGTCGTCGCCGGCGCCATCACGCCGAGCGGCACCAGCAACGCCTGCCTGTGCGGGTTCTGCTCGCAGGACGGCGCGGGCACGGCGCACGGCTGGAAGCCGCTCGGCGGCTGGCGGTTCGGCAACACCATCGACGGCTGCCAGGCCGAGTACGTCCTGGTGCCGGACGCCATGGCGAACCTCGCCCCCGTGCCGGACGGCCTCGCGGACGAGCAGGTGCTGATGTGCCCGGACATCATGTCCACCGGCTTCGGCGGCGCGGAGAGCGGCGGGGTGCGCATCGGCGACACCGTCGCGGTTTTCGCCCAGGGGCCGATCGGCCTCTGCGCGACGGCGGGCGCGCGGCTGATGGGCGCGACAACGGTGATCGGCGTGGAGCGCGTGCCGGAGCGCATGGAGGCGGCGCGCGGGCTCGGGGCGGACCACGTCGTGGACTTCGGGCGCGAGGACCCTGTGGAGGCCGTACGGCGCCTGACCGACGGTCGCGGGGTGGACGTGGCGATCGAGGCGCTCGGCACGCAGGCGACCTTCGAGGCGAGCCTGCGCGTGCTGCGCCCCGGCGGCACGCTGTCCTCGCTCGGCGTCTATTCGAGCGACCTGCGCATCCCGCTCGACGCCTTCGCCGCCGGCCTCGGCGACCACCGCATCGTCACCACGCTGTGCCCCGGCGGCAAGGAGCGGATGCGGCGGCTGATGGCGGTGATCGCCTCCGGCCGGGTGGACCTGCGGCCGCTGGTGACGCACCGCTTCCCGCTGGAGCGGATCGAGGAGGCCTACGACCTCTTCGCCAACCAGCGCGGCGGCGTGCTCAAGGTGGCGATCACGCCATGAGCGCCGCCCCGGGGCCCCTCGTACTCTGGTTCGAGGAGGTCGGCGCAGCCGACGTGCCGCGGGTGGGCGGCAAGAACGCCTCGCTCGGGGAGATGGTCCGGGCGCTCTCCGGCGCCGGCGTCCGGGTTCCGCCGGGCTTCGCCACCACCGCCGCGGCGTACCGCGGGCTGGTGGAGGCGAGCGGCATCGGCGCGGCGCTGCGGGCGCGGCTCGACGCGCGCCGGCGCGGCGAGGCGGGCTTGCAGGACACCGGCGCGGCCATCCGGCGCCTCTTCCTCGACGCCGAACTCCCGCCGGCGCTGGCCGATGCCGTGCGCGCGGCCTACCGCGAACTCGGCCGCCGCCGCGGCGTGGCGGACCCGGCGGTCGCGGTGCGCAGCAGCGCCACGGCGGAGGACCTGCCCACCGCCAGCTTCGCCGGGCAGCAAGAGACCTTCCTCAACGTGGTGGGCGAGCGGGCGCTGCTCGACGCCTGCCGGCGCTGCTTCGCCTCGCTCTTCACCGACCGGGCGATCAGCTACCGCGAGATGCAGGGCTTCGACCACCTGAAGGTCGCGCTCTCCATCGGCGTCCAGGCGATGGTGCGGGCCGACCTCGGCGGCTCGGGCATCATGTTCTCCATCGACACCGAGAGCGGCTTCCCGGGCGTGGTGGTCATCAGCGCCGCCTGGGGGCTGGGCGAGCCGATCGTGCAGGGCGCGGTGGACCCCGACCGCCACCTCGTCTTCAAACCGCCGCTGGACGACCCGCGGCGCGTGCCGATCCTCGAGAAGGCGCTCGGCGGCAAGGCCCGCAAGATGGTTTACGCCACCGGCGGCAGCGCGCGAACCGCCATGGTGGAGACCACCCGGCGGGAGCGCGAGGCCTTCGTGCTCACCGATAGCGAGATCCTCCGGCTGTCCCGATGGGCGGTGGCGATCGAGAAGCACTACGGCCGCCCGATGGACATGGAGTGGGCGAAGGACGGCGAGACCGGCGAGCTGTTCATCGTGCAGGCGCGGCCGGAGACGGTGCACGGCGCCAAGCAAGGGGGCGCCACGCTGCGGAGCTGGCGCCTCCAGGCGAAGGCGAAGCCGATCCTGGCCGGCGCGGCGGTGGGCGAGGCGATCGCGACCGGTCCGGTCCGCGTCGTCCACGGGCCGGACGACATCGCGGGGTTCCCGGACGGCGCGGTGCTGGTGGCGGAGGCCACCGACCCGGACTGGGTGCCGCTGATGCGCAAGGCGGCGGGGATCGTCACCGACCACGGCGGCGCCACCAGCCACGCCGCCATCGTCAGCCGGGAGCTGGGCCTCCCCGCGGTGGTCGGCACGCAGCGCGCCACCGCCCTGCTGCGCGACGGACAGGCGGTGACGCTCTCCTGCGCCGAGGGGGACGAGGGCCACGTCTACGACGGCGCGCTCCCCTTCGCGGCCACGGACATCGACCTGGGCGCCATCCCGGAGACGCACACGGCGCTGATGCTGAACATCGCCAGCCCCGCCGCGGCCCTCCGCTGGTGGCGCCTGCCCGCGAAGGGCGTCGGGCTGGCGCGCATGGAATTCATAGTCGGTTCGGTGATCAAGGCGCACCCGATGGCGCTGGTGCGGTTCCACCAATTGGAGGACCGCGAGGCGCGGCGGCGGATCGAGGCGCTCACGCGCGGCTACGCCGACAAGGCGGAGTACTTCGTGGACACGCTGGCGCGCGGCGTGGCCCGCATCGCCGCGCCCTTCCACCCGCACCCGGTCATCCTCCGCCTGAGCGACTTCAAGAGCAACGAGTACGCCCACCTGGTCGGCGGCGCGGCGTTCGAGCCGGTCGAGGAGAACCCGATGCTCGGCCTGCGCGGCGCCTCGCGCTACTACAGCGAGCGCTACCGCGAGGGCTTCGCGCTGGAATGCCGCGCCGTGCGCAGGGCGCGCGACGAGATCGGCCTCGGCAACCTCGCCGTCATGGTCCCGTTCTGCCGCACGCCGAAGGAGGCCGACCGCGTCCTCGCCCTGATGGGGGAGCACGGGCTGCGGCGCGGCGAGGACGGGCTGCGCGTCTACGTGATGTGCGAGATCCCGTCGAACGTGGTGCTGGCGGAGGAGTTCGCCGCGCGCTTCGACGGCTTCTCCATCGGCTCCAACGACCTGACCCAGCTCGTGCTCGGGGTGGACCGCGACTCCGCCGAGCTGCGGGGGCTGTTCGACGAGCGGGATGAGGCGGTGAAGCGGATGATCCGAGACGTGATCGGCCGGGCGCACGCCGCGGGCGCCACGGTCGGCATCTGCGGCGAGGCGCCGAGCAACCACCCGGACTTCGCCGCCTTCCTGGTGGGGTGCGGGATCGACTCCATCTCGCTCAATCCCGACGGCTTCGTCGCCGCGGCGCGGAGCGTCGCCGAGGCGGAGCGGCGGGGCGCGCCCTGACCCTCCCGCCGCGGGCGGATCGCCGGCCACGCCGTTCCGCGCCGATCCGGCTCGACCTCGCCAGATCGGGCTCCCCGCCTGCCCAGCCGTCGTTGCCCACTCCGCTCCAGCCGTCCCGCCGCGGCGAGGACGAGCGCCGTTGCCCCGAGCGACCCGGCCCCGGCGGGCGCCGGCGGCGCCGAGCAGCCCGGGCGGCGCAGCTGGCGCGACATTGGGCACGCGCGGCATCGAGCCCAGCGCGGCGGGCGCTGCAATGCCGGGCGACGTCCCTGCCGGCGCCCCGCGGCCGATTCGGGAGCGGCCCTAGCCTTCGTCCTCCAACCGCGAAATATCGGCGTCCGACAGGCCGAAGTGGTGGCCGATCTCGTGGATCAGGACGTTGCGGACGAGGCGGAACAGGTCTTCCCCGGTTTCGATCCATTCCAGCAGGATGGGCTCGCGGAACAGCACGATGGTGTCGGGCTCGGCGGGAATGTCGAGCACGCTTTTTTGCGTCATGGGCGTGCCGCGGTACAGGCCGGTGAGTTCCCAAGGACTCTCCATGCCCAACTCCGCCAGCACCTCGTCGTCTGGCGCTTCTTCCACCGCCATGACGGTGCCGCCCACCAGGTTTCGCAACTCCTGCGGGATTGCGGAAAGCGCGGTTTCCGCCAACTCCAATATATCATCGAGGCTTGGGGGCGTGCCGTACCGCATGGGGGAACGGAGCGCTTTTCCGGGGCCCGGCGTCAAGAGACAAGGAGGCGAGGGATGGTCGAGCGCTTGGACGAGGCCGCGCGCGCCGGGCTGGCGGCGGCCCTGCCCGATTGGTCGATGGCCGAAGGGCGCGACGCGCTTCGGCGCGGGTTCCGCTTCCGCGACTTCAGCGAGGCTTGGGGCTTCATGGCCCGTGTCGCGCTGCTCGCCGAAGCGCAGGACCACCATCCGGAGTGGTCCAATGTCTACAACCGGGTCGAGATCCTGCTCACTACGCACGAGGCCAGCGGGTTGTCGGAGCGCGACATCCGGCTGGCTCGCGCGATCGATGGTCTACGGTCGGGCTGACGCGGCGGCATCCACCCAGGAAGGGAGGCGCCGCCGCGACCGCCCTTCGACTCAGGCAGCGTTGGCAGCGGCGGTGGCCGCGCGCCCGGGTTGGTCGGCGTCCAGCGAAGCCGCCAAGTCGGCGAGCGTGGTGCCGCCGAGGTCGCCCAGCAGGGCCGCCTCCGCCTTCTCGAAACGCGCTCGCAACGCATCGGGCAGCCGCAGCCCCACCGAGCAGGCCGGGTTGGTGCGGGCATGCACGCGCAGCACCTTGTCGCGCTCCGGATGGATCGCGCGCCAGACGTCGCGCAGGCTGATGCTGTTCGCCGGGCGGGCGAGGCTGGCCCCGCCCGGGCCGCGCTGCACCGTGATCAATCCCGCCCGCGCGAGCAGGCCGGACAGCCGGCGGACCACGACAGGGTTGGTGCCGATGCTCCAGGCCAGCCGGGCGCTGGTTGACTGCTCGGTAGGCCCGCGGGCAACCAAGGTCAGGATGTGCAAGGAAACGGCGAAGCGTGTGGCGATCATGCGGACGCGATACCCATGCTAGGGAATGAGCCAATGTGACGATGCATGTTTCCTACCACTTTGACTAGAGATTTCATGAACAAAAATTTGGTTTGAGATGATAATTTCTACGGCCTCCACAACCGAACGCACCCCTTTCGAACGGACCGCCTCCGAGCGGACCGCCCCTGAACGGACCGCCGCCGTGTGCCGCGCCGCGACCCGCTTCTGCGCCATGCGCGGCTGGGCGCCGGTGCACGAGATGCCGCTGCCCAACGGCCGCCGCGCCGACATCCTGGCCCTGCGGCCGGACGGCTGCTTCGTGGTGGTGGAGGTGAAGTCCTGCGCGCGCGACTTCCTCACGGACGCCAAATGGCCGGAGTACAGGGATTATTGCGACCGGCTCTTCTTCGCGGTGGACTTGGATTTCCCGCAGGAGTTGTTGCCGGACGACGCCGGGCTGCTGGTGGCGGACGGCGCGGACGCGGCCCTGTTGCGCGAAGCGCCGGAACACAAGCTGGCCCCGGCGCGCCGGCGCGCGCTGCTGCACCGCTACGCCGTGGTCGCCGCCGGGCGCCTCGCCGCCCTGTCCGACCCGGCGAGCCACGCAGAGCTGCGCGCGGCGCTCAGGGTGGAGTGACGGCCGGCTTTTATTCCGCCGCCGGCACGCCCTCGGGGTCGGCGCTGCCGGCGCGGTAGCGGTGGGTGGAAGCGCCGAAGGCGACCAGCGTGCCTTCGGCGTCGAACACCTCCGTCCGGGCGAAGAACACGTTGCGGCCGGCCGTGACCACCCGGCCCTCGGCGGAGAGGCGCGTGCCGATCGCCGCTTGGCCGGTGAAGCGGCAGTCGAGGTCGAGCGTCACCGCCCGGCGCACGCGGGCCGGGTCGGGGCAGAACAGGCCGGCGAAGGCGGCGGCCTGGTCGATCATGGAGAGCACCAGGCCGCCGTGGACGATGCCGGAGCGGTTGGCGTGCGGCGCCCCGGTGTCGCAGACGAGGCGCGCGTAGCCCTCGCGCCACTCAGCCACCTCGATGCCGAGGTGGGCGTGGTAGGGAGAGTGGGCGTGGGGGAACGGGTCGGGGCGGCTGTTGTCCATGCCGCTTTGCCTCCCCGCGCGGCGGTTCCGCGTCAAGCGGCCGGAGCGCCCTCCTTCGGAGCGGTGGCAGGCGGAGCGGTCGGGTCCACGCCTCGGCTTCCGCTGGGCCTTGCGACGACGCCGGGGTTGTGCGCGTGTGCCCGGGATCGCGCGTCCAAGCAGGTGCCCCCCGATGCCGGACCTCTTCAGTCCCTACACGCTAAAGGGCGTCACGCTGCGCAACCGCGTCGCCATGTCGCCGATGACCATGTACCGGTCCACCGACGGCCGCATGGGCGACTTCCACGTCATGCTGATGGGATCGCGCGCCGCCGGCGGGTTCGGCCTGGTGTTCCCCGAACAGTTGGCGATCACGCCGGACGGGCGCACCGGCACCGGCTGCGCCGGCATCTACGACGACGCCCAACTCGAGGGCCTCTCGCGCGTCGCGGCGATCGTGAAGGACATGGGCGCCGTGCCCGCCGCGCAGCTCGGCCACACCGGGCGCAAGGGCAGCGAGAAGAAGCCCTGGCACGGCAAGACCCAACTGCCGCCCGACCACCCCGACGGCTGGCAGGTGCGCGGCCCGTCCGCCATCCCCTACGGCGGGCGCTACACCTGCCCCGTCCACGCGCTGACGGTGGACGAGATCAAGTACATCCACCGCGCCTACGCCCGCGCGGCGCAACGGGCGCTCGAAGCCGGGTTCGAATGGCTGGAGATGCACTTCGCGCACGGCTACCTCGGCGCGAGCTTCTTCTCGCCGCTGGCCAACCAGCGCACGGACGAGTACGGCGGAAGCTTGGAAAACCGGCTCCGCTTCCACCGCGAGGCGCTGGACGCGGTGCGGGCGGTGTGGCCGGAGCGCCTGCCGCTGACCATGCGCCTCGGCTGCGACGACTTCCACGAGGAAGGCGTGCGGTTCGACGATTCCGTGTGGGCGGTCGGCCAATTGAAGGGGCACGGGCTCGACCTGGCCGACCTCAGCCTCGGCATGAACACGGACGACACGAAGGGCGTGCCGTTCAACGAGGTGGCGTTCATGGTGGAGCGGGGGAGCCGCGTGCGGCGCGAGGTCGGCATCCCCGTGGGCGTGAGCTGGAACCTCGGGCTGCCCGCGGTGGCCGACCGGGTCGTCCGCGAGGGGCTGGTCGATATGGTGCTCCTGGGGCGGCCCGCGCTCTCGAACCCGCACTGGCCGTTCTGGGCCGCGCGCGAACTGGCCCACCCCGACCCGCTCTCGCTGCTCCCGGAGGACTGGTCGTGGTGGCTCCGCAACCGGCCCGGCCCGGAAGGCTCGCTCGGTTGGCCGTCCGCCGCCGCGGGGGCGCGCGGCGACTGACCCGCCCCGCGCCCCCCGGCCTCCAGGCCGGGCGAGCCGGGCTCGGCCGCGGCGGGCGCCCCGGGCGCCCCGGGCGCCCGCCCATCACGCGATCTGCAAGTCCTGCAACGCCTGCTCCAGTTCCTGGAAGCTCGGCATGTGGGCGGAGGGGGCCATCTTGCGCCCCGTTTCCACCGCCACCTGCGGCGCGTTGCCGTGCAGGTGCGCCACCAGCACGGCGCGGATCACCTCGTGGTACTTCGCCTCCTCCTCCACCACGCCCTTCAAGCGCGCGGCGAAGGGCGCCATCATGCCGTAGGCCAGCAGCACGCCGAGGAAGGTGCCGACCAGCGCGCCGCCGATCATCTTGCCGAGCACGGCCGGCGGCTGGTCGATGCTCGCCATGGTCTTGATGACGCCGAGCACGGCGGCGACGATGCCGAGCGCGGGCAGCGCGTCCGCCACCGACTGCATGGCGTGGCTCGGGTGCAGTTCCTCCGCGAGCACCTTCTTCAGCTCGCGGGCCATCACGTCCTCGATCTGGTGCGGGTCGTCGGCGTTCATGCCGACCATGCGGAGGTAGTCGCAGATCAGCACCACCGCGTGGTGGTCCTTGGCGATCTTGGGGAACTTGGCGAAGGCGGGGCTTTCCTCGGGCTTCTCGATGTGCGGCTCCAGCGCCATGGAGCCCTTGCTCTGCGCCAGGCGGACGAAGAAGTAGAGCAGGCTCAGCATCTCGACGTAGTCGGCCTTCTTGTAGCGCGCGCCCTTCAGGATCTTCCCGAAGCCGTGGAGCGTGTGCTTCACGTCGGCCATGCTGTTGGCCATCAAGAAGGTGCCGAGCGCCGATCCGCCGATGATGAGCATCTCGAAGGGCAGCGCGGCGAGGATGATGCCGAACTTGCCGCCGGCGGCGACGTAGCCGCCGAACACGCAAGCCACGGCGAGGCCCAGGCCGACCAGGGTCATCATCGCGGCGTGTACTCCGCCGGCGCCCAGGCGGGAGCGGCGG
>NZ_BAAAFZ010000112.1:0-10175 GCF_039523795.1 Craurococcus roseus | reverse complement strand
CTCGCCACGTGCGTCGTCACCCACCGCCAATCGAGGCGGTTGTGTCAGTTCCTCTCAGTTCCAGGGCGTGGCCGCCCAGATCCCGCGGTAGCGGGCTTCCTGGGCCGGCATCTGCGCCTGCCACTCCGCCCCGGGCAGGTAAGCCAGCGGCAGCTCCAACTGCTTCGCCTTCGCCAGCCACTCGGGCTCCGCCATCACGCGCGCGATCGCGTCCTGCAGGCGGGCGGCGATCTCGTCGGAAATGCCGCGCGGGGCGGCGAGGCCACGCTCGCTGGTCATCACCACGTCGAAGCCCTCCTCGCGGAAGGTCGGCACGTTCGGCATCAGCTCCCAGCGCTTCTCGCCCATGGCGGCGAGAGCGCGCAGCGGGGGCGTTTCTTGGTTGAGGATGCCGATCTCGCCGAGGTTCAGGCCGGCGACGTCGATGTGGCCGGCCAGCACCGCGTTCTTCACCAGTCCCGCGCCGGCGTAGGGGGTGTGGATGAACTCCGTCCCGGTGGCCGCCTGCAGCAGGGTCAGGCCCAGGTGGTCGTCGGTGCCGACGCCCGAGGAGCCGACGCTGATGGTCCCCGGCTTGCGGCGGGCGGCCTCCACGAGGTCGCGGAGAGACTTGTGGGGCGAGGCCTGGCGGACCACGAGGGCGGTGGGGTCGTCCACGAGCCGGGCGATGGGCCGGATCTTGGCGCGGTCGTAGCGCACCCGGCGCTCGACCGGCACCGAAAGGTAGCCGGGGGTGTTGATGGCGCCCAGCGTGTAGCCGTCCGGGCGCGCCGACTGGATGGCGACGTAGGCGGTCTCGCCGCCGGCGCCGGGGCGGTTGAGCACGACGAAGTTCGCGCCCGGGATCTCGGCCGCGAGGAAGGGGGCGAGCGCGCGCAGCATGACGTCGGTGCCGCCGCCCGGGGCGAAGCCGACGATCAGCTCGATCGGCCGCCCCGCGGGCCATTGCCCTTGCGACAGCGCCGGGCATGGCAGCGCCAGGGCGGCCGCGCCGGCCGCGAGCAGGGCGCGGCGCCCGATGGTGGTCTTTCCTCTCATCCTCGACACTCCTCCTTCGATGCGAGCGGCCTCATCCGACTGTCGGAATGGCCTGTGGCGGTGGGGCACCCGCCACGGCGGAACCCGTTCCGGGGCCTCCCGCCGCGGATTGCGGGGCGCCCGCCGTTCTCGGGAGCCGCAAGGCCTGCAGCAGCGCCTGCGCCGGGTGCGGCAGTTCCACGCCGTCGAGGCGCTTCGCCTGCGAGCGGCAGGAATACCCCGTCGCGAGCAGCCGGCCCGCTCCGTCCGGCGAAGCCACGTGGCGTCCCCAGCTCAGGCCGTAGATGCGTTCGGACATCGCGCGGTGGTCGGCCTCGTGGCCGTAGGTGCCCGCCATGCCGCAGCAGCCGGCCGCTAGAATGTCCAATTCTAGGCCATGCCGGGCGAACACGGCCCGCCAGTCGCGCAGCGCGGCGGTGGCGGTGGTCCGCTCGGTGCAGTGCGGCAAGAGACGGTAGCGCGATCCATCCTCGGACCGCGGCGGCATGTCGATGGCAAGCTTCGCCAACCACTCCTGCAAGAGCAGGACGCGCGGGAGGTCCCGGCCGCCCAGGGCCTCGGCGTACTCGGCCCGGAAGGTCAGGGTCATGGAGGGGTCGATCCCGACCAGGTCCACGCCGGTCGCCGCCAGCCCGCGCAGCGCGTCCGCGTTCGCCGCGGCCACGCGCCCGAACGCCCCGAGGAAGCCGTGCACGTGCAGCGCCTTGCCGTTCGGTTGGAAGGGCGCCAGCCAGGGCGTGAAGCCCAGCAGGCGGACCAGGTCGAGCACGTCGAGGACGAGGCGGGTCTCGTAGTGGCTGGTGAAGGCGTCCTGCACGACGACGACCGCCCTGCGCCGCTCGGCCTCGCCGAGCCGCCGCAGCGCTTCCGGCGTGGCGAAGGCGAGGCCGCGGGCGGCGAGTTCGCGCCCCAGGTCGATGCCGGACAGCTTGGGGGTATCCACCAGCCCGAACAGGCGCATGCCGGCGCCGCCCGCAGCGCTCCCGACCACCCCGTTGTACAGCCGGGGCACCCGCGCCACGGCCGGCAGGAGGTGCTCGAGCGACGCGACCAGGTAGTCCCGCGCCGGCCGCAGGTAGCGGCCGTGGTAGAGCTCGAGGAACTTCGCGCGGAAGTTCGGGACGTTCACCTTGACCGGGCAGCCGCCGACGCAGGACTTGCAGGCCAGGCAGCCGTCCATCGCCTCCTTGACCTCGTGCGAGAAGTCGGGCTCGCCGCGGCGCCGGGCCAGCGTGTTGCGGAGCCGCGCCGGGAAGGTCCGCCACCCCGCGGAGGCGCGCAGGCGGCGGGTTTCCTCCACCGGGTCCGCGCCGGCGGCGGCGAGGCGGCGCAGCCACTCCTTGAGCAGCATGGCGCGGCCTTTGGGCGAGTGCCGGCGCTCCCGCGTACCCTTCCAGGACGGGCACATCGCTTGGTCAGGGTCCCAGTCGTAGCAGGCGCCGTTGCCGTTGCAGTGCATCGCCTCGTCGAAGGCGGCCCGCACCGGGGGCGGGATCGTGCGGTCCGCCTGCCCGCGCGTCGGCACCCCGTCGATGGTGAGCAGGGCACTCCCGTCGGGGCTGGCGATCTTGCCCGGGTTGAGCTGGTTGCACGGGTCAAATGCCGCTTTCACCGCCTGCACCAAGGGGTAGAGCGGGCCGAAGAACTCCGGGGAGTATTCCGAGCGGACGCCCTTGCCGTGCTCGCCCCAGAGCAGGCCGCCGTATTTCCGTGTGAGGCGGACCACCTCGTCGGTGACCTCGCGGACCAGGACCTCTTGCGCGGGGTCCTTCATGTCGATCGCCGGGCGGACGTGCAGCACGCCGGCGTCGACGTGGCCGAACATGCCGTAGTCGAGGCCGCGCGCGTCGAGCAGGCCGCGGAACTCGGCGATGAAGTCGGCCAGGTTCTCCGGCGGGACTGCCGTGTCCTCCACGAAGGCGATCGGCCGCTTGTCGCCCTGCATGTTGCCGAGCAGCCCGACCGCGCGCTTGCGCATCTCCCAGATCCGCCCCACCGGGGCTTCGCCCCGCGCGACCGTGTAGCCGGCGCGGCCGGCCGCCGGTCCGCCGGCAGCCAGCGCCTCCGCCATGCGCCCGAGCGGCGCCTCCACCTCTTCTTCCGTGTCGCCGACGAACTCGATCAGGTTGGCGCCGCGGACCGGCCCGGAGGCGTCGTCCGGGAAGAACTCGCGCACGCCGTCCCAGACGATGTCCTCCTGCGCGAGGCCGAGCACCTTGGAGTCCACGGTCTCGATCAAGGCCGGGCCGAACGCCATGAGGGCTTGGGCGTCGCGAAGCGCCGCGTCGAAGCTGCCGTAGCGCAGGTTCACCAGGGCGCTGCGCTTGGGGATGGGCAGGACGTTGAGCTTGGCCTCCGCCAGGACCGCGAGGGTGCCCTCGGCGCCGCAGAGGACGGCGTTGAGGTCGAAGCGGCCCTCGCGGTCGCGGATGTGCGCCAGGTCGTAGCCGGTCAGGCAGCGGTTGAGCCTGGGGAAGCGCGCCTCGATCTCGGCCGCGTGCTCGCGCTGGATGGCGTCGACCGCGCGGTGGACGGCGCCGACGCGGTCGGGACGGCGCTGCGCCTCGCGCAGCTCCTCGTCGGACAGCGGGCGCGAGGTCCAGACCGTGCCGTCGGCCAGCACGCAGGTCAGCTCGAGCACGTGGTCGCGGGTCTTCCCGTACAGGCAGGAGCCCTGGCCGCTCGCGTCCGTGCTGACCATGCCGCCGATCGTGGCGCGGTTGGAGGTGGAGAGCTCCGGCGCGAAGAAGAGGCCGTGCGGCGCCAAGGCGGCGTTGAGCTGGTCCTTCACCACCCCGGCCTCGACGCGGACCCAGCGCTCCTCGGCGTTGATCTCGAGGATCCGGTTCATGTGCCGGGAGACGTCCACGACCAGGCCGGTGGTGAGGGACTGGCCGTTGGTGCCGGTGCCGCCGCCGCGCGCGGCCAGGACGACGCCGCCGAAGCGCGGCTCCGCGAGCAGGCGCATGACGCGCGCGATGTCGTCGGTGGCGCGGGGGAAGACCACCGCCTGCGGGAAAAGCCGGTAGACCGAGTTGTCGGTGGCGAACACCGCGCGGTCGGCGTCGCCGGCCGAGACCGTTCCAGCGAAGCCGGAGGCGCGCAACGCCTCGAGGAAGCCCCGGCAGGAGTCCTCGGCGGAGGGGGTCTCGACCAGTCGCGGGATCATCGCGTCACCTGCCCTTGGATCTTGGACGCAACTCGTCTTTTGCTTGGCCCGCCGCTCAGGCCGCGGCGTGGGTTCCTTCGACCGCTGCCCGGAGCCCACCCGGGACCACGATCGCCCCCGGCAGCGCCGGCAGGCGGCCCGCCAGGACCGCGACGATGCACTCCGCCGCCCCCGTTGCCATGGCGACGCCGCCCCGCACGGAGGAGGCGGCGAGGTGCGGCGAGGCCAGCACGCGCGGGTGCCGCCGCAGCGGGCTGTCGGCCGGCAGCGGCTCCGTGGCGAACACGTCGATGCCGGCCGCGGCGATCCGCCCGGCCTCGATCGCCTCCAGCAGGGCCGCCTCGTCGACGATGCCGCCGCGGGCGGCGTTGACGAGGAGCGCTCCCTTCGGCAGCGACGCGAACTGCGCCGCGCCGATCATGCCCCGGGTCTCGTCGCTGAGCGGGCAGTGGAGCGAGAGCGCCTCGGAGCGGGCCAGCAGCGAGGGCAGGTCGGCCACGCGCTCGCCCGGTCCCGGCAGCCCGTCGCCCGGGAGGTACGGGTCGTAGGCCATCACGCGCACGCCGAAGGCGCCGGCGAAGCGCGCGACCTTGGAGCCGATGGCGCCGTAGCCGACGATGCCGAGCGCCAGCCCCTCGGCGTCCCGCGTGACGCGCGTGGCCTTTTCCCAGAGCCCTTCGCGCATGCCCGCCGACACGGCCGGGAGGTCCTTCAGCAGCGCCAGCAGCAGCGCCATGCTGTGCTCCGCGACCGCGCGGGAGTTGGCGCCCGCGGCGCGTGCGACGGTGATCCCGCGCGCCTCGGCCGCCGGCACGTCGATGCCGTCGACGCCGGCGCCGTGCCGCGCCACGACCCGCAGGTGGGGCGCGGCGGCGTCCAACACCGCGCCGTCGATCAGGCCCTGGCGGTGCAGCAGGGCGACCGGCCGGTGCTCGCGGACCGCCGCGACCAGGGCGTCCCGCTCCGGGTAGGCCGCGGTGTAGACCGGGGCGAGCCCGGCCTCCTCCAACAGTGCCACCGCCTCGGGCGCGAGCTTCGCCGCGGTGATGAGCACGGTGGGTCGTCTTGGGGCGGCGGTCTGCGTCATGGCCGGTGTCCTTCCTCCTGTGTTGGGCGGCGTGGAGACGTCGTTTGTGTGGTTCAGTCGCATCGGCGAGGCCCGCCCGCGGGCGCGACGGCCGAATCTGGGCCGCCCGATGCGCCGGTCCTTTCGCGCGCCGCTCAGTCCAACCCTTCGCAGCCCAGCCGCTTCAGCGCGGCGTCCACCCAGGCGGCGTCGTGCGTGCCGGCCTCGATCGCGGCCATCTGCTTCGTCTCGGCGGCCTGCTTCGCGGTGGCCGCGGCGTGCACCTGCTCGACTTGGTCGAAGGGGACGCAGAGCAGGCCGTCGTCGTCGCCGATCACCAGGTCGCCGGGGGCGACGACCATGCCGTCGATCGCGACCGGCACGTTGATCTCGCCCGGCCCGTCCTTGTACGGGCCGCGGTGCGTGACGCCGGCCGCGAAGACCGGGTAGCCGCCGGCCCGGATGGCGGCGCTGTCGCGGATGGCGCCGTTGACGACGACGCCGCCCAGGCCGCGCTTGACCATCTGCGCGATCATCAGCTCGCCGATGATGGCGTTGGTCAGGTCGCCGCCGGCGTCCACCACGAGGACGTCGCCCGGCTCGGCGAGGCCGATCGCCTTGTGCACCATCAGGTTGTCGCCGGGGCGGGTCTTCACCGTCAGGGCGGGGCCGGCGAGCACGCCGCCGGCGTGCATCGGCCGCAGGCGCGGACCGCCGGCCGCCATGCGCGACATGCTGTCGCTGACGTTCGCGACCGGCAACTCGCGGAAGCGCGCGACCACGTCCGGCCCGACCCCCCGGGCGCGCGACAAGATCCTGAACCCTGCTGCCATTGTTCCTCTCCTCCACGAAACGCTTATTGCCGGTCTGCCGCTCCTAGACCGCCGCCCCTCGAGGGCCGGCGACGACGATTGGCGTTGACAGGAGCCCCGTCCGGTGCAATCCGTGTAAAACGAAACGCTGTTTCGAAATACCCGGACCGGGGAGGCGGCGCAAGCGATTTTGCAAGAAGATCCAGAGGAGAAACGCATGCCCGTCTCGCGCCGAACCGTGCTGATGTCCGCCGCCCCTTTGGGAGCCGCTGCCGCAATCCGCCCTGCATCGGCCCAGGAGGCCTACCCCTCCCGCCCGGTCCGGGTGGTCGTGCCGTGGGCGCCGGGCGGGGCGGTGGACACCGTCGCGCGGCGCGTGGCGCAGAAGCTGGCCGAGCAGACGGGCCAGCCCTTCGTGGTGGAGAACAAGGCCGGCGCGACCGGCACGATCGGCGCGGCGGAGGTCGCGCGCGCGCGGGCGGACGGCCACACGCTGCTGGCGATGGACAACACCTACGCGATGCTGCCCTACCTGTTTAACCGCCTGCCCTTCGACCACGCGCGGGCCTTCCAGCCGGTGACGGTGAGCGCCTTCTCGCCCGTGCTGCTGGCGGTCGGGCGCGCCTCGCCCTTCGCCACGCTGGGCGCGCTGATCGAGGCGGCGAAGAAGGATCCGGAGAAGGTCACCTACGGCACCGGCGGCGTCGGGAGCGCGCCGCACTTCGCCACCGCGGCCTTCCAGCAGGCGGCCGCGATCAAGCTGTACCACGTGCCCTACAAGGGCGCGGGCGAGGCGGTGACCGCGGCGCTCGGCGGCCAGGTCGACATGGTCATGGTCTCGCCGGGCTCGGCGCTCGGAAACATCCAGGGCGGGCTGCTCCGGCCGCTGGCGATCAGCGGCGGGCACCGGTCCTCCGCGCTGCCGGACACCCCGACCTTCGCCGAGGCCGGGCTGCCGGGCTTCGGTGTCGTCAACTGGTCCGGCCTCGCGGTGCCGCGCGGCACGCCGGCCCCGGTCGTGGAGAAGCTGCACGCGGAGGTGGGCCGGGCGCTGGCGGCGCCGGACGTGAAGGAGTTCCTGGACTCGATCGCCTCGGAGCCGGGCGGCATGCCGCCGGCGGACTTCACGCGCCTCCTGGCCGAGGAGACCGAGCGCTGGCGCAAGGTCGCCGCCGAAGGCCAGATCGAGCGGCAGTGACGCGGAGCATCCCCGATGACCTTCTTCGCCCCGCCACGCCGCGTTGAGACCGAGGTCTTCACCCGCCTGCCGGACCGCTTCCGCCGCCCGCGCCGCACCGCCTGGAGCGACCACAACCGCGGCGGGCAGGCCGTGGACTCGTTCCTGGAGGGGCCCGCCTTCGACCGCCAGGGACGGCTCTACGTCACCGACATCCCCTTCGGCCGCGTCTTCCGGGTCTCGCCCGAGGGCGAGTGGGAGCAGGTGGCGGAATACGACGGCTGGCCGAACGGGCTGAAGATCCACAAGGACGGTCGGATCTTCATCACCGACTACAAGCGCGGCATCATGCTGCTCGACCCGGACAGCGGGTCGGTCACGCCCTTCTTGGAGACCGCGCGCTCCGAGGGCTTCAAGGGCGTCAACGACCTGTTCTTCGCCGCCAACGGCGACCTGTTCTTCACCGACCAGGGCCAGACCGGGCTGCACGACCCCTCCGGCCGGGTGTACCGCTTGGAGGCGAACGGCCGCCTTTCCTGCCTGATCGGCACGGTGCCGAGCCCGAACGGCGTCGTGGTGGCGCCGGACATGGGCTTCGCGCTGGTGGCCGTGACGCGCGCCAACCAGATCTGGCGTTTGCCGCTGCACGCGGACGGCAGCGTCACCAAGGCGAGCGTGTTCTGCCACCTGCACGGCGGCCCGAGCGGCCCGGACGGGCTGGCCCTGGACGCGGAGGGCTGCCTCTTGGTGGCGCACGCCGGCTTCGGCACGGTGTGGCGCCTGTCGCCGCGGGCCGAGCCGCTGGAGCGCATCGCGTCTTGCGCCGGGTGGTCCACGACCAACCTCGCCGTCGGCGGCGCGGACCGCCGGAGCCTGTTCATCACCGAATCCGAGACGGGCAGCATCCTCCGCGCGGAACTCGGCGTGCCCGGAGCGCCGCTCTACTCCCATGCGGACTAGGCGGACGACGAGGCCCGGCGGAACGGATCCCCGGCGGCGGAGGGGCCAAGATGCGTCTTGCCGCCCCGCCGGTGCCGCCTTAACCGCCGGCGGCATGGACAAGAGCGCCGCCGACAGGAAACGCAAGGCCAAGCCCTCCCTCGAGGGCGTGGCCGCCGCCGATCGGGCGCTGACGCTCCTCTCCGCCTTCCGCAAGGGCGACACCGCCGTCTCGCTGGCCGAGCTCGCGGAGCGCACCGGCCTGGTCAAGAGCACCATCATGCGCCTGGCGATCTCGCTGGAGGAGCACGGCTACCTCGCGCACATGCCGGACGGCTCCTACCGGCTGGACGCGGAGCTGCTGCGGCTCGGCGCGCTCTACCAGCAGTCCTTCCGGCTCGAGGCGCACGTCATGCCGGTGCTGGAAGCCCTGGTGGCCCGGACCGGCGAGAGCGCGGCCTTCTACATCCGGCGCGGCGAGCACCGGCTCTGCCTGTTCCGGGCGGACAGCCCGCACCCGCTGCGCATGCACGTGCGGCAGGGCGACATGCTGCCGATGGACAACGCCGGCATCGCGCAGGTGCTGCGGGCCTTCGGCGCGGTCCCGGTGCCGGCCTGCGCGGCCACGCTGGAGCTGCCCGTGTTCACCTCGGGCGTCACCGACCCGCACACCGCGGCGATGGCCATGCCGGTCTTCGGGCCGGGCGAGCGGTTCGCAGGCGCCCTGAGCATCTCGGGCCCGGTGACGCGGCTGACCGCCGAGGCCGCCGAGGCCGCCAGCGGTACCCTGTGGCAGGCCGCGCAGGACCTCACGGGTGCCCTGGGCGGCGAACCGCCCGAGGGGCCCGCGCTGCAGGCGCTGTCCCGGCCGCCGGGCCCGGCGGCGGTGCCGAAGCCGCTCCTCGACGAACCGGCACAGGCCAGCGCCGGAGGCGGCGCGCGCCGCCGTGCCGCGCGCTGAGTCCGCCGCCCGCTCGGCCCCGGCCGGTCGGCATCCCGCGAGGAGCCGGGAATGGCCGCCGATCCGCCGCATCGCCATGACTTCGACGACTGGACATACGCGCCGTCACGGGCCTGGGTCGCCGCCCGGGCCCGTGACGGCGCGCCAGGTTGCGACGAAGGCTGCAGCGCCGCTGTCACTGTCCACCAAGCGTGCGCCTGCTCCAACTCTGGAACGGACCGGCCATGATGTCCGCTTTCCGCCGAGTCTGTGTGAAAACACCGAGCCGTAACTGCAATCAGCAACTATGTTGCTGCACGAACCATCGGTGTGAGGCTCTATGTGCTGGCGCGAGCGTCCAGCCTGGAAGGACGTTGCGCGACAATCGCCGGCATTCGCGTTTTCACGCGCCCTGCGCCCTTCTCGGTCAGAGACTGTTGAGCAATTTTAGTGCGCGCGCTCGGCCAACTTCCGGAGCGTCAGCCGCGACATGGCGGCGTAGAGCAGCATCTCGCCGGTCCTGGTCAGCCGCTCGCAGTCTTTGGCCAATCGTCGGTTGCGGCCGAACCATGCGATGCTCCTCTCCGCCACCCACCGCCTCGGCAGCACATGGAAGCCGCGCGGGATTTCGGGCGGCTGCTGGACCGACTCATGCACCACGCCGTCGTCGTGCAGATCTCCGGCGAGAGCTACCGGCTCAAGGGCAAGCGGAAGGAGGGCGTCGTCCCCAAGCCTGCCGCGCAGCAGGCGGCGGCGGCGACAGCCTGAGTGGCCCAGATTCCGGTTGGCGCCCCACGCCACCGGTGGCTTGGTTTTCGGCTGATGTTGACAACCGGGGTCCGCGCGGGCGTGGCCGCGCTCCGGGGCTTCGACGAAGGCCTCGCGGACGCCGCCGCTCCCGGGGCCGCGGACCGGCGTGAAGCGCGCGACGGGGTTCGGCGCTGCGGCGTAGTCGGCGGTGCCCGCGGCGGCGCCCCCACGGGCGCGGGTCGGCCGCCTGCCGGTGCGGGGCCGCGGCAGCGCCGGGGGGGGCG
>NZ_BAAAFZ010000111.1:0-11449 GCF_039523795.1 Craurococcus roseus | reverse complement strand
GCCGCCCTGGCGATGCGGGGGATGCCCGGCTTCGGCGCCGGCCAGGATGACGATATGCTTGCGGAAGGTGAGGACGCTTCGACACCGGCCCCGCGCCTGCTCTAGGCTCCGGCCCCATGTCGCTCGCCCGATCGCAGCCCAGCCCCGACGCGCCGCCCCTGCATACGCCGCCGCTGCAGCCAACGGTGGGCGACGCGCCTCGCGGCATCACACCCGCTTCGCCGGAGCGCTTCATCAACCGCGAGTTGTCCTGGCTGGATTTCAACACCCGCGTCCTGGAGGAAGCGGCCAACCCTCGGCACCCACTGCTGGAGCGGCTGCGCTTCGTCGCCATCTCGGCCTCCAACCTCGACGAATTCTACTCCGTGCGCGTGGCCGGGCTGATCGGCCAGGAGCGCGCGGGCGTCACCACGCCCTCGCCCGACGGCCGCACCCCGGCGCAGCAGCTCGCCGCCATCCACGACCGGGCGGGCGCCCTGCTCGCGGCGCAGCAGGCGGAGTGGCGGCGGCTGCGCGGGCTCCTGGCGAAGGAGGGCGTCTCGGTCTGCGACCCGGCGGGGCTGTCCGACGCCGACCGCGCCTGGCTCCAGGACCTGTTCATGGAGCGGGTCTTCCCGGTGCTGACGCCGCTCGCCGTGGACCCGGCGCACCCCTTCCCGTTCATCAACAACCTCGCGCTCTGCATGGTGCTGAAGCTGGTGCGCGAGGAGGACGGCGGCACCATGCGGGCGCTGCTGCCGCTGCCGCCGCAGGTGGAGCGCTTCGTGCGCCTGCCCGGCGGCGACGGCAAGGGCATCCGCTTCGTGCTGCTGGAGGACCTGATCGCGCTCTGCCTGGGCCGGCTGTTCCCCGGCTTCATCGCCGCCGAGCGCGGCCTGTTCCGCCTGATCCGCGACACCGACGTCGAGTTCGAGGAGGAGGCCGACGACCTCGTCCGCTCCTACGAGACGGCGCTGAAGCGCCGCCGCCGCGGCCGCGCCATCCGCCTCACCGTCACCGCCGACACGCCCGCCGACATGGTGCACTACGTGGCGGAGGAGCTGGACGCCGAGCCCTCCGGCATCTTCACGGTGGACGGGCTGCTCGGCATCGTGGACCTGCGCCAGCTCATCGTGGACGACCGGCCGGACCTGCTGTTCACGCCCTACACGCCGCGCTTCCCCGAGCGCATCCTCGACTTCGCCGGCGACTGCTTCGCGGCGATCCGCGCCAAGGACATCGTGGTCCACCACCCCTACGAGTCCTTCGACGTGGTGGTGCAGTTCCTGCGGCAGGCGGCGCGCGACCCGAACGTGGTAGCCATCAAGCAGACGCTCTACCGCACGAGCCGCGACAGCCCCATCGCCCGCGCGCTGATCGAGGCGGCGGAGGGCGGCAAGTCCGTCACCGCCATGGTGGAGCTGAAGGCCCGCTTCGACGAGGAGCGCAACATCGCGCTCGCGCGCGAGCTGGAGGCGGCGGGCGTGCAGGTGGTGTTCGGCTTCGTGGAGCTGAAGACCCACGCCAAGGTGTCGCTGGTGGTGCGGCGCGAGGGCGGCGCGCTGCGCTCCTACGCGCACTACGGCACCGGCAACTACCACCCGGTCACCGCGCGGATCTACACCGACCTCTCGTTCTTCACCGCCGACCCGGCGCTGACGCGCGACGCGGCGCGGCTGTTCAACTACATGACCGGCTACGCCCGGCCGGAGAAGATGGACGCGCTGGCCTTCTCGCCGCTGACCGTCCGCTCGACCCTGCTCGACCTCATCGGCAAGGAGATCGCCTTCGCCAAGGAGGGCAAGCCGGCCGGCATCTGGATCAAGATGAACAGCCTGGTGGACGAGCAGCTGATCGACGCGCTCTACGCCGCCAGCCGCGCCGGGGTGAAGGTGGAGGGCGTGGTGCGCGGCATCTGCTGCCTCCGGCCCGGCGTGCCGGGGCTCTCCGAGAACATCCACGTCCAGTCCATCGTCGGCCGCTTCCTGGAGCACTCGCGCATCTGCGTCTTCGGCAACGGCCACCGCCTGCCGAGCCGCCGGGCCAAGGTGTTCATCTCGTCCGCGGATTGGATGGCACGGAACATGGAATGGCGCGTTGAAACGCTGGTGCCGGTGGAGAACCCCACCGTCCACGCGCAGATCCTGGACCAGATCATGGTGGTGAACCTGAAGGACACGGCGCAGAGCTGGGACCTGATGCCGGACGGGTCGTGGCGCCGCGACGAGCCCGGCCCGCAGCCCTTCTCCGCCCATGAGTACTTCATGACCAACCCGTCCCTGTCCGGCCGCGGCAGCGCCCTCGACCCATCCGGGCGCCGGCCCACGGCGCCGAAGCGGCTGCGGCCCAACCGCGTTGCGCAGGACTGACGCGGCGGGTGATGGACACGCCGGAAGTCCTTTGGCCCAGCCTGGCCCGCCGGGCCGGCGAAACCCGGCCGCCGCGCTGCGGCGTCGTGGACCTCGGCTCCAACTCCGTGCGCCTGGTGGTGTTCGAAGGGCGGGGCCGCAACCCGCAGGCGATCTTCAACGAGAAGGCGGTGCTCGGCCTCGGCCGCGGCCTGCAGAACTCCGGGCGGCTGAACGAGGACGCCATCGGCCTCGCGCTGACGGTGATGGGCCGCTACGCCGCCATCGGCCGCGCCATGGGCGCCGACCCGCTGGAGGTGCTGGCCACCGCCGCCGTGCGCGACGCCTCCAACGGCGCCGAGTTCGTGCAGGCCTTGCAGGGGCGGATGCCGGACGTCCCCATCCGCATCCTGTCCGGCCACGAAGAAGCGCGCTTCTCCGCCGATGGGCTGTTCATGGGCTTCCCCGGCGCGGACGGCGTGCTGGGCGACCTCGGCGGCGGCTCGCTCGAACTGGTCCGCCTCGCCGGCGGGCGCGTGCTCCGCTCCGCCTCCCTGCCGATCGGCGCCATCCGGCTGGCCGAGCGCGCCGGCGGCGACCCGGTGCGCGCCCGCGCCGTCGCCGAGGAGGAGCTGGCGAAGCAGCCCTGGCTCGCCGGCGCGCAGGGGCGCGACCTCTACCTGGTGGGCGGCGCGTGGCGGGCGCTCGCGCGGATGCACATCGCGCAGACCAACTACCCGCTCTCCATCGTCCACCACTACGTGCTGCGGCGGGAAGAGGCGCGCGACCTGACCGGCGCGGTGATGTCGGCCTCGCGCAAGACGCTGGAGAAGATGGCCGGCGCGCCGCTCAAGCGGCTGGGCGACCTGCCCTTCGCCGCTGTCGCCATGCGCCGCCTCCTACGCGCGACGGGCGCGGCGCGCGTGGTGTTCTCCGCCGCCGGGCTGCGCGAAGGCTGGTACGCGGCGCTGCTCGACGAAGCGGTGCGGGACGCCGACCCGCTGCTCTCGGCCTGCCGCGAGATGGCGCTGAACTGGGGCCGCGACGCCGGCCTGCCGCCGGGGCTGGTGGAGTGGACGGACCCGCTCTTCCCCGACGAGGCGCCGGCCGACCGGGTGCTGCGCGAGGCCGCGTGCTGGATCTCCGACCTCGGCAGCCACGACCACCCGGAGTACCGCGCCGAGCAGGGCTTCCTGCGCGTGCTGCGCCAGCAGGGCATCGGCCTCGACCACCACGCGCGCGCCTTCCTCGGCCTGGTCGCGGCGCTGCGCTACGAGGCCGACCCGGCCGCGCCCTTCCTGGCGCCCGCGCGGTCGCTGCTGGACGCGGCGACGCTGCGCCGCGCCGAGGTGCTGGGGGCCGCGATGCGCCTCGCCTACACCCTCTGCGGCGGCACGCCCGCGCTCCTGGCCGGGACGCGCCTGGAGCGGCAGAACGGGCGCTTGGCGCTGCGGCTGTCGGAGGGCACCGGCGTCTTCGCGGGCGACAGCGTGTTGCGCCGGGTGGAGACGCTGGCCGCGGCGCTCGGGCTGGACCCGGCGGTGGAGGTTTCGGGCGGCTGAAGCCGATCGCCGGTCCCGCGCTCCGGCTGGATTCCGGTAGTGTTGTACCTGGAACAGGTGCATGATGGCCGGGCTCGCGCGTCAGGGAAGCCCCGAGGACAGCGAGGAGGCTCTGCCATGAACATGCGGCCAGATCCTACCTTCTACGCGTCGCCGAGACTCGCGATGGAAGCGCCGGCGGAGGACTTCGCCTACACCCTGTTGCTCTGCCCCGACGCCTCCAAACCCGATGCGCTCGCCGTCATCGACACGAAGCCCGGCTCCCCGACGTACGGCCGGGTGGTCCACACGGTCCCGATGCCGAACACGGGGGACGAGTTCCACCACTTCGGCTGGAACGCCTGCTCGTCCGCGCTGTCGCCCCTGACCGGCCACGCCTTCCTCGAACGGCGCTATCTGATCATCCCCGGGCTGCGCTCCTCGCGCATCTACGTCGTGGACACCAAGCCGCGCCCGACCGAGGCCAAGATCCACAAGGTCATCGAGCCCGAGGAGGTCTTCAGGAAGACCGGCTACTCGCGCCCGCACACCGTCCACTGCGGCCCGGAAGGGATCTACGTCAGCACGCTGGGCGGCGGCGGCAAGGACGGCACAGACGGTCCGCCCGGCATCTTTGTCATGGATTGCGAGACCTTCGAGGTCCTCGGCCGCTGGGAGATCGACCGCGGGCCGCAGACGCTCCATTACGATTTCTGGTGGAACCTGCCGCGCGACTACATGGTGTCGAGCGAGTGGGCGCTGCCGCCGCAGTTCGAGAACGGCATCGTCCCCGAGGACCTGCTCGCCAACAAGTACGGGCACCGCGTCCACTTCTGGGACCTGCGCGCCCGCCGCAACGTGCAGACGATCGACCTCGGCGCCCACCACCAGATGGGGCTGGAGGTGCGCCCCGCGCACGACCCGGCCAAGGAGCACGGCTTCCTCGGCGTCGTGGTGGACACCACCAACCTCGAAGGCTCGATCTGGACGTGGTGGCGCGAGGGCGGCGCGTTCCGCATCGAGAAAACGGCGACCATCCCGCCCGAGCCGGCGCCCAAGGAGCTGCTGCCGCCGCTCCTCCAGGGCTTCGGCGCCGTGCCGCCGCTGGTCACCGACATCGACCTCTCCATGGACGACAGGTTCCTCTACGTCTCCTGCTGGGGAACCGGCGAGATGCGGCAGTACGACGTGTCGGAGCCCAGGGAACCGAAGCTCGCGGGGTCGGTCCGCATCGGCGGCATCGCGCGGCGCGCGCCGCACCCGAACGGCAAGGCCTTCGCGGGCGGCCCGCAGATGGTCGAGATCAGCCGCGACGGGAAGCGCGTCTACTGGACCAACTCGCTCTACTCGACGTGGGACGACCAGTTCTACCCCGACGGCGTGCCTGCGGCGCAGGTCATGGCCCGGGCCGCGCCGGGTGGCGGCCTCGAGTTGGACGGCGATTACTGGGTAGGGTTCCCCGACGGCTACCGGGCGCACCAGATCCGGCTCGAAGGCGGCGACTGCTCGACCGACTCGTTCTGCTACCCCTCGGTGTGAGCCTTGGACGGCGCCGATTGGACGCCGGCCGGCCTCTGGCTCGCGGTCGTGGCGAGCGGCCTCTACCACGGGGCCAACCCGGCGATGGGGTGGCCGCTCGCCGTGTCGGCCGGCCTGATGGAGAGGCGTTCCCGCGCGCTCCTGGGGGCGCTCGGCTGGCTCGCGTTCGGGCACCTGCTGGCGATGCTCGTGGCGATGGTGCCCTTCGCCCTGCTGGCCGCGCTGTTCGCGTGGCGGCGGGAGGTCCAACTCGGCGCCGGCGTCCTCGTCGTCGGATTCGGCGCCTTCCAGCTCGCTCGGCGGCGCCACCCGCGGGCCCTAGCGCGGATCCGGCCGACGCGGCTCGGGCTCTGGTCCTTCGCCATCGCCGTCGCGCACGGCGCGGGCCTGATGCTCGTGCCGATCTACCTCGGGCTCTGCCGGCCTTCCGGCACGGACCGGGGGCATGAAGCGGCGGGGATGCTGATCGGCGCCGAGCTGGGCACCGCGCTGGCCGTCTCCGTCGTCCATGCCGCCGCGATGGTCGCCGCCGCCGGGCTCCTGGCGTGGCTGGTCTACCGCCACCTGGGGCTGAAGTTCGTGTCGCGGAGCTGGTTCAACCTGGATGCGGCCTGGGCGGCGAGCCTCATCCTCGTTGGCACGCTCTCGCTCGCAGCCAACGCCACGCAACCGTGACCGCCATCGGCGCGCGCCTTCGAGTCCGCCGTCGACCCGCCCTCTGAGCGCCTCCATGCCGCCGTCCGACGCATTCGACGGCGGACGCCGGTAGCGCCCGGCCCGCCGGCACCGCTACAACCCCCGGATGAACAACACCGAATTGCTCGACCTCGCCGCCGGCCTCGCGCGGAAGGCCGCCGCCGCGATCGAGGCGGTGAAGCGCGCCGGCTTCGTGGTGGAGCGCAAGACCGACGAGAGCCCCGTCACCGAAGCCGATCGCATCGCCGAAGCCCTGATCGTGGAGGGGCTGCGCGCCGCCGTGCCGGACGTGCCCGTGGTGGCCGAGGAAGAGGTGGAGGCCGGCGTCGCCCCGGCCGCGTCCAAGGCGCGGCGCTTCTGGCTGGTGGACCCGCTGGACGGCACCAAGGGCTTCGCGGCCGGGAGCGGGGAGTACGCGGTGTGCATCGGGCTGGTCGAGGAGGGCCGGGCGCTGCTCGGCGCCATCGCCCTGCCGGCCACGGGCGAGTTGTTCGGCGGACTCCTCGGCGCCGGCGCGTGGAAGGAGGCGGGCGACGACGGCCCGCGCCGGCCTGTCCGCGTGCGGCCGGCGCCGGAAGGGGGGATCGTGGCCCTTGTCAGCCGGCGCTACGCGGACGACCCGCGCCTCGCGCGCTTCCTGGCGGGACGGCGCGTGGCCGAGCGGCGCGGCCTGTCCTCGGCGCTGAAATTCTGCCGCGTCGCGGAGGGCGAAGCGGACCTCTACGCCCGCTTCGGCCCCACGATGGAGTGGGACAGCGCCGCCGGGCAGGCGATCGTGGAAGCGGCGGGCGGTGCGGTGGTGGACCTCGGCAACGCGCCGCTGCGCTACGGCAAGCCGGGCTGGCGCAACCCGGACTTCGTCTGCCACGGCGGGGCATGACGACGACCCGCTTGCTGCCCGCGTCGGCGGTCGAAGAAGCGGCGGCGCTGCTGCGCGCCGGCGCGCTGGTCGCCTTCCCGACCGAAACGGTGTACGGCCTGGGCGCAAACGCGACGGATGGCCGCGCGGTGGCCGCGGTCTTCGCCGCCAAGGGCCGGCCGCGCTTCAACCCGTTGATCTGCCACTACCCCGAGGCCGAGGCCGCCTTCGCGGACGCGGCGCCGGACGAGCGGGCGCGGGCCCTGGCGGAACGCTTCTGGCCAGGCCCCCTGACCCTCGTGCTGCCGCGCCGGCCGGGATGCCGCGTGGACCTGCTGGCCGGCGCCGGCCTCGACAGCCTAGGGGTGCGCGTGCCCGGCCACCCGCTGGGGCGCGCTTTGCTGCGCGCCGCCGGCGTGCCGGTGGCGGCGCCCTCCGCCAACCCGTCCGGCGCCGTCAGCCCGACCACGGCCGAACACGTCTTGGAGGGCCTGGGCGGGCGCATCGCCGCGGTGCTGGACGGCGGCCCCTGCCCCGTGGGCGTGGAGTCCACCGTGCTGGACCTCACCGGCGAGCGGCCCGTGCTGCTCCGGCCCGGCGGCGTGCCGACGGAGGCGATCGAGGCGGCGCTGCCCGGCCCCCTGCTGCGCGCCGGCCCGTCGGAAGGGACGGCCGCGCCGCGCGGGCCGGGGATGCTGGCCTCGCACTACGCCCCGGCGCTGCCGCTCCGCCTCGGCGCGATCTCGGCGGACGCGGACGAGGCGCTGCTCGGCTTCGGCCGGCGACTGCCCGCCGGCGCGGCCGTGGCCTGGAACCTGTCGGACTCGGGCGACCTCGCCGAAGCGGCCTCGCGCCTCTTCGCCGGGTTGCGCTGGCTGGACGCGGAGGGCGCGCGCCTCGGCCTGCGCGGCATCGCCGCCATGCCGGTGCCGGATACCGGCCTCGGCGCCGCCATCAACGACCGCTTGGCGCGGGCGGCGGCGCCCAGGACGCCGCTTTAGGCCTCCCCGACGCAGTCCAGCATCGCCGCCTGCAACGCCTCCGCCGGCGCCTTGCCGCCCCACAGGACGAACTGGAAGGCCGGGAAGAACCGCTCGCACTCTGTCAGCGCGATGTCCACCATGTCCTCCAGCGATTCGGCGGAGGCGCCGGGGGCGCCGCGCAACAGGACGGAGTGGCGGAACACCGGCACCCCGTCCTCCGAGTCGATGCCGAAGTGCCCGATCCACAGCTTGTCGTTGGCGAGCGCCAGCAGTTCGAAGAGCTTGGTCCGCGCCTCGGCCGGCACCTTCAGGTCGAAGGCGCAAGTGAAGGACATGGCGCTGATCTCGTGCGACCAGGAAAAGTGCAGCCCGTAGTCGCACCACTTGCCCGGCGCCTCGGCCGCCATCTCGCTGTCCGAGCGGCGGTCAAAGGCCCACTCGTTGGCGGAAACGATCTGTTCGAGGACATCGAGGGGGTTGGTCGCGCGCTCTAGTTCGCGGAGCTGCAAGCCGGACATCGCGGCACCTCCTCTTAGGTCAGGGCCGCCGCCATTCCGAGACACCGAGTCTTGGGTGAATCGGCCAGCGGCAACCACCACCTGTAGACTACCCGGCGATGCAACGCCGGAGCAAGGCTTGAGGTTGCGCCGTCGTGCGCCTCATAAACCGTCAGGTGCCGCTTCCGTGCGCGCCTCCGGGGGTAGGGCCGGCTGCGGAGGAGGCGCGACCGGCGGTTGCGCCGCCGCGGCGAGCTTGGCTTCCAGCGCCGCCACACGCGCCTCCAACGCCTCCTGCCCTTCGCGGGCGCGGCGGGCGACCTCCAGCGCGGCGTCCAACTCCTCGCGCTTCACGAGGTCGAGCCGCTGCACCAAGGCCTCCACTTGGCTGCGGGCCGCGGCCTCCACCTCGGCCCGGACACCGGCCAGGGCGGAGAAGGCGCCGCTCGCCACGCCGGCCAAGTCATCGAACAACCCGCCGCCCCGCTTGCCGCGGCCGCCCTCGCCGCCGCCCCCCATGCCGGGGCCGCCCATCCCAGGGCCGCCGGTGCCGCCGCCGCCTGTCGTTCCGCTCATCCGTCCTGTTCTCCCGTGGCCGCAGCCGACGCCGTTCCGCCCTCGCTTCCCAAGCCCAAGGCGCGCGGCCTATACCCCGCGCCGCTCGGCACGGGGGGATGGTCCGGTTTTGTATCTGGTCACGGGCGGCGCTGGTTTCATCGGTTCCAACCTCGTGGCGGCGCTGTGCCGGCGCGGCGCCGAGGTGATGGTCGCCGACCGGCTGGGCGACGAGGGCAAGTGGCGCAACCTCGCCCACCACCCGGTCGCCGGCGTGCTGCCGCCGGAGGAGCTGGGCCGCTTCCTCGCCGCCGAGCCGCCGCTGACCGCCGTGCTGCACATGGGCGCGGTCAGCGACACCACCGTCACCGACGGCGACCTGGTGGCCGCCACCAACCTCATGCTGCCGCTCCGGCTGTGGGAGCTGTGCGCGGCCCGCGGCGTGCCCTTCCTCTACGCCTCCTCCGCCGCGACCTACGGCGACGGCTCGCAGGGCTTCGACGACGACATGGCGCCGGAGCACCTGGCGCGCCTCCGGCCGCTCAACCTCTACGGCTGGTCCAAGCACGCCTTCGACCGGCGCGTGGCGCAGCTCCTGGCCCGCAAGCGGCCGGCGCCGCCGCAATGGGCCGGGTTGAAGTTCTTCAACGTCTACGGCCCCAACGAATACCACAAGGGCCGCATGGCCAGCGTCGTGTTCCACAAATTCAACCAGATCCGGGGCGGCGAACCGGCGACCCTGTTCCGCTCCGACCGCCAAGGGATCGCCGACGGCGACCAGCGGCGCGACTTCGTGCACGTGGACGACTGCGTCTCGGCCGTGCTCTGGCTGCTGGAGAACCCGCAGGTCTCCGGCCTGTTCAACGTCGGCTCCGGCCGCGCCCGTTCCTTCCTCGACCTGACGCGCGCCGTCTTCGCCGCGCTGGGCGAGCCGGAGCGGATCGAGTTCGTGGACATGCCCCCGGAGCTGCGCGGCCGCTACCAGTACTTCACCGAGGCGCCGCTCGACCGCCTGCGTGCCGCGGGCTTCCCCGCGCAGACGACGCCCCTGGAAGAGGGCGTGCGCCGCTACGTGCGGGACTTCCTCACCGCCGAGGACCCGCACCGCTGATGCCGACGCTCCTCGCCATCCCCTTCCCCGCCATCGACCCGGTGCTGGTCGAGATCGGGCCGCTGGTCATCCGCTGGTACGCGCTGGCCTACATCGCGGGCATCGTGCTCGGCTGGCGCCTCGCGCGGCGGCTGGCGACCCTCAAGCCGGTGGCGGCGACGCCGGAGCAGATCGACGACTTCGTCACCTGGGTGACGCTCGGCATCATCCTCGGCGGACGGCTCGGCTACGTGCTGTTCTACCGGCCCGGCCATTACCTCTCGAACCCGCTGGAGGCCCTCGCCGTCTGGCAGGGCGGCATGAGCTTCCACGGCGGCGCGATCGGCGTGATCCTGGCGATAATCCTCTTCGCCCGCCGCCACCGGCTCGACATGCTGGCGCTGGCCGACCGCACCACGGCGGTGGTGCCGATCGGCCTGTTCTTCGGCCGATTGGCGAACTTCATCAACGGCGAGCTGTGGGGACGCCCGACGGACGTGCCCTGGGCCATGGTCTTCCCCCACGCCGGCCCGGAGCCGCGCCACCCGAGCCAGCTCTACCAAGCCGGACTCGAAGGCTTGGCGCTGTTCGCGCTGCTCATGGCGCTGGTGTGGAACCCGGCGATCCGGGCCAAGCGCGGCTTCGTCGCCGGCGCGTTCCTGGCGGGCTACGGCGTCGCGCGGCTGGTGGGCGAGTTCTTCCGCCAGCCGGACGCGCACCTCGGCTTCCTGTTCGCGGGGGCGACCATGGGGCAGTTGCTGTCGGTGCCCATGGTGCTGGTGGGCGCTTGGCTGATGCTGCGGGCGCGGCCGGCGCGAGGGGAGGCAGTGGCCTGACGTGTAGAACGGCCCTCAACCCGCGTGCATCTGTAAACCAAAGCCATGCCCATCCACGACTGTAGAAGGTAATCCGCTTTGGCGAGTATCTCGCTCAACTGTCCGCACTGCCGAACTCAAGCAGCCGCCTTCCAAGGCTCTCATTTCATGTCACAGCCTCAACAGGACAACACGCATTCAGCGCTGCTACAATGCCAGGTGTGCGGAGAGTGCGTTGTCGCCAAGTTCACCGACGGGCGCTTTGCCGGCTGGAATAAGGGGGTTTACATAGGATTACGCCTCGAGCCGGTTGAGGTGTGGCCGCAGGAGGTTGCGCCTGAAGCTCCCCAGCACGCGCCCGGCAATGTGCGCAGCTACTTTCTACAAGGGTTGGACAATCTCCAACGTCGCAACTTCGACGCAGCGGGAACTATGTTCCGTAAGTCTCTCGACATCGCTTTGAAGCGCCTTTGCTCTGTTGAAAGGCTCACGCCGGATCGGCGAGGAGCATGAGGTTGTGGGTGACGACGCGCAGGACGAGTTCGCG
>NZ_BAAAFZ010000110.1:0-3399 GCF_039523795.1 Craurococcus roseus | reverse complement strand
GGCGCGGATCAGGTATAGGTCCAGCCCGACAAGCGCAGCGTAGAAGCCCATTGCGATGAAGCCGCCGGGCTATTTCAAGTCGAACGATTGGAGGGGCGGGATGAAGAAGTACCAGGAGGCCAGCCCCGAGAGGACGGCTGTCAGGACGCCCGGGCTCCAAAAAAGCGGTGAGCACTACGACGGGGAAGAAGGTGATAAACGGGTAGCCGACGAGTTCGTCGCCGATGAAGGAGCGCAACCAAAAGGCCAACAGCACCCCCGTCCAACCGAAAGCGTACCCGAGCCAAGGGTGCGCCCGCAGCCGAGCGGTCGCTTCGAAAAGGTTGGACAATCGACGTCGCCTCGCTGGTCCGGAACCAAGTACGCGCCAAGCCGCCCCGGTGCCACAAGCACCGGAGCAACATGAAGCGTAACGTCTCGCGGCGCGGGCGGTGAGTAATGAAGTCGCGCGCCGTGGAGCTGTTCAGGTAATGCGCTGAGGTCGCTGAGTCACCGGGGTGGGAGGCGAGTCCGGCGGTGTAGCTGGATGTAATTGTCCGGCGTTTGCACCAACTCCACGCCTTGCCGCGCCGCCCAAACGATCTGCTGCTGGTGCAGCGGCGCGTAGGCCGCGTCCTCGCGGACGAGCGCCGACGCCTCGGAGATCATGCGCTGCCGCGCCGCTTGGTCGGTTTCTACGCCGATGCGGCGGATCAGGTCGTCGAGCTTCGGGTTGGAGTAACCGCCGTTGTTGAACACGCCGCGGGTGCCGTCCCGCGTGCCCAACAGGTTGAACAGCGCGTTGTGCGCGTCGCCGGTCGCTGGTGTCCAGCCAAGCAGGTAGAAACTCGTATTGTAACGCGGAGCGTTGATCTCGGCAAAGTAACGGGCGCGGGTCTGTGCGACGAGGTTCACACGGATGCCGATCCGCGCCAGCATGGACACCACCGCGGTGCAGATCGCCTCGTCGTTCACGTAACGGTCGTTCGGGCAGTCCATCGTGACGCCGAAGCCGTTCGGGTAGCCGGCCTCGCCGAGCAGGCGCTTTGCGCCTTCCGCGTCGAGCGGCAGCCGCTTGTCGTCCTCCTCGCGGAAGCCGTTCACACCCGGGCCCCACATCATGCCGGTCGGGCGCGATTGGCCGCGCATCACCGTGCGCTGGATGGCCTGGGCGTCGATGGCCATGTTGATGGCCCGGCGCACCCGCACGTCCTTGAACGGGTTTTTGCCCTGCACGTCGCTCTTGAGGAGCTGCGGCCGGTCCTGGTCGAAGCCGATGTAGATGGTCCGGAGCTCCGGCCCTTGGAGCACCTGCATCCCCGCCGTGCGGCGGATGCGGTCCACGTCCTGCGGCGGCACGGTGTAGACGAAGTCCACCTCGCCCGAGAGCAGCGCCGCCACGCGCGTGGCGTCGTTGGCGATGACGATGAACTCCACGCGCTCCAGGTTGTGCGTCGGCTTGTCCCACCAATCCGGGTTCCGCTCCAGCACCGTGCGGCGGTCCGGCTCGCGGCTGGCCAAGCGGAAGGGCCCGGTCCCCATGGCGTTGCGGGTGGCGAAGTTCTCCTCGCGCGAGGTCAGGTCGGCGGGGCGTGTTGCGTTGTTCTTCTCCGACCACTGCTTCGACATGATGCCGAAGGTGGTGAATTCGCGGTGCAGGATGGGGTTCGGCTCGTCCGTCTCGAACTCCACCGTGTGGTCGTCGACCTTCCGCACCTCCTTGACGGTGGCCACCACCGCATTGAGGTTGGAGCCCTGCGCACGCACGCGCTGGACGCTGAACACCACGTCGTCGGCGGTGAAAGGCGTGCCGTCGGTGAACTTCACGCCGCGGCGTAGATGGAAGCGCCACAGGGTGGGGGAGGGCTGCTCCCACCGCTCGGCCAGCGCCGGCTCAGGGTCGCCGTTGCGGTCCCGGCGGACCAGCGGCTCGTAGATGTGGCTGTTGAAGGCCAGCAACAGCGTCTCGTTCCGCGTGTAGGGGTCCATGGAGTTGACGTCGCCGTCGTTGGCCCAGCGCAGGGTCTGCGCCGATACGGAAAGGGCGGTGCCGCAGAGCAGGGCTGCGGCGAGGGCGAGGCGGCGCATCGTCTTGGTCGTCTCCGGGGGGCCTGGGTTGTCGTTAGCGACACGGTATGGGCAAGGCGCAGCCGGCGGAAGGGGCGCCGCGCGTTTGCGCGAACGGCGCCGGGTTCTACCCCGGGCCGTGCGATTTTTAGTGTTTATTCTGAATATTAAGATGCAGAACCGGCGCTGATTCCGGAAGCACCGCGCGTGTCCAACTTCGTCCTGGCCGTCGACCCGATCCGCCCTTGGAACACGCTCCTGCCCGGTTCCAACCAGTTTAACCTCGGCGGTTCCGATGACCGCGGGCTCGTCCTCAACGGGAGCGTCTCGGGCCCGCCCGCAACCATCGAGTTGTACGGGAGCAACTCCGGCACCCGCGGCGCAAACCTGCTGAACGGCGCCGCGCAGGTCAACGTGGTCCGGTACACGGTGGCAGGCCAAGTGGTGATGCGGGCGGACGACGCCCTCATCACCGGACCGCTGCTCGCGGCTTGGCTGAGGGGCGACCGGAGCGCCTTCGGGCAGGCGGTCTTCGTGGGCGACGACTTCATCGCACTTTCGAACGCGGCCGAACGCCAGAACGGTTACGGCGGCAACGACGTCATGCACGGCCGCAGCGGGAACGACACCCTGTTCGGGAGTGACGGTAACGACACGCTGTTCGGCGACGGCGGAAACGACACGGCGTACGGCGGCGCGGGCGACGACCATTTCGGAGGCATCATCGGGATGGACACGTTCCTCATTGGCGCGCTCAAACGCCGAACCCAACTCGCTCCGACGCCCCTGGGCCAATCGGTTCCGGAGTCCATGGGCGTGTTTCTTTCCGGACCCGAAGACGTGGACGCGCTCGCCTTCCGCGAACGAATCGGCTTCCTAAATGGCACTCTCCACCTCGACCCAGCGGGCGCCGCCGGGCAGGTCTGGCGGCTGTAGGACGCGGCCTTCAGGCGCGGCCCGGAGACCACCGGCCTGAGCAACTGGGTGGCGGCGCTGGACGCCGGCGCCACGGCCTTGACCGCCGCCGCCGACGGCTTCCTCGGCTCGGCCGAGTTCGGCCAGCGCTACGGCCAACTCGACGACGCGGGCTTCGTCACGCGGCTCTACGTCAACGTCCTCGGGCGCGCCCCGGACGCCGCCGGCCTGGACGCCTGGACCGCGCAACTGGCGCGGGGCGCGCCCCGCGCCGAGGTGCTGCTCGGCTTCTCCGAATCCGTGGAGTACAAGGCCGTCACCGTTGCCTCTACCGGCCGCCTCTGGGCGGTGGACCCGGAAGCCGTGGACGCGCCATTGAACTCAGTGCCTGTTGGACGGTCGGCGGCGGGCGACGCGGCGGAGCAGCGGCGCCCCCAT
>NZ_BAAAFZ010000109.1:0-2429 GCF_039523795.1 Craurococcus roseus | reverse complement strand
CAGGTCCCCATGACCTTACCTGAGCGCTCTCCACTTCTCCTGGGGAAGTCCAGAGTGCCTCGGGCGCTCGCGCGGTGGCTGGGCGGGGCGACTGACCGCCTTCGCGCCCACGCCCGGTCGATCCCACGACGAACGAGCGCTCGCGGCGGCGCTCGACAAGAACGCCGCCAAGCGGCTGGGCCGGTGTCGCCGCCAGCCAGACTTCCCGCACGGCCTCCACTGTGCCTGCATCGTCGTGGGGCGGCCCTTCAACCGCATCAAGCAATGGTGGCTCATCGCCATCCGCCGCGACGGAGGGGCTGGGCTTCATCATCCTTGCGACCATCGGCTCATGGCCTTGAGAGGCATCGCCTCGCGTGCCCCGCTCGCCGCCGCGGCGCGCCAAGTAATCGGTTCCGCCGGAACGTCTTCCGCAGCTCAATCGGTTCCTCGCTTCACGTTTTCGGTTCTTCAAAATGACGCAGCTCGTTGTTTTCGCTTGCAAAGCGCGGCAGACAATTGGTTCCCGCCAGAGTTTCGGCCCTGGGAGCTTGGGGGAACCATCGACACCCATCTCGGAGCGGCCGGGCACGCCTCAGCCTCCGCCGGTCCGCCCGAACCAAACGCCCATCAACGCGCCCAGTGAGACCAGCAGCAGTCCGCCGTTCACCACCACCAGCAGCGCCTTCGGCAGCCGCCACACGTCGGACCGCTGCGGCGCGTCGTGGCCCGGTCGCAGATCGCGCCACACCGCGACCGCGAAGCAGAACCCGGAGAACAGCACCAGCAGCGTGGCGTTGAAGAGGATGGCCCAATCGGGCAGCACGTTCCCGAGCGAGGCCTTCGCGCCCACCCCAGCCACCAGCGCGACCAGCCCGGTGCGCACCCAGGCCGCGTAGGTCCGCTCCGCCGCCAGCACCGTCCGGTCGGCGGCGTAGAGCACGCGGGGGTCTTCCTGGTCGTCGGGCATCGCGCTTCCTGGGCCTCCCGCCGGGAACCGAGCAGGTCGGCGCCCTCGCGGCAAGGAGCGCGGCCGGGAGGGGGCGCCAGGGGCGCCGGCCTTCAAGCGCGGAGCGCCGGCTCCGCCGCGGCCTCGCGCGCGGATTGCGGGGCTGCGGCGGCTTGGCAAAAGGCCACCGCTTCCCGCAGGGACGTGACGGTGGTTTCGCCCGATCCCTCCTCCCGCAACGCGGTGAGGGTCGGGCTGTCCGGCCGGGCGCGCCACAAGCCGACGACCACCGCTGTGTCGGGCAGCCGCCGCCGCAGACGGCGCAGGAAGTAGCGCACGCCGGCGGCGCTGCTGCCCTCCTCCAGCACCGAAAGGCAGCAAAGGCGGACGCGCGCCGGGTCGAGCCGCTCCAGCCCCGCTTCGCCCAGCGCGGCGTTCGGCAGCGCGCGGGCGCCGAAGCCCGCGGCGCGCAGCAACTGGGCCGCCATCTGGGCCGCCAAGTCGTCGAACTGGCCGCGTCCGGCGACGCAGACCACGGCGCCGTCGTCCGCCCAGCCGGCGGGGGCCGCGTCCGGCGCCGCGGCGGGCTCGGCGCGTTCCGCCAAGTCGTCCAACATCGTTTCGAAGTGGCGGTGCACGCCGTCCAGCCGCTCCGGCTCCAAGACCTCCCGCGACCAGTCGGCCTGGGCGAGCGCCAGGGCGCGCAGGGCCACCTCGTCGTGGAAGGCGGCCAGCGGCGCCTCCTTCAGGTGGCGGCGCGCCTGCGCCACCAGGCCGTCCGCGTCCCCTTCCAGCGCCCGCTGGTACAGGCTTTCTTCGGGGAGCAAGGGCGGCCGGTCGCCCAGGATGACCTCCAAGAACTCCAGCCTGGGCACGTGCCGGCCCAGCACCACCAGGCAAACCGTCAGCGGCGTGGCCAAGAGCAGCCCGATCGGCCCCCACAGGAACGCCCAGAACGCGGTGGCGACGATGACCGAAACCGGCGACAAGCCCGTGCTGTGGCCGTAAAGCAGCGGCTCGGCCACTTGGCCCATGAAGCCTTCGCTCACCAGGAACAGGCCGAGCACCCAAAAGGCGAACGACCAGCCGGGGTCCACCGCCAGGGCGAGCAGCGCCGGCGGCACCACGGCGACGAAGGTGCCCACGAAGGGCACGAACCGCATCAACGCGGCCAGGATGCCCCAAAGCGCCGGGTTGGGCAGCCCGAGCAGCCACAGCCCGCCGGCGACGAACACGCCGTAGCCGGCGTTCAACGCCACCTGCGCGAGGAAGAAGCGGGACAGGCGGCTCGCCGCGTCGTTCATCGCCCCCATGGTGCGGTGGAGGTCCCGGCTGCCGGCCAAGCGGATCAAGCGGTCGCGCAGGTCTTCCCGGTACAGCAGGAAAAAGATGACGAACACCACGACGATGGCGGTGGTCGCCAGCGGCTCGAGCAACGGCTCCGCCACGCCGCGCAGCACGTCGAGGGGGCTCCGCTCGGGGCTCTGGGCGGCGGCGGCTG
>NZ_BAAAFZ010000108.1:0-533 GCF_039523795.1 Craurococcus roseus | reverse complement strand
GCGGCGCGGAGGACGACGGGACGGCGCTGGTCGCGCTGTGGGCGGAGCCGGGCGTCGTCCACGCCGCCTTCCAGGGGCCGGCCGGCGGCTTCCTGCTCGCGTCCTGCGCGGCGCTGGACGGGCGCTACGCCGCCCTGTCGCCCGCTTGGCCGGCGGCGCCTTTCGAGCGGATGGTGCGCGACCTGTGGGGCTTGACCGCGGTGGGCGGGGCGGACGCGCGTCCGTTGCTCGACCACGGGCGCTGGGCGGTGTCGGCGCCGCTCTCGGCGCAGCCGCTGCCGCGCGGCGCGCCGCCGTTCCAGCCGGAGTTCGCGCCGCCTGCGACGGGCGGGGAGGGGCTGCACCAGATCCCGCTCGGCCCGGCGCGGCCGGTGCCGCTGGGCGCCGTCCACCTCCGCCTGCACGCGCTGGGCTCCACCGTGGCCGCGATGGAGGCGCAGGGCGGGTACGGGCACCGGGGCGTGGTCGGGCTGATGCTGGGGCGCTCGCCGAGCGCGGCGGCGCGACGGCGCCGTTCCACTGGATACGCAACG
>NZ_BAAAFZ010000107.1:1070-9647 GCF_039523795.1 Craurococcus roseus | reverse complement strand
GAGGAGGCCGGCGACCGGCGCGCCGCGCTCCACCACGGCGCGGGCTTGCACGTGCCGGACCGGCGCGGGGTGTCGGGGCTGCTGCCCTTCCTCCTTTCGGCCCGTCGCCACCGCGCGGCGGGGGTGCGTCCCTTGCTGACCGCAGCGGCGCACGGGCGGCAGGGCGTCGCGCGGGCCCGGCGGCTGCGCGCCGACGCCGTGGTGCTGTCGCCCGTCTTCCCCACCGCGAGCCACCCCGGCGCGGCGGCTTTGGGGCCGCTCCGCTGGGCGGCGCTGGCCCGGGGCGCGGGGCGGCGGCTGCCCGTCGTGGCCTTGGGCGGCCTGCGCGCAGGCAACGCCCGGCGCCTGCCGGCCCGAGCCGCCGGCTTGGCCGCGATCGGGGGCTTGTCCGAATGAGCGGCCGCCGCGGCCGCCCGGATTGTGCACCCTGCGCCGCCCTTCCCTGACCGACGGGCCGGGCCGAGAACCGCGGTTGTGTCCACTCAGCCACAGTGTTTCGAAACGGTCGCGGTCCCCGCACGCGGGCGGTTGATGGTTTTTAATCCGCGAGACCATAGTCCGCTCGGGCCCGATTGCGCCTGTGTACCGGCCGGGACGGCGGGTGCCTGGGGGGAAACTCGTCGCTGGGAATGTTCCCCAACGCGCGAGGGCAGGCGGGTCGAGGAGCTGCCGGCTGTGCCCGGCGCATGAGGAGGACACAGATGCGCAAACTTCTGCTGGGCACCACCGCGGTGGTCGGCGCTGCGCTGCTCGCCCCCGAGATGGCGGCGGCGCAGCAGGCCCCGACGGTCCGTATCGGCGGCTACTTCCGGGCGTACTACGGCTACACCAACCAAACCGGCGCCAACGTCACCGGCACCACCCCGCAGGGCTCCGTCGTCCTGCCGACCGGCCCCGGCGCGGGCGACACCTTCCCGTTGTTCCCCGCCACCGGCCCCGCGTCAGCGACGACGTCCGCCTCGCCGCAGTCGGCACGCACCGGCAAGCACGACTTCTCGACCGATGCCGAAATCCACGTCTTCGTCAACGGCAAGACCGCCAACGGCCTGACCTACGGCGCCGTGGTGGAGATCCAGTTCGACACCAACGAGGGCCAGGGCCGCCCGTTCCGGCGCAGCCAAACCTCCAAGACGGCGGCCGACATCGATGAGATGTACGCCTTCATCGCCTCGCCCACGCTCGGCCAGGTGCGCTTCGGCGACGAGGACGGTCCGTTCGGCGGCCTGATGAACGTCGGTTGGGTCACCAACTTCGGCTCCGGCGGCGTCTACGGCGACTGGGAAGACTTCACCATCCGCCCGAACCGCACCACGACCTCCCCGGGCGCGGTCGGCGACAACACCAAGGTCGTCTACCTGTCGCCGCAATTCTTCGGCTTCGACTTCGGCGCCTCCTGGGCCTTCAACGAAGGCACCGGCGGCGACACGGGCTGCTTGAGCTCCCTCGCCGGCCCGACCTGCGACCGCGTGTATGCCGCGCAGGGCGTGACCACCTTCGGCCGCGGCAACGAGAGCCTGCCGGGCCGCCGGAACGAACTCCAGGCGATGGCGCGCTGGCGCGGCAACGTCGGCCCCGTCGGCTTGGCGTTCAGCGGCGGCACGATGCTGGCACAGTCGGTGCGCGACATCACCGTGACCGGCACCCAGGCGCAGACGCTGCGCGACCCGGAGGTGTACCAGGTCGGCGCGCAGGCGACCGCCTTCGGCTTCACGCTGGGCGGCGCCTACATGTGGGGCAACACGAACTTCTTCTACATCCCGTCGCTGCGCGGCGACAAGCGGATGGAGCAGTTCTTCGTCGGCGCCTCCTACACCGCCGGGCCGTTCACCATCGGCGCCAACACCTTCTGGGGCACCTACGCCGGCAACGCGGGCTTCGCCTTCAACACCACCACGGGCGCTTACACCTCGACCACCGCGCGGCAGGGCCAGCGCCGCAACGCCTGGTCGGTGGGCGCCAACTACCGCATCGCGCCCGGCCTCGACCTGGTGGCCGAGTACGTCCGCCACACGATCCACGAGGTCGGCGTGGACCTCGACCTGCAGACCAACAACGGCGTGCAGGACAAGCTGCGTTCCAACGTGTTCCTGGTCGGCACGCGATTGGCCTTCTGATCCCGCGGCGGTCGGCCCGGGACCGGGGCGGCGGGGAGACCTGCCGCCCCTTTTTCATGGCGGACGCCAAGCGGCACAGCCGGCGAAGGAGAACCGCGCCAGTCGGTTGTTTTGGGGGGTCTTTTTTCATTTATAAACCGCATTTATGTGGGGGGGGTCTGGTTCGATGGGGCGGGGGTTTCGTTGGGTCGCGCTGGGCGCCGGGTCGGTCCTGACGATGGTCCTCCTCGCCGCCACCGCTCCGTTCGCGTTGCAGCGCGCCCCTGAAAGCTGGGACGCGGAAGCCGGATCGGCCGCGCGGCGGCGCCTCCTCGACGTCGTACCGGAAGGGGCCGGGGTGGAGTTCGCGGACGTGAAGGTGCGCCACTCCGGCACCGACAACGAACGGTCGGTTTGCGGGGCGTTCGCCGTCCGGGACGATGAGGGTTCCTTGGGCCCGTTCCGGGATTTCTGGATCGTCGTCACCAAGCGGCCCGACGCGCCGGACGCGGTGGAAGCCGCCCACCCGGTGGACATCCCCCAGGACGCGTTCCTGGACCGCGGCTCCGAATACTACCGGCATTGCTTCGCCCGCCTGGATTGACGCGGGCCTGCGCCCCGAAGGCCGGTTTCGCGCCCGGCCGATCCGGGCTATGTTGCGCCCCGCCATGACAACCGCCCGCTTGGCCGCCTTCGGCCTGACGCTGCCGCTCCTCGCCTTCACCGCCTGCGGCGGTGACAATCAGCGGATGGTCCGCAACGACGAGTACGGGGACTGGCGCGGCAGTTCCGTCCGCCAGCGGCCGCTCGGCACCAGCGCCGGCATCGTCATCTTCGGTGTGGACAAGGAGCGGGAGGAGCGCCAGGCCGCCGCCGCCGCCGGCACCGGGCTTTCGGTGAACGCCTATCTCTGGCGCGCCGCGCTCGACACCCTGTCCTTCATGCCGCTCGCCTCGGCCGACCCGTTCGGCGGCACCATCATCACCGATTGGTACTCGCCGCCCTCGGCGCAGGGCGAGCGGTTCCGCGCCCAGGCCTACGTGATGGGCCGTCAGCTCCGCTCAGACGGTGTGCGCGTGCAGATCTTCCGGCAGGTGCAGGAGCGCGGGCAGTGGGTGGACAGCCCGGTGTCCCCCGCGACCAATTCCGGCATGGAGGACCAAGTCCTGGCGCGCGCACGCGAACTGCGGAGCCAGTCCGCCTCCCGCTGATCCGGCGATCCCGAACGTTCTTTGTGCAACCCCGAGGTGAATCCTTCGGGGAAGCGCCCCGGCGTGTCCGGATCGAAGCGGCCATCGCCGCGTGAAGCATGGATGAAAATTAATCGTATCGTATTGCAATATCCATGGGCCTCCCCACCCTGACCGGCTCCGCTTTGAAGCAATTTTGGGGAATGGCTTTTTGGAACTGCAAATCCTGATACGCGGTCAATCGAATGCGATCCTGTTCGCCGAAAGCGAAGGCTACGCCGCCATAGGGCGGCTGACGTCGGAGGTGCAGCGCCTCCTGGGCTTCGACGGCGTCGCCGACACGGTGGAGGTCATCTACGACCGGGGCGGGGACCAGCGCGGCACCGCCCACGGCGGCACCGCCTTTCTCGGCGAATGGATGCAAGCCGGCCTGGACGGCGCCTGGAGCCAGACCCCCCTCGGGACGGGCCTGCTGCGCTCGGCGGCCGAACTGAAGAGCCCGGCGGCCGCGACGACCTCCGTGCTCTGGCTGCACAGCGAGTACGACAGTTCCGACGCGGACCTCGACGCCGGGCAATGGATGGCGGCGGTGCGTCAGGACGCCGCCGTGCTGCGCGGCGCGCTGGGCGGGGACGCCGCGAGCGTGCCGTACCACTTCGTCAGCGCCCACCCGTACGGGGCCGGCACGGCGGAGGGCCACCAAACCATCCGCGCCGGCATGGAGGCGCTGGCCGCCGACTCGGCCTTCAACGCCCGGATCGCGGCCCGCGCGCTCGACATCGACGCGTCGCTGGACGACCTGGACGGGGACTGGCGCACGGTCGATTACGGCGGCCCGCACATCACCCCCGACGACGCGCTGCTGATCGCGGGCCGCGCCGCGCGCACCATCGCGGAGGATTGGTCCGCCTACGCCAAGCCGGGCTCGCCCGTGTTTCTCGCCGGCGGCGACATCGCCGATGTCGGGCCGCGCGTGGTCGCCGCGGAGCGGACCGGGGCGGACACGCTGCGGCTGCTGGTGGCGCAGGACCAGGGCGGCGCCTTCGCCCCGCTGGACCCGGACGCCGCGCGCGGCCTGGGGTGGACGGCGTCCGGCCCGGGCTCCGCGCCGGTCGCGGCGGTTTCGGCCGCGCCGCAAGGACCGAACACGATCGACCTGGCCTTCTCGGGCCCGCTGCCGGACGCCGGGGGCGTGCTGCACTACGGCTGGGGCTACGGCCGGTTGGCCGGGGCCGGCGCGCCGGGCCGCGGCAACGCCATCACCGACGAATCGGGGCTGCCGGTCTGGACGCCAGCCGCGGGCGTCGCCATCGGCGCGCCGGCGGCGCCGACCGACGCCCTCTGGCTGCAATAGCGGGCCCCTTGCGATCGTCGTGCCCGCGTACTTTGGCGAGGGCGGCCGGGCCTAGCACGATCCGCCCTGGCCCATGCGTTCCGTCCCCTCCTTGCCCGGGATGCGCCCCGGCGTTTCCGCGGCGCTCGGCGCGCCGGCGGTGGCCATGGGCGCGACCTTTCTCGCCTTCGGCGCGGCGGTGCGGGAGGCGGGGCTGCCCTGGGCGCTCGGCGCGGCGTTGCTGGTCTACGGGATGCCGGGGCAGCTCGTGCTGCTGCGACTCGCGGCGGCGGGGGCGCGGTGGCGCCGGCGGTGCTGGGCGCGGTCGCGGCCAACGCGCGCTTCCTGCCGATGGCGGTGGCGCTGACGCCCTGGCTCGGCGGCGACGGGTGGGGGGGTGGGCGCGTTTCCTGGCCCTGCCCTTCATCGCCATCACGCCTCGGGCGGCGGCGATGCAGGCGCTTTCGGGGCTGGCGCCGGCAGCGCGGCTGCCGTGGTTCCTGGGCTTCGCGCTCGCGTCTTGGACCCTCGCGGGCCTGGCCACGGCGGCGGGGCACGCGACGATGCCGCTGCTCGGCCCGGCCTTGCTGGCGGCGCTGCTGTTCGCCAAACCGCTTTCTCAGGCGTACGGCCGTCTCCTACACCACCACCAGGGACACGACCTCAGCGAGCGTCGCGTTCAGCCGCCCATATAGCGCCGTCGCCAAAGACAAAGCGGGGAGGGCCTTCCGCCATCCGCGCCGGAAGGTCCGGGTGCCGGCGGAGAACTGCCTGCGTCCGCTCGGGCTGAGGCCGTCTAAAACCGCACCGAAGCGAGCTTCTTCTGGTCCTCCCAAAACGGCTCAGACGCGAATGGCGGCGGAGAACGCCCTGGATCGACCGGGAAACCACTTGCTTGAAGCGGCCACCAGCAGGAATTAGCATCTACCAGGGCCGATCTCTGCGCGAGAATGCAAGTAATGCCATCTCCGCAAACCAACAGTTTGTATGACCTTGCTGGACGCAACAGAGTTTCGGTTCGCCGGCACATTCGAGCGCACGAAGCGATGCCGAGGTGGATCCCGCCATACTTTCTTTTAACTCGTTCTCTCGGCTATTTGATGGTGGATGCTCCGGCGGTCACCCGGGGTTGCTGTATCAATTAGTGCGAGCCAGGCGGGCGCCGCCTCGATCGGGCTTGAGGCCGGGATTGAGCTTGGCGCCTCGGTCTTGGCGGGCATGATGACGAAGACCGTTCATTCCCCTGCGTGCGTCCGGTCCAGAGTTCGGGCCGCCGTCGGGCGCGCTCGTCCCCGGACGCCGTTCGCAACGGCGGCGCCGAGGCGGGCCGCATGAACACCTACAAAGGCGAATCGCCCATGGGCACGCGAACCCTCGTCGAACACCGCGACATGCCAGAGCGCGTCATCCACGGAACCGCCGCGGTCGACCAAGAGCACCGCGTGCCGCAGGAGATCTGGGCCGCCATCCGGCGACGCAAGTGGCTGATCGCGGGCGTCTTCCTGCTGACGTTCGCCAGCGCCACGGCGGTGGCTTTCTCGTTGCCGCCGAGCTTCCGCGCCTCAAGCACGATACTGCTGGAGGCGCGGCGGGTCACGCCGGTGAAGCAGGAGGATACCGCGGCCAACCCGCCACTGAGCGCGGAAGCGGTGGCCGACGAGTTGCAAGTGCTGCAATCACGAGATCTGCTGGAGCAGTTGGTGCAGCGGCTCGATCTGCTGCAGGAGCCCGAATTCAACCGCACTCTTCGGCCTTCGCGCTTGATAGCTTTGGCGAACTGGGGCGCGGAGTTCGCGGATTCGTGGGCGCCCGCGGCCGTAGCGGGCGCGCTGCGCGATCTGGCATTGCTGCTGACGGAGAGGAGGGACGCGGAGTTCAGCGGCACCGCGCTCGACATCACCGTGGAGAGCCTACAGCGGGCCTTGCAGATCCGCCCCATCGCACGGTCCCGCGCCATTCAGATCGGCGCCACCGCGCCGACGGCCGAGATGGCGGCGGCGATCGCGAACGCCTTGGCCGATCTGTACATCTCTTCGCGGACTGCCCAGCGCGAGGCGGAGCTGCGCGATGTCAGCAACTGGGTGCATTCTCAACTCGGCCAATTGCGCGCCCAGGCCGATGCTTCGGCCCGTGCCGTTGTGGACTTCCGCGTCTCGCACGGCCTCGTGCGCGGCATCGGCCGCGACGACCGCAATGCCGACTTGGTGCTGCAAGACATCTCGGACGTCGCTTCGCAGCTTACCGCGGTGCGGGCGCGGCAGGCGGAGCAGAAAGCGCGGCTCCGCCAGGCGGAAGCGAACATGGCCGCCGGCAACTTCGACGCTTTTGCAGATGTTCTCAACTCCCGCACGATCCAGACGCTCCGAGGGCAGGAGGCGCAAGTCGCGGGCCGAAGCTCGGAGTTGGCCGCGAGGTTCGGGCCCGGCCATCCGAGTTTCGCCGCCGCAGCGGCCGAACTCACGGACATCCGTCGCAGGCTGTCACTCGAGGCGGGGCGGATCTTGCAGGGCTTCCGCAGCGACGTGCGCATCACCGAGGAGAACGAAGCGGCGCTCGCGCAGCAGTTGGAGCGTCTCCGGGCCGAAGTTGGCCGCATGAACATCCTTGAAGTCCGCATGCAGGAATTGCAGCGGGAAGCGGATGCGGACCGGATGTTGACGGAAAGCTTCCTCGCCCGCGCCCGGCAAATCAGCGCAGAGGTAGGCTTCCGTGAGGCCAGCGCGCGCTTGGTCTCGCGCGCGTCGCTGCCGCGGCGGCCCTACTCGCCGAATCTTCTGCTGCTGCTGCCCTTGTCTTTCATCGGCTCGCTCGGCGCGGCCGGTTTGGTGGCGCTGCTCCGGGAATCCGCGTCGAAGGGTTTGCGCAGCTTCGACGAGTTGGAGCGGCGGCTCGGGCTGGTGCCGCTCGGGATGCTGCCGCTACGCCGACGAAGCTCCGGCAGCGCCGGCGACGTGTTCTTCAACGAGGCGGTGGCTGGCTTCTGCGCCCATCTGGTGCGGCGTCCGGGCGGCACGCGGCCTCAAAGCGTCCTCATCACTTCCACCCTCCCCGGCGAAGGCAAGAGCACCACGGCCCGTTGTTTGGCGGCCGAGGCCGGTGCGCGCGGGATGCGCGTGGTGCTGGTCGAGGCCGATCTGCGGCGCCCGATGGTCGGCCGGGACGGCATTGTGCCGCGCGGCCTGTCGGATGTGCTGCGCGGGCACGCTGCCCTCGATGAGGTGCTGCGGCATGTCCCCGAGCGCGGCCATTGGGTGCTGCCCTCGGGCGCGCGCCCGTCCAACCCGACGCAACTCCTCACCTCGGAGGAGATGGACCGTGTGCTGCGTCGGCTTGAGCAAACCTACGATTTGGTCTTGGTCGACTCGGCCCCCATCCTGGTCGGCGGTGATGTCGCCGCGCTGACGCGCAGCGTCGCCGAAACCATCCTCTTGGTGCGCTGGGGCCGTACGGGGTGGCGCGCGGTCGCCGCCGCGTTGCGCCGGGTGGCTGTGGCGGGCGGCGCCGTCACGGGCGTCGTTATGACCATGGTGGACACCCGCAAGAACGCGCAATACCACCATGGGGAAGCCGTCCTTTATTCCCCGCAACTGCAACGCTACTACGAGCCACGGCGGTGAGCTGGGACTCTCCACGGTAGGCCTCGCCTCTTGAGCTTACCGAGGTCTTGCAGCCGATCGATCGGCCCGCACGCGAAGGCGACAAGATGGTAACGAAAACGGCGGGCGCGCATTTTGGCCGCGAAGTGATCACCCTCGCCGATCGAAGGATGGCCGTCTGGACCGTCGGCATCATCTTCGTGACGTTGATGGTCTGGACGGTGGCCGCAGTAGAGCGCGGGAGCCCATTCAGGTATGTTTTGTACTTGCTGCCGCCATTGCTCGCGCTGGCGTACTGCCTCAATTTCAACGGCGCCCAAATTAGGGTTGACCATCGCGGAGCTACAGCATTTACGCTTTATGTG
>NZ_BAAAFZ010000107.1:0-1025 GCF_039523795.1 Craurococcus roseus | reverse complement strand
CCTCTTACAGCTTCTACGCCATTCGGGACGTCACAATCATCTCTGGATATTTGTTGTTGTTCATTTTTTGGTTTCGCGCGCCGGGCTTCGTTGCTGATTTGGCATTGGCGACGATAGCGTTGTGCATGATGATTGAGGTTCTCAATAAGATCGGGAATTCTTCTGAGCTGTCCATAGGAGAGATCTACACTCTTTTGGGACTGTCAGACTCCCCATCAAACGACCTGTACGGTTCAGACGGCGGGGTTCTTGAGTCGAGCCTTGGATTTTCTATCGGGATAATCCTCCTGTACTACCTGCACTGTCGAAAATGGACTGGTGCCCTGGTAGCGACTTTGCTCATGTTGTTGGCGTTTAAGAGAATCTCATTCTTCGGCGTAGCGCTTGCGGTCGCTTTCGACATTGTATTCGGTCGGATAACCACGCCGAGAACTCGAGCTTTCTTGGCCGTGGTCGCAGTCGTGGCACTATCCATCCTGGCGATTTTCAGCACTCAGTTATTTGAAGGCGTAGCTGACACCGCCTATCTGGACGGTTTCAGTGCGAACGGTCTGTCGCTTGGCCGCTACGAGCTTGCCATCAAGCTGTGGGACGAGATGGAGAGCGGATCGCTGCTAAATAGGATGGTCGGTTTCGGTCCAGCAGCCGCTGATACCATGTTGGAGTCTTATGCAGTGCTGGAGGGTTCGGAAGTGAATCCTCATAACGATTGGCTCAAAATCCTGTTTGATTACGGCATGGCCGGCTTTGTTGCAATGCACGTGGTCTTGTTTCTGAACCTTGCTCGCCATCGGCTTGGGCTAATGCTGTATCTTTATACCGCTTCAGCGATGGTGACGGACAACGTGCTCATCTACATGTTCTACCATCCTTTCATCGCTCTCGTGATGTGCGCTGAGCGGGGGCGTGAGAAGGATGCGGCCGGTTTCCGTCGGCCGGTGCAAAAGCGGTTTCAATGAGCATGGATGGGGATTGGACTTGCCCTCGGAAAGTGGAGAGCGGCTGTTGAACTACATGGCGGCCTC
>NZ_BAAAFZ010000106.1:0-8717 GCF_039523795.1 Craurococcus roseus | reverse complement strand
CCGCCGAGCGCGGGCGCGTGTTCCGCCGCTTCCACCGCCTGGACGCGGCGCGGCTGCTGCCCGAGGCCGACCGCGCCCTCGTCGCCTCGCTGGAAGCCGCCTACCGCGGCGCCGGCCTGTCGCCGCCCGACGCCCGGACCGCGACGGCGGGGCAGGACCCGCGCCGCGCCGCCGGCGCGCTGCGTTTGCTGCTGCGCGCCGGCGTCCTCCGGCGCGCGGTCCACGCGGGGCGGGAGGTGCTGTTCCATCGGGAAGCGCTGGGCCGCGCCTGCGCGGCGCTGCGCGCGGCCCTGGCCGCCCGGCCGGAGGGTCTGACGGTGAGCGAGTGCGACGCGCTGCTCGGCATCAGCCGCCGCCACGGCGTGCCGCTGCTGGAGCTGCTCGACGCCGAGGGCTTCACCCGCCGCGATGGCGACCGGCGCCATCTTGCCGAAGCCCCTTCCGTCGCGCCGGCAGAAGCGTTTTCCTAGGCGGTGGAGGCGACAGGGGCCTGGTGGCCCCCGCGGTCTTCAAAACCGTGGGCTCGCGCGATGGCGCGAGCGGTGGGTTCGATTCCCATCCGCCTCCGCCCCCTTCGGCCGCAGGTAGGAGAACCAATAGGCCGCGCCCACCAGCGCGCCGCCGGCCATGTTGCCCAGCGTCACCGGCACGAGGTTGGAAACGAAGCCGCCGGGCGTCACCGCCGCGAAGGCCGCGGCGTTCCCTCCGATGTCGGCGAACTCCCGCACCATCCAGCCGAAGGGGATCAGCGACATGTTCGCCACCGAGTGCTCCAGCCCGAGCGCGACGAAGGCGGCGATGGGCGGGACGACCACCAGCACCTTGTCCGCCGCGCTGCGCGCGCCCCACGCCATCCACACCGCGAGGCACACCAAGACGTTGGCGGCGACGCCGCTGGCGAAGGCCTGCCCGAAGGGCAGCGCGGCCTTGGCCTGCGCCGTGGACAGCGCCGCGGCGCCCACCGCCCCGTCGCCCGCCGCGTGCGCCCCGGCGGCGAAGGCCAGGGCGGCCACGGCGACGGAGCCGGCCAGGTTCGTGAAGTAGGCGAGCGCCAGCGCCTTCCAGATGTCGGCCGCGCCCGCGCGGCCCTCCGCCCAGGCGACGACCAGCAGCGTGTTCCCGGTGAACAGCTCCGCCCCGGCCACCAGCACGAGGACCAGGCCGAGCGAGAAGGCGAGCCCCGACAGCAGGCGCGCCGCGTCGAAGGGCATCCCGGACGCCTCCGCCCCGGCGAGCGCCACGGTCGAGAAAAGCCCGCCGAAGCCGATGTAGACCCCGGCCAACAGGCCGAGCACCGCCAGCACCGGCCAGTCCAGCGAAGCCTTCTTGGCGCCCGTCTTCGTGGCCGCTTCGGCGATCTCGCCGGGCGGCTTGGCCTCGGGGCTGGGCGGCGCCGAACCGGCTACGTCGCGTCAGCCCCCACCGCCGTCCAGCATGGCGCGCGCCTTTTCCAGCCGGCCAGGGCGGAACCCGGCCACCGGCATCGCGCCCGACCAGGCGAGGGCGGCCGCCGCGTTGGCCCGCGCCAGTTCCGCGTCGAGCGCCGGGGAGGGGCCGTCCGCCCGCCGCCGCGCCACCAGCCCGTCGCGCAGCGCCACCAGCGCCTCGAACGCCGCGCGGGCGCCGTCCATGTCGGGGGGCGGCGCGGCGGCGATCAGCCGGTCGAGCGCCGCGCGGGCGGCGTCCGCGCGGGCGCGGTCCTCAGCGGTCGGCACGGTTCGGTTGCCCCTGCGCGGCGCGGAAGTAGTCGCCCGGGCGCTTCGCGCTATCGTCGCCGGCGCGCAGCAAGGCGTGGCGCAGCGCGAAGCCGCCGACCAGCAGGCCGAGCGACGCCACCGGCGGCAGCCGGTCCCGTGCCGGGGCACCGGGCCCGGAGACCAGCGCCAGGGCCTGGGCCGCCACCGGCAGCGCGACGCCGAGGCCCTTCGCGGCGGGGCCGAACAGCGCCTTCGGCCCGCCTTCCCGCAGCGGCGCCTCGACTCCGACCTCGCTCCAGCGCCGCTCCGCCGCCCGCATCGCCGCGTACTCGCCCCCGGCGGCGAGCGCGGCCAGCGTCTCCAGCCGCCGCGCGCTCTCGTGCTCGCCCGCGTTCCGCTGCAACAGGGCGAGCGCCGAGGCCGCGTTGGCCATCGAGGCCGCGCCGAAGCCGGCGGCCAGCGGGACGGGTGCCGCGGACCACAGGGGATTGCTGGTCGTGGACAGGAGCGAGGCCGTGTAGACGCTCATGCCCGCCCCGGCGAGCGAAGCGGGCGCCTGCGCCGCCTCTCCCAAGCGCCACGCCCAGCGGAACCGCCCGCCCAGCAATTCCCCCAGCGCCGTCGCCGCGCTGGCGGCGCCGAAGACGACCAGCAGCCACGAGCCCCAGGACATCGGCGACTGCGGCCGGACGATCCGGAGCATGTTGTACCAGCGCTTCGGCGTCTTCAGGTGGCCGACCAGCACCGCGGTGCCGAGCAGGTTGCCGGCCACCGACAAGAGCCGCGCCCGGCGCACGAGGCCATCGCCGTCCGCGCCCCCCGCCGCGCGCGCCGCGCCCGCGATCACCTGCGCTGAACCGGCGACGCCTTGGGCGAGGATGTACGCCGCCACCTTCCAGTCGAACCCAGCCGGCTTGAGCGCGGAGCGGCCGTGGTAGGTCTCGCCGCGCCAGGGCTCCTCCATCGGTTTGGTCATCGCCGGCCGCCCCCGCCGCCGCCTACGCCCAGCACCAGCGCCGCGGCGGCGAGCCCGGCGACGGCGGCCAGGCCCGCGAGGATACCCGGCCGCGCGCGGGGCGCCGGGCGCGCCGGCGCGGCGGGCAGGCCGTACACCTCCGGCCGCTCCGTCAGCAGGAAGAAGGCGTTGAGGCGCTCGAGGCCGTTGGTCGCGCCCGGCGTGCCCGGCGCGCCGTAGAGGTAGGCGCGCTCCTGCCCGGCCGCTTCCAGCGCTTCCACGCGGCGCCCCGCCCGCTCCACCAGCTCCTCCACCACGCCGAACTGGATGCTGTCGGTGGGGCAGGCCTTGGCGCAGGCCGGCTCCATGCCGCCCTTCAGCCGGTCGTAGCAGAGGGTGCACTTGTGCGCCTTGCCGTCGCCGGTCGAGATCTCGACCACGCCGAAGGGGCAGGCGGGCACGCAGTAGGCGCAGCCGTTGCAGATGTCCTGCTGCACCACCACGGTGTCGAACTCGGTGCGGAACAGAGCGCCGGTCGGGCAAGCCTCCAGGCACGGCGCCGGGTCGCAGTGCTTGCACACGTCCGACATCATCAGCCAGTTGGACTGGAACGGCGGCATCTCCGTTCCGCGCGCTTCCGGCGTGCCGGGCAGGCGCTCGACGAAGGCCACGTGGCGCCACGTGTTGGCGCCCAGCGCACCGGTGTTGTCGTAGGAATGGCCGGTCAGCCCCACGGCGTCGGCGGGCAGCGCGTTCCACTCCTTGCACGCCACCTCGCAGGCCTTGCAGCCGATGCAGAGCGTGGTGTCGGTGAAGAAGCCGTAGGATTTCCCGGGTTCGATGCGCGTGCCGCAGGTGAGTTCCGCTTCCTGCGGCACAGGCACCTCGACCCCGTCCATGCCGGGGGCCGACGGCACGGCACGGGGGTGGGCGAGGCCGCCATCCATCAATTCGGTCCTTCCGTTCGAGGCGGATTCGCACGGAACAGCCGCCCGGGCCGCAGGCCGCAGGCCAGGGCCTTGTTCTCGTGCATGCCGGTGTTGGGGTCGCCCACCACGGCCGTCAGCAGGTTGGCCACGTCGCCGGTGGCGTAGCCGGCCCAGCCGAAGTGCCAGGGCAGGCCGATCTGGTGGACCGGCCGCGCGCTCCCCTCCGCCGCGAAGGGGCGCAGGCGGTCGGTGACGAGGGCGCGCGCCTCGATGGAGCCGCGGGGCGTGGAGACCACCACCCAATCCAAGTCGCGGACGCCGAGTTCGCGCCCCAGCTCGGTCGGGATCTCGGCGAACATCTCGGGCTGCAACTCCGCGGTGGTGGGCACGATGCGCGTCGGCGTGCCGCCCGAGTGGTGCTCCGTCAGGCGGAAGGTGGTCAGCGCGTGGGGGAAGGCGGGGTCCGGCGCGTCCCCGACCGGGTTGCTCCGCTGCTCCCACCGCTTGGCCGCGGGGCTGGCGGGATTGCCGGGATGCAGGGGATTGGCCGCGGGGCTCTCGATCGGCTCGTAGTGCGCGGGCAGCGGGCCGTCCTTCAGGCCGGACGGGGCGAACACGGCGGCGCGGCCGTCTGCCAGCATGATGAACGGCTCCGCGCCCGAGTGCGCGTCCATGCCCTTCGGGCGGCTGGACCAGTCGGGCACGTAGTCGGGCCGCTTCTCCTTCTGGAAGTCCGGCACATCCGGGCCGGTCCACTCGCCCGCGCCCTCGTCCCAGCGGATCAGCGCCTTGCGCTCGGACCAGGGCTTGCCGGCGGGGTCCGCGGACGCGCGGTTGCCTAGCGTCCGGCGGTTCGCGGGCCAAGCGAAGCCCCAGCCGAGGTGCGTGCCGGGGCCGTTCGGTCCATCGGGCACGCGGGAGCGGGACAGGTTCTTGCCTTCCTCCGGGAACACGCCCGTGTAGATCCAAGTCCCGCAAGCGGTGGAGCCGTCGTCCTTCAAATCCTGGAAGGAGGAAACGAGCGCGCCGTCCGCGACGCGGTACCCGTTGATCTCCCGCAGTATCGCTTCGGCGTCCGGTTCGCCTTGATCGTCCACCTCCGGATAGTCCCAGCGGAGGTTGCGGATGGCCGCGTCCTCCGGCCGGCCGCCGTCTGCGTGCATCGCCTTGAGCCGGCGCCCGAGGTGGTAGACGAACCAATGCTCCGACCGGCTGTCGCCCGGCGCCTCCACGACCTTGTCGTGCCACTGCACCAGCCGGTGCGTGTTGGTGAAGGAGCCGGCCTTCTCGCCCGAGAGCGAAGCCGGCATCAGGAACACCTCGGTGCCGATCTCTTCCGGCCGCATCTCGCCGTCGCGCACCAGCGTGCCGTCGCGCCAGAAGGTCGCGGTGTCGGTTTCGGCGATGTCGCGCACCACCATCCATTCGAGCCGCGCCAGGCCCTGCTGCACCAGCCGCGAGTTGCTGCCGCCCACCACCGGGTTCTGCCCCATGACGAACAGGCCCTTGATGACGCCGTCCCGCATGGCGACCGTGGACGGGAGTTGGCTGTGGTCGCCGACGGTGCGCGGCATCCAGTCGTAGCCCCAGCCGTTCGCCTCCGACGCCTCCCCGCCGTACCAGGCGCGGAGCAGGCTGACGGCGTATTTCGGGAAGTTCGCCCACCAGCCGGTCGGCGCGGTCTCCACCTCCAGGTAGTCGGCCAGTGTCTTGTGCGGCCTGAGCGCGTGCGGCTGCGGCAGGTAGCCCGGCATCAGGTCGTAGAGCGTCGCTATGTCCGTCGAGCCCTGGATGGAGGTGTGGCCGCGCAGCGCCAGCAGGCCGGCGCCCGGGCGCCCGACGTTGCCGAGCAGCGATTGGACGATGGCCCCGGCGCGGATCACCTGCGCCCCGGTGGTGTGGTGGTTCCAGCCCACCGCGTAGCAGATGGCGCCCGTGCGCTCCGGTCCCGAGTTGCGGGCCAGCGCGTCGCACACCTTCAGGAACACGCCGCGCGGGCAGCCGGTGATCCGCTCCACCATCTCGGGCGTGTAGCGCGCGTAGTGGCGCCGCATGATCTGGTACACGCAATTCGGGTGCTGGAGCGTCTCGTCGCGCGCCGGCGGGCGTTCGCGCAGGCTGGAAACGCGTTCGGCGAAGTCGCCGCCCGTCTCCATCCAGGCTTCGGCCAGCGGCGAGGGCACCGTCTGGCCCTCGTATTGCCACGTCTCGGACGAGTAGCGCCGTTCTTCCGCGTTCCAGCCGGAGAACAGGCCGTCGCCCGTTTCAGGCCCGTGGTAGCCCTCCTCGATGACCGTTGCGATATTGGTGTAGGGGATCGCCCAATCCCGCCACCAAAGGTCGTTCTCCAGCAGGTGGCGGATGATCCCGCCGAGGAAGGCGATGTCGGTGCCGGCGCGGATCGGCGCGTAAAGGTCGCACATCGCCGATGTGCGGGTGAAGCGCGGGTCGGCGTGGATCAGCGTCGCGCCGCGCGCCTTGGCCTGCATGGCGAAGCGGAAGGCGATCGGGTGGTTCTCGGCCATGTTCGAGCCCATGACGAGCACGACATCCGAGCGCGCGAGATCCCATTGGGGCATCGTCGCCGCGCCCCGTCCGAAGGCGGTGCCCAGACCGGGCACCGAGTTGTTGTGTCAAACCCGCGCTTGGTTCTCGACGAACACCATCCCCAGGCCGGCGGAGAACAGCTTCTTGATGAGGTAATTCTCCTCATTGTCGAGCGTGGCGCCGCCGAGCGAGGCGATGCCCATGGTGTGGTTCAGCCGCGTGCCGTCCGGCGCGTCGGCCACGAAGGTCTCGTCGCGCGTGCGCTTCGTGAGTTCGGCGACGCGGTCCATCGCCCAGTCGAGCGGCACCTCACGCCACTCCCTCGCGTGCGGCGCCCGGTGCAGCACGCGGTCGAGGCGCATCGGGCTGGTCATCAGACCCAGCGTCGCAGCGCCCTTGGGGCAGAGGGTGCCCTGGTTGATCGGGCTGCGCGGGTCGCCCTCCACCGCGATCGGGCGGCCGTCCTTGGCATAGACGAGCTGGGCGCAGCCCACCGCGCAGTAGGGGCAGACGGAGGTGCCGACCGCGTCCGCTTGGTCGGTCCGGGGGCGCAGCCCGCGCGAGGTCGCGGCCTCGGCCGCCCCGCGCCGGTGGTCCTCGCCGCGCGCTTGGCGGGGCACGGACCATTCGCGCGCGAACTGGGCGGCCCGGTCGGGCAGGGTGCGGCGGGGGCGTCGTGCCATCGAGCGTCGTCTCCCGTCAGGCGTCGAGCAGGGTGATGTCGTGCGCCTCGCCTGCCAGGAGGCCAGAGGCGGTGCGATACTGCACGCGGGCGCGGCGGCCGGCCAGCGGCGCCAAATCCTGCGGCTCGAAGGGCGCCGAGGAGGAAAGCACGAAGGCCAAGCCCTTCCCGTTGTCGGTGAGGAGCCGGAACCGGCTCTCCTGCACCATCAAAATCGTTCCCGCCGCCGTCCTCATCCGGCCACCAACGAAGCATCGGGCCGTAAGGTTGCGAGTTGCACGCGCGGTTCGCCGGGAACGACGCGGCCGATGACCGCGGCGCGCGCGTCGCCCGCCCCGCGCAGCGAGGCTAGGCAGGCCTCCGCCCGCTCCGCCGGCACGCCAGCCAGCAGCCCGCCCGCCGTCTGCGGATCAAGCAGCAGCGCCAAGCGCTCGGGCGAGAGGGCGTCGGCGCCGTCCAGGTCCGGGCGGGCATGGGCCTCGTTGCCCGGGTGCAAGGTGCTGCGGACGCCGCCCCGCAGGACCTCCAGCGCGCCCTCCAAAGCCGGCACGGTGCCAACGTCCACCAAGGCCCCGACGCCCGAGGCGCGCAGCATCTCCAGCAGGTGCCCGAGCAGGCCGAAGCCGGTCACGTCGGCGCAGGCCGTGGCGCCGTGGTCCAGCAGGGCGCGCGAGGCGGGGAAGGGGCTGCGCTCCATCGCCGCCACCGCGCCCGCGAGCCAGCGGCCCCGCGCCTCCCCGCGCATCGCGGCCGCGAGGATGGCGCCGGTGCCGAGCGGGCCGGTGAGCAGCAGCGCGTCCCCCGCGCGCAGGCCGGAGCGGCGGAGCGCGCGGCCCGCGTCCACCTCCCCGGTGACGGCGAAGCCGATCGCCGCTTCCGCCCCTTCCGCGCTGTGGCCGCCCGCCAGCCGCGCGCCCTCGGCCGCCAGGGCCTCGGCGCCGCCGAGCAGCATGGCGTGCAGGTCGGCCTCCAACACGGCCTCGCCGGCCGGCGGCAGCACGGCCACGGCCAGCGCCGCGCACGGGACGCCGCCCATGGCCGCCACATCGCCCATGGCGTGGACCGCGGCCACGCGGCCCATGCGCCAGGGGTCGCCGAGGAAGCTCCGCAAGTGGTCAACGGACTGCACCAGCAGCCGGCCGGGCGCGGCCGGCGGGGCGAGCAGCGCGGCGTCGTCCGGCGCCTCCAAGCCGAGCGGCACGGCGTCCCCGCCGGAGGAGCGGGGCAGCCTCGCCAGGACGCGGGACAGCACCGCCGGCGGCACCTTGGCGCCGCAGCCGCCGCAGCGCATGGCGTCCGCGGCGGGCCGCGGCATGGCGGGGGGCATGCGGAAGCCCTCCACCCAGCGGCGGTCTATGCGGTCCTTGAACCAGAGCGCCGCCCGGCTCGCCCCGGCGGACCAGCCCCCGCGCATCGCCAGGGCCCGTTCGCCCGCCAGCAGCAAGGCGAGGTGCGCGCGCTGCGGCCGGTGCGGGCGCGGGGACCGGCCGTCGAGCACGCGGCGCAGGTTGTCCAGGAGCGGCTCCCCTTGCCGCACGGCGTAGACGCCGGCCCGTTCGCGAGGGTGGTTCAGCGCCGCCGCCATGTCGCCGGCGGCGAAGACGCGCGGGTCGGAGGTCCGCAGGCAATCGTCCACCGCCAGGGAGCCGCCGGGGCCGAGGCCGAGGCCGGTTTCCGCCAACCAGGCGGGCGGGGCGGAGCCGCCGGCCCAGACCGCCCGGTCGAAGCCGACGCGCTCGCCGCTCCCCGCCAGCACGGCCGCGCCTTCCTCCACCCTCGACACCTCGGCGCCGGTGCGGACCGCCACGCCCGCCTGGGCCAGTAGGCGCTCGGCCTGGCGGCCGGCGGCAGGCGCGTGGCGCGGCAGCGGCCGCGCGGCGCGGCAGAGCAGCGCCACCGCGGTCGCG
>NZ_BAAAFZ010000105.1:0-1416 GCF_039523795.1 Craurococcus roseus | reverse complement strand
GTAGCCGGCCGGCAGGCGGCCGACGGCCTCGTGCGCACCGGCGCGGCGCGCGGCGGGCACGGCCGCGTCGGGCGGCCCGCCGGCGAAGCGGCCGATGTTGTCGAGGACGCTGCCGTCCAGTAGTTGCGCGTCCTGCGGCAGGTAGCCGATGCGGGGGCCGATGGCGGCGCGGTCGGCGCGGTGCGTGTCCTGCCCGTCGAGCAGCGCCCTGCCCTCTTCCGGCTCGGCCAGACCGACCGCCGCGCGCAGGAGCGTGGTCTTGCCGCAGCCGTTCGGCCCAGCGACCGCCCAGGCCTCGCCGGGCGGGACGTGGAAGTCGAGGCCGCGCACGAGCGGGCGGCGCGCGCCGGACGGGCGCAGCGTCACCCCGCGCAGCACCAGCCCGGCGGGCACCGCCTCGTCCACCGGCGCGGGCCGGGGCGGCGCGCCGCGGGCGGCGAGGGTCCGCAGGCGCGCGAGGGCGACGGCGCCGTAGCCCCAGTCGCGCCAGCGCGTGACGAGCTGGGCCACCGGGTTCGCGGCGAAGGCGACCATGGTGCTGGCGGCGAGCATGACGCCGGGCGAGACCTCGCGCCGGGCCAGAAGGATCGCGCCGGCCACCGCCACCGCGATCTGCTGCGCGAACACGACGGACTGGAGCAGGCCCTGGAGCGCGCGGGCGCGCCGCATCGCCGCGTCGTGCCGGGCGACGGCGGCGGCGTGGCGCGGCACCCAGCGGCGCAGCACGGCGCGCAGCATGCCGAGGCCCGACAGCAGCTCGCCGTTGGAGAGGCGGCCGTTCAGCTCGCGCATGGCCAGCGCCTGCGCCGCCGTGGCGTCCGCCACCCGGCTACGGGTCGCGCGGTCCGCCAGGGCGCCTATCGCGGCCTTCAGCAGGCAGGCGCCTGCGCCGACGAGGAAGAACACCGGGTGCAGCAGCCACAGGAAGCCGAGCGCCAGGGGGATGGACAGCAGGTCCAGCAGATCGGCCGGCACCGAGCCGCCGAGCAGGCGCCGCAGCTCCGCCACGTCCTGCAACGCGACGGCGGCCGGGCCCTTGTCGCCCTCCACGGCGGAGACGCGGACGGAGGCGGTGAGCGCCTCCACCTGCAAGCGCCGGCCCAGGCGCTCCGCCAGCGCGGCCAGCAGCGCCGACCGCAGGCAGCGCAGCACGCCGCCGAGGGCCAGCGCCAGGACGAAGGCGACGGACAGCACCGCGAGCGTGTCGAGGTTGCGCGTTTCCAGCACGCCGTCGAAGACGTGCATGGTGAGCAGCGGCGCCGTCAGCATCGTGCCCTGCACCGCGAGCGACAGGGCGGCGCAGAGCGCGACCGCCGGCGCGAGGCGCACCGGCCGGGGCGGCGCCACGGCGACGGACGACGGCGGGCCAGCGAGGGCGAGCGTCCTCATGCGCGCACCAGGGCGCGCGCGGGCGGG
>NZ_BAAAFZ010000104.1:0-14924 GCF_039523795.1 Craurococcus roseus | reverse complement strand
GCGCAGTTCTCCAGGAAGCCGAAGCCGTCGGTGTTGGAGCCCTCGACGCGGCCGTCGTCGTGGAACACCAGCGTGTTGACCGCGCCCGCCCGTTCGGCGGAGGGCGCCAAGCGGTCGCACAAGGCGAAGGCGGCCTCCTTGTGGGGGAGCGTGACGTTGGCGCCGCGGAAGCCGAGGTCGGCCAGGGCGCGCACCGACGCGGCGAACCGCTCGGGGCGCACGGGCAGCGGCACGTAGGCGCCGTCGACGCCGTGCCGCTCCAGCCAAGTGCCGTGCAGCAGCGGCGAACGGGAATGCGCCACCGGCCAGCCGAGGACCCCGGCGAGCTTGGCGCGACCTGAGAGGAGCGGCATGAGCGCGAGGAAAGCCGCGCCGCGGCGGCGGGGTCAAGCCGCGCGCCGACCCCGGGCGCCGCCGGCCGGCCCGCGGAAGAGGGAAGCCGGCCGGCGGCGCCCAGCCGCACCCGTTCGTTTCTATATATTGCGCACAGGTTTAATTTAAGAAGGTATTATTATCGCTGAAAGTTTATCTCCACACGGTTGATTAGGCTGCCCTATCAATCTGCATACAAGATAATTGTCGCCCATCCGGTGGCCGCGTCCGTGGGGGAGCGGCTCCGGGTGGAGGGAGATCACATGGCATACATACTCGGGACCAACGGCGACGACGTGCTGGTGGGCAGCGCGGGGAACGACACGCTCGACGGCGGCCACGGCGGCGAGGTCCTGACCGGGGGCGCGGGCGCCGACACCTTCGTGTTCCGGGCTTGGCAAGGCGGGTCCGTCTCGGGCGGACCGGAGCGCATCACCGATTTCCAACTCGGCGTGGACCGCGTTTCGACGACGGGCGACTACGGGTATCAACCCTGGGTGGCGAACGACATGCGGGACGGCGTGGCGGGCACGCTGCTCACCTGGGGCTGGAACAACGACCGGGTGTTCATCGCCGGCGTCACCGGCGCCACGGTGGAGCAACTCACCAAGCCGGTCCCGCCCGCCGCCAATGCGCCGGCGCTCGTCCCGGCGCCGCCCCCGGCCGCGGTGGCCGCGGCGGCCGGCCAGGACATGGCCGGCACCGCCGCCAACGACTCCCTGGTCGGCGGCGCGGGCGACGACACCATGCGGAGCAGCGCCGGCGACGACCTCATCGAGGGCGGGGCCGGGTCGGACACCTACGTCCTCAACCTCGGCCGTTCGGGCTTGGTGGTGACGAGCCCCGGCGACGGCGTGTTCGTGATCAAGCCCACCCCGGGCGGGCTGGGCGGGGGCTTCGGCACCGACACCGTGTCGGGCGTCGAGAACTTCCTGGTCGTCGCGTCCGGCGGCGACCTGGCGGTGCCCGCGGCCGAGATGCTGGCGCGCTTCAACGCCGGCTACAGCCACGCGCCGACGGCGGGGAACGACAAACTGCTCGGCGGCTACGGCGCCGACAGCATCGACGGCCTCGGCGGCAACGACGTCATCGAGGGCAGCGCCGGCGACGACCGCCTGGACGGCGGCGCGGGCACGGACGTGCTGCGCGGCGGCGACGGCGCGGACCTGTTCGTGTTCGACGCCTGGGAAGGCGGGTACGACCGCGTCGCCGACTTCCAGGTGGGCGTGGACCGGATCGCGGCCAACACCGCCTACGGCTACACGCCTTGGGCGATGGAGGGCGGCGACGGGGTCGGCGGCACCGGCACCTGGCTGGTTTGGGGTTGGGACGGCGACGCCGTGTTCCTCGACAACGTCACCGGAGTCGGGGTGGAAGCGCTGTTGGCCTGACCGCGCCGGACGGGCCGGCCGAGCGGCACGCCGCCGCCCAGCCGGAGCGAGGCGATCCCAGGCAAGCTTTTTTGTTTTGCATTGGTATCAAAATTTCGTGTTTAGTGGCGCTCCGGAAGCGGGGCGTCGCGCGGGATCGACCGCGCGCCGCCGGCCCGCGGAGGCGGAGGCGCGGCGCGCGTGGGGAGCAACAATCGGAACGGTCGCCGCCGCTTCGGCCGCGGCGGGGCGGGCGTTTTGGGCGCCGCCGCCCTCGCGGCCGTCCTGCTCGCTGGCGGCGGGGCCGCGCTCAACGACAGGATTTCCGCCGAACTGCTCCGGCAGGACGCCGAGGCGGAGGCGCTGTCCTGGGCCGCCGACCTTTCCACCAACCTGCCGGACCTGTCGGCGCTGGTCGAGCGGCGCGCCCCCTCGCCCGAGGCCCTCACGCGCCTGGCGATGGCGCGCAAGGTCGGCGGGGTCTTCCGCTACAAGATCTTCGACGGCCGCGGCGACCTCGTCTTCGTGTCGGACGACCTCGACCGGATCGCCCCCGAGGACATGGAGCGCGACCTCGCCTCCCACCGGGGCAGCAGCCCGGTCGCCAAGCGCCTCCTCGCGGGCGGGACGCACGTGGAAGCGGCGCGCGGCGCCCCGCCGCACCGGCCGGCGTATTACGCCGAAGCCTACGTCCCCGTGCTGCGGGACGGCGCCGTGCTCGGCGTCGTCGAGGTCTACGTCGACCAGACCGCGCAGCGCGCGCGCTACGAGGCGGCCTTCGTGCGGGTGGAGGGCTTCACCGCGGCGCTGATTCTCCTGGCCGGACTGCTGCCGCTCGGCCTGGTCCTCCGCCAGACCCGCAAGCGGCGGGAAGCGGAAGCGTTGCAGGCGCTGCTGGCGCGCGAGGCGGACCACCGCGCCAAGAACGTCTTCGCGGTCGTGCAATCGGTGCTGCGATTGACGCCGAAGGGGGACGCGGCGGCCTACGCGCTGGCGGTGGAAGGGCGGGTCGCGGCGCTGGCGCGCGCGCACGCGCTCCTCGCCGACGGCGCGTGGGCCGGCGCCGACCTGCGCACCGTGGCCGAGCGCGAACTCGCCCCCTACGCCGGCGGCGGGCTTTCGGCCGACGGAAGCGCCGCCGCGTCGCTGGAAGGGCCGCCCGTCCCGCTCGCCGCAGCCGCCGTGCAGCCGCTCGCCGTGGTCTTGCACGAGCTGGCCACCAACGCGGCCAAGTACGGCGCGCTGTCCCGGCCGGAAGGGCGGGTGCGGCTGTCCTGGCGCGTCGACGAGGACGCCGGCCTGCTGGTGCTGCGTTGGGCCGAAAGCGGCGGTCCGGCCATCTCCGGACCACCGGCACGCCGGGGTTTCGGGTCCAAGGTGATCGACGCGACCGCGCGCGGCCAACTGGGCGGAACCGTTGCCTTCGGTTGGGGTGTGGAGGGCTTGCGGGCCGACATCGCCTTTCCGCTCGGGCGGGCGCTCGCGGCGGCGGCGCCGCACGCCGCCAAGGCCCCGGCGCCGCCGTCCGCCCCTTCGCAAGACTCGGCGCCGCACGCCCCGCTGCCGCACGACCCGCCGTCGCCGCTCCCCGCCCAACCCCCGTCCGCGTGGCCGGACCCGTCACCGCGGCGGCCCGCAGCCACAGCCACAGCCGCCGTCCCGGAGGCGGTGGCCTGACGGGCGGCGCCCGCCTTCACTCCGCCGGGGCCGGCGCCGACCGGGCGCCGCCGCCGCCGTCGCGCGCCCAGAGTTCGGGCCGCAGCTCCTCCGGTCGGTCCGGGAACAGCAGCGCGCAGGCGAGCGTCACCGCGGCGAAGGCGGCCAGCACCAGCAGGGGCAGCGACAGGCTCCCCGTCCGCTCGTGCAGGAGGCCGACCAGCGGCGAAGCGGCGGCGGCGCCGAGGAACCCCACGGTGAAGCGCACCGAATAGAGCTTGGCGCGCAGCGCCGGCGCCACGTAGCGCGCCGTCATGGTCTCGTTCACCGTCACCTGCCCGAACACGGAGGCGGCGACCACCGCGGCCAAGGGCAGCACCAGCACCCCGTCCGCGAAGGCCAGCAGCACCAGGCAGGGCAGCAAGGCCAGCGCCAGCGGCAGGAAGACGCGCTTCAGCCGGTGCCGGTCGATCAACCGGCCCACGGTGAACTGCGTCAGCCCGCCGCAGAGCGTGGTGAGGAAGGCGAGCAGCCCCACCACCGGCAAGAGGTCCGGCGAGGAGGCGAGGCGCTCCTGCATCAGCTTGGGCAGCAGCAGGGTGAAGGCGTTGAACACCAGCCCGGACACGGCGGCGATGGCCATCAGCACCAGCACGGCGCGGCGCACCACGGCCGGTGGGATGGCCGGGAACGGGCGCTGCCCGCCGCCCGCCTTGGCCGCGTCGAAGGCCGGTTCGCGCAGGTAGAGCAACCCGCCGAGCAGGCACAACGCGCCCGGCACGAGGAAGGCCCAGCGCCAGCCGGCCTGGGCCGCGAGGAAGGCGGAAACGACCGGCGCCGACGCGACGCCGAGGTTCCCGAACACGCCGTTGACCCCGACCGACCGGCCCACCCGGTCGCCCGCCGCCTCCACCAGCATGGCGGTGCCGATCGGGTGGTAGATGGCCGCGAAGGCGCCCATCACCGCCAGGGCGGCGCCGAGCGCGAGCGGCGAGGACACCAGCCCGGCCGCCATCATCGCCGCCCCGGTGCCGAGGAAGAACCCCGCCATCAGCGCCTTCCGCCCGAAGCGCGCCGCCAGCCACCCCATCGGCAGGGAGCCGAGGCCGTAGAGCACGAACATGGCGGTGCCGAGCGCCAGGATCGGGCCGTACTCGGCACCGAACTCGCCCGGCGATTGCAGGGTCATGAAGAGCACCGCCGTCGCCAGGATCAGCAGCGAGTAGTGCGTGAAAACGTGGGCCAGGTTGATGAAGGCGATCTGCCGGGTGGCGTGGTCCCGCATGGCGGCGCGTTCCTCCAGTCGACAAACACGCTACACTGGCCGGATGGCGAGGTCGGGCCGTTCCCTGTCGCGCGCGGGCCAGACAGCGGTGCCCACGCGGCTGCCTCTCCCGCAGGACCGGGTGGACCGGCCGCTGGCGGCCTACGCGCGCGATTACCCGAACGGGCACGAAACGGGTTGGCACAGCCACGCCCGGGCGCAACTCCTCTACGCCACGGGCGGCGTCATGCGCGTGTCCACGGAAGCGGCCGGCTTCGTGGTGCCGCCGGGCCGCGCGCTCTGGGTGCCGGCCGGCCTGCCGCACGCGGTGTCCATGCGGGGTGGGGTGGCGATGCGGGCCTTGTTCGTGCGGCGCGACGCGGCGGAAGCGGCGAGCGGGCCGCCCTCGGCCGCCGTGCTGGCGGTGTCGCCCCTGCTCCGGGAGCTGATCCTCGCCGCCTGCGCCGAACCCTTGGAATGGGACCCGGCCGGGCGGGCCGGCCACGTCGCCGCGCTGATCCTGGACGAGATCGCCTGCGCGCCCCCGCTGCCCCTCGGGGTGCCGGCGCCGCGCGATCTGCGCCTCCTCCGGCTCGCGGCCGCCCTCCAGGCCGACCCGGCCAAGCCACTGACCCTGGAAGCCTGGGCGGTGGAATGCGGCGCCAGCTCGCGCACCCTGACACGGCTATTCCGACGCGAGACCGGCATGAGCTTCGGCCGCTGGCGCCAGATGCTGCGCTTGTCCGAAGCGGCCGCGTTGCTGGCGCAAGGAATACCGTCCGCCCGGGCGGCGGCTATGGTAGGCTACGCGAGCGTCCCCGCCTTCGGCTCGGCCTTCCGCGCCGCGTTCGGGCAAACGCCCGGGGCGGCGTCCGCACCGTCGAGAGGCCCTGGCCCGGGACGCGGATTGCTTTCCCAGACGGCGCGACTGAGATCACAAAACCGTGATAGCGGCGCAGATGTATTAGAATCAACAATCTGACGATTTCGCGGCAACAAAACGACTGCGATCAATGCTTGCTTCACATATGCGTGGTGGATAAAAGTTGTCCCCAGGTGATGCGCGGGAGCCCCCGAGCCTGCGATCCCTGGGAGATTAACCAAAAATGCGATCGCAGGCACTGGAACATTGCGTGCTGGGGTTGACGGCCCTGGTCACACTGATCTGGCTCGACCTCCTCCCGACCGCGATGCTCCAAGAAGCCGCGATGGTGTTGTTGGCCTGGGCCGTTTTTTCGACGCTGCTGGTGGCCTCCGCCGGCGCTTGGGTCGCTTTTGCCCGAGCGCGCGCCCGCGCCGGCGCCCGCTCCGGACACCGGCAGCACCTGACCCGCCAAAGCTAGGGCGCCCGGCCCGCACGGGGCTCCTCGACGGGGCCGTGCGCCTTGCGCGCCCCGTGCTGCGGCCGCGTCACACGAGCCCTGCCGCGCCGCCGCCGTTCACCGCGAAGGCCAGGAACTGCGTGATCTGCGTTTCGGCGAAGTTGTCGTCCGAAACGAACACCAGGGTCCGGCGCCCGTCCGGCAGGTCCGGCCCGAAGGCCATGCCTTCGACGTTGTCGAGGGCGACGCCGATCTCGTCGAAATCGAGCACCAACTCCTTGCGCAACGGCACCCGGCCGCTCCCGTCGGGTCCGGCCGGGTCCGGCCGGGCGAGGAACAGCCGGATGTCATTGCCGGCGCCGGTGGAGAAGGACCGCTCGAGCGCCAGCAGCGTCCCCTGGTCGTCGAGGGCCAGCAATTCCACCAAGCCGTTGGTGGCGAAGGCGTCGGCGGGCGAGGGCACGGCCCGCACCGGCTCCGTGCGGTAGGTGTACTCGGCCACCGGCTGGCCCGTGGCGGTGTCGTACTCGACGACGCGGGACGGCGAACCGGTGGTGAGGCTCGCCGCCGGCCCGTCCTGGTGCAGCGCGTTCTCCGTCCCGACGAAGAGGCTCCGCCCGTCCGGGGACAGGGTCAGCCCCTCGAAGGCGAGGTTGTCGCGGACGCCCGAGGCCCGGTCGGCGGTGGGCAGGTAGTCGCCGCCCACCGGCAGCGAACCCGTCTGCGCGCCGAAGGCGGTGAAGGCGCCGACGAGCGGCGGGACCAGCGCGTTCGCGTCCCCCCTCCGACGCTAGGTACAGCGAACCGTCTGCCGCCAGCGCCAAGCCCTCCGGGTCTAGCGCGCCGTCGGCGAAGGGGCGCCCCGCCCCATCCGCCAGCACCTGCACGCCGGTGAAGCTCTCGTCGCCCGTGGACAGCGCGCCGTCCGACAGGTCGAGGCGCACGGTGAAGAAGCGCGCCTGCGGCGAGCGGTCGTCGGACAGCGCCAGGAAGGCGTCGCTCCCCGCGTCGTAAGCGAGGGCGGACAGGCCGCCGATCCGCAAGCCGCCGAAGCCCGTGCCGTAGGGCGCCACCGCTTCGCCCAGGAATTCGGGTTCCAGCGGCTCGGCGGGCGCCGGCTCGTTGGACAGGATGTTGACGAGGATGCGCCCGGTGTCGGGCGAGTCGGTGAAGAAGCCGTCTATGCCCGTTTCGATGAGCTGCCGGTACTCCTCCTCTGGCGGCCGCACCGACCCGTCCGGCCGCAGCGCCTGGAAGGCCTCCTCGTCGCGCAGCGTGTAGGGGATGACCTCCAGCCCCGCGGCGTGCGCGTCCTCCACGAGCTGCGTGGTTTCGCCGGTGAGGCGGCGCGCGATCTGCGCCCGGCCGTCGCCGTCGCCGTCCACGGGCGGCCGCTGCGCCACGGTCGGCAGGATGTAGTCCTTGAACGGCCCGATGGCCTCGGCGTAGAGGTCGGCCATCGCCTGGAGCGCGGCGGGCGCTTGGAGGTCGCCCTTGGCGGCGCTTTCCGGCCGCAGCGGGTAGTTGAAGCCGGCATAGGCGTTCACGTCGCCGCCCAGCGGGGCGTTGGCCGGGTCCAGGTTGAAGGCGATGTCGTAGGAGCCGCCCAGCAACTGCGCCAGCGCCATGACCTCTTCCAGCGTCGGGACGCGGTAGAGCCCGTCGTAGGCGGTGTTGCCGGGGCGGATTTCCGGGATGCGCTCCTTCGCATAGAGCGTCTTGATCTCGGCGAGGGTGAAGTCCTCGGAGAACCAGCCGGTCACCTCCTGGCCGTCGATGGCCTTGGTGGTCCGGCGGTCGGCGAACTCCGGGCGAGCCGAAACGTCGGTGGTGCCGCTCAGCTCGTTCTCGTGGCGCGCGATCAAGCGGCCGTCCTTGGTCGGCACCACGTCCGGTTCGACCACGTCGGCGCCGAGTTGGATTGCGAGCCGGTAAGCCTCCAGCGTGTGCTCCGGCAGGTAGGCGCTCGCGCCCCGGTGGCCGATGACGAGCGGCGCTTCGCCGCTCAGGGTGTCGAACCTGTTGGCCATGCGCGCAGCGCCCCCTGTTCCCGATGCCGCCGCATGATGCGGGGCTTAGGAGACGGGTCCGGTGCGCGATTGTGACCGTCGCGTGACCTTGCGCGGCCGGCGCGTTCCGCCTGCGGGCGCTACCCGGGGCCGCGGCGCGTCAGCCGCAACCGCTCGCGCTGGCGGCTGAACCACCCGATCATCCGGCCTTCCAGCGACTCGACGCCGGCCACCTGATTCGGCCAGCGGCGCCGCAGCTTCTCCATGCCGCTGTGCGCCCAGGCGTACTGGTCGCGCAGCACGAACAGGCCGAGCGCCAGGAACAGGAAGCCCTGGAGGATCGGCAGGACGGTGCCGAGCACACCGAGGAAGAGCAGCGAAAAGCCCGCGGCCTTGCGCTTGATGGAGGGGCGGTACTCCATCACGCCGCCGTTGCCTGCCGCGCCGGCGCGGCCGCCGGCAGGTCGAATTCGCGGTCGCTTGCGATGAAGAGGTGCTCCACGTTCGTCAGGTGCCCCACGGTTCCGACCCTCTCCCCGCGCGGATTGTGGATGCCGATCTTGGCGCCAACGTAGCGGCCGTAGGGTATTTCCATGACATGCAGGTGCGCCCGCGCGCCCAGCATCCGCTCCAGCTCGGCGCGCGGGAGGTAGCCCTCATCGTTGAAGGACACCACCAGCGTCGGGCAGCGGCCGAGCGCCGCGATCGTGCGCTCCAGCGCCGGCCCGATGCCCGGCCGGCTGTTGAAGGCGGACACGCGGGTGCGGCAATCCGCGCGCTTGCAGGCCACGCCGTACACCTCCGGCCGGTCCCAGCGCACCAGCGTCTCCCACACGTGGTAGTTCCGCAGGTAGGAGTGCTGGTTGTAGGGCGGGTCCAGGTAGGCCACGTCGCATTCCAGCGTCGCGGCCACCGCCTCCGCGTCGCCGCACAAGGCGGCGCAACCGCCGGCGGCGGGGCGCGGCAGCAGCTTCGGCAGGCGGAGCGCGATCGGCCTCAGCGCCCGCGGCGCCCACGCCTTCATGTACGCCATCTGCAAGCCCGCGGTGGAGTCGACGCGGTCCGCCGCCTCCAGCAATGCGGTGAGCAGCACCGATTCCAACTCCGGCTCCGGCGAGAGCGCCGCGATGCCCTCGCGCATCGCCTCGATGCGCTCGCCATTGGACGGGTGGAAGTAGCGCGACCGGACGCAGTAGGTCTCGGTGAACCAGCCGGCGCGGCCGGGCAGGCGCGACAGGTCGTCGAGCGCGCGCCGCGCCGCCTCCGCCAGCCGCTCCGCGTCCGCCTGCACGTAGCAGGTGGCGAGCGCGTGGGCGTAGGCGTTGTGGTCGTTCGCCACCACGCGGTAGCCCGCCGCCTTGAGCGCGTGCCCGACGCGCGCGGTGCCGGAGAAGAGGTCCGCCACCGTCGCGCCGGGCGGCGCGGCGGCGCGGACCGCGTCGAGGATGCGCGGCAGCAGCAGGCGCTTGGAGCCGATGTACTTGATCATCCGGGCCGATTCGGGCCGCCCTCCCCGCCGCGCGGCGCGACGGGGCGGCGGGCGAGGCGCCCGCGCGCCAGAGCCCGGAACACGAAGGACTGGCCCAACCAAAGCGCGGCGGCCGTCAGCGCGACCCCGAGCGTTTCCACCCAAGGGAACCCGCCCAACCGGGTGACCGCGACCAGGACCAACAGCAGCAAGGCGAGAACGGAAAGCCTGACCCACCGCCTGACAACGACCGCCACCTCGCTCCCCGGGCGCGGGGCGTCGTCGCTCAAATGTGCAACGCCCGTCCGTCCACCGCCAGCGCCGCCTCCTTCACCGCCTCGTTCAGCGACGGGTGCGCGTGGCAGGTCCGCGCCACGTCCTCCGCCGACGCCCCGAACTCCATGGCGATCGCCAGCTCCGCGATCAGCGTGCCCGCGTCCGGCCCGATGATGTGCGCGCCGAGCAGCCGGTCGGTGCGCGCGTCGGACAGGATCTTCACGAACCCGTCCGTGTCGCCCATCGCCCGCGCGCGGCCATTCGCGGTGAAGGGGAACTTGCCGGCCTTGAACTGCACGCCCTCGGCTTTGAGCTGCTCTTCCGTGCGGCCGACGGAGGCGACCTCCGGCCAGGTGTAGACCACGCCGGGGATGGCCTCGTAGTTCACGTGGCCCGCTTGGCCGGCGATGATTTCGGCCACCGCCACGCCCTCCTCCTCGGCCTTGTGGGCCAGCATCGGCCCGGTGATGGCGTCACCGATGGCCCAGACGCCCGGCACGTTGGTCGCGAAGTGCCCGTCCACCTTGACCTTGCCGCGCTCGTCCACTTCCACGCCTACGGCGTCGAGGCCCAAGCCCTCGGTGGTGGCGCGGCGGCCGATCGCCACCAGCACCACGTCGGCCCTGATCTCCTCCGCCGGGCCGCCCTCGGCCGGCTCCACGGTCAGCACCACGCCCTCGTTGCCCTTGCGCGCGCCCGTCACCTTGGTCTTCAGCTTGAACTTGAAGCCTTGCTTCGTCAGCACGCGCTCGAACGTCTTGCCGACCTCGTTGTCCATGCCCGGCACGATGCGGTCGAGGAACTCCACCACCGTCACCTCGGCGCCGAGCCGGCGCCACACGCTGCCCAGCTCCAAGCCGATGTAGCCGCCGCCAATGACCACGAGGTGCCCCGGCACCCGGTCCAGCTCCAGCCCGCCGGTGGAGGAAACGATGCTCTTCTCGTCCACCTCGACGCCCGGCAGCGGGATGCTCTCGCTGCCGGAGGCGATGACGATGTTCTTCCCCTCGTACTCCTCGCCGTTCACCGCGACTTTGCCGGGCGCCGTGATGCGCCCCTCGCCCTTGAGCCAAGCCACCTTGTTCTTGCGGAACAAGAACTCGACGCCCTTCACGTTGGCCGAGACCACCTCGCCCTTGCGCGCGTGCATCCGGCCGAGGTCGAGGCCGACGTTCCCGTTCACCATCACGCCGTGGTCGGCGAACTTGTGCCGCGCCTCCTCATAGTGCTCGCTGGATTGCAGCAGCGCCTTGGAGGGGATGCAGCCGATGTTGAGGCAGGTGCCCCCCAGCGTCGCCCGCTTCTCCACGCAGGCCACCTTCATGCCGAGCTGGGCGGCGCGGATGGCGCAGACGTAGCCGCCCGGGCCGGCGCCGATGACGATGAGGTCGAAACTCTCGGGCATGTTTCTCGCGGAGTCCTGAAACGGGAAGGATGGGCGGGCGGAACGTGGTCCCGCCGGCGCCAGGAGGCAAGCCCGATGGGCCGGGCCGACTCCGCAAGCGCGATCAACCCGATCTGCGGCAGAACGGCCGGGCCGGAGGGGACAGGAATGCCGACGAGACCCGCCACCCAGCTCGACTACGGCCGCCGGATCGCCCGCGCCATGGCGCATGTCGCGGGCCGCCCGGACCGGACGCCGACGCTGGAGGAGCTGGCCGCGGTCGCCGCCTTCTCGCCCTGCCACTTCCACCGGATCTACCGGGCGGTGGCGGGCGAAACGCCGGTGGAAACCCTGGCCCGCGCCAGGCTGTCCCGCGCCGCGGTCGATCTGCTGCGGAGCGGGGAGCCCGTCGCGCGCATAGCGCGTCGGGCGGGCTACGGCAGCGCCGCGGCCTTCACCCGCGCCTTCCGCGCGGCCCACGGCATCCCGCCCGCGGCCTACCGGACGCGCGGCGGCGTCGGTCTGCCCGTCCCTTCCGGCGACGGCCCACCCGAGGAACAGGAGAACGGAACCATGCACCACGTCGAGATGCGCGAACTGCCCGCGCTGCGCCTGGCCGCCATCCGCCATGTCGGCCCGTACCACGGGATCGGCGGCGCCTTCGACCGCCTGCAAGCCTGGGGCGCCGCGCGCGGCCTCATAGGGCGGGAAACGCGCTTCTTCGGCCTCTACCACGACGACCCCGGCACCGTGCCGGCGGAGCGCCTTCGTGCCGACGCGGGCTTCACCGTCGGGCCGGAGGTCGCCGGGGAGGGCGAGGTCGGCATCATCGAGGTGCCCGCCGCCCGCCGCGTCGCCGTGCTGCGCTTCCGCGGCCCCTACGCCGAACTGGAGCGTCCTTACGGCTGGCTCTACGGCGAATGGCTGCCCGCGAGCGGCGAGGAGCCGGCCGACCGTCCCGGCCTCGAGGAGTACGTGAACGACCCCCGCGCCACGCCGCCGCCCGAGCTGCTGACCGACATCATGCTCCCGCTCCGGGAACGCGTCCCGGCCTGACGACGGCGCCGGCCGCACTTCCGGCCGGGCGGGCCTTCCGCCAGACTGGCGGCAAGAAAAGGGAGGCCCGCCATGGAAACGTCCGCGACCCGGATCGGCCGACGCACGGCACTAGCCCTCGGGGGCGCGGCGCTCGCCGCGCCCGCCGCCCTCGCCCAGGGCAAATTCCCCGACCGGCCGATCCGCCTCATCGTCCCCTGGCCGCCCGGCGGCTCGGCCGACGCGCAGCTCCGCTCGCTCGCCGAGATCGCCGGCCGCAAGCTCGGGCAGAACATCGTGGTGGAGAACCGCCCCGGCGCCTCCGGCACCATGGGCGCGCTGCACCTGGCCACCCAGGCGCGGCCGGACGGCTACGCCATCAGCCAGATGCACCTCGGGATCATCAGGCGGCCCTACATCGTCCGCACGCCGCCCTGGGACGCGGTGGCGGACTTCTCCCACATCATCGGCCTGACCGGCTGGCTGTTCGGCGTCTGCGTGAAGGCGGACGGGCCGATCAAGACCTGGGCGGACTACCTCGCCTACGCCCGCGCCAACCCCGGCCGCCTCACCTACACGACCAGCGGCATCGCCACCACCAACCACATCACGATGGAGGAGCTGGCGGCGCGCGAGAAGATCGAGCTGGTCCACGTGCCCTACCGCGCCTCCAACGAAGCGGCGGTGGCCGTCGCGTCCGGCGAGGTGATGAGCGTCGCCGACAGCTCGGCCTGGGCGCCGCTGGTGGACGGCGGGCAGCTCCGGCCGCTCTGCGTCTGGACCGCCGAGCGCTCCCCGCGCTTCCCGGCTGTGCCGACGCTGAAGGAGCTCGGCTACGAGATGGTCGTCAACTCGCCCTACGGCCTCTCCGGGCCGAAGGGCATGGACCCCGGTTTGGTGAAGGTGCTGCACGACGCCTGCAAGGAGGCGCTGTTCGACCCCGCCAACGCCGCGGTGCGGGCGAACTTCGACATGCCGCTCGAATACTACAACACGGAGGACTACCGCGCCTTCGTCGCGCGCCGGGCGGAGTACGAGCGCGCCATGGCCCAGCGCCTCAACCTCCGCATCGATTGAGCGCCCCGCCATGCCAGCGAACCCCGCGCTCACCCGCCGCGCCGCCCTCGGCCTCATCGCCTCGGCGCCCGCCGCGCCCGCCGTCCGCGCCCAGGGCAAATTCCCCGACCGGCCGATCCGCTTCCTGATCCCCTGGCCGCCCGGCGGCAGCCTGGACGCGCTGCACCGCACGATGTTCGAGATCGTCGGCCGCGATCTCGGCCAGAGCGTGGTGCTGGAGAACCGCCCGGGCGCCCGCGGCACCCAGGCCGCGATCTTCCTCATCAACCAGGCGAAGCCCGACGGCTACACGCTGGCGCACCACCACCTGTCCATCCTGCGCCACCCCTTCCTGACGAAGCAGCCCACCTGGGACCCGATCAACGACTTCACCTACATAATGCAGGTGAGCGGCTTCACCTTCGGCACCGCGGTCCGCAGCGACAGCCCGTACAAGGCCTTCCGCGACCTGATCGACGCGGCCAAGCGCCGCCCCGGCGCGCTGACCTACTCGACGAGCGGCATCGCCACGACGAACCACATCGCCATGGAGGAGATCCTGGAACGGGAAGGCGCGCAGATGACGCACGTCCCGTTCCGCGGTTCGCAGGAGGGCGTCACCGCGCTGCTCGGCAAGCAGATCGACGTGGTCGCCGACGCGCAGGCCTGGCGCCCGAACGTGGAAAGCGGCGAGCTGCGCCTCCTCTCCGTCTGGACGCGCGACCGCCTGCCCACCTTCCCCGACGCGCCGACGCTCCGCGAACTCGGCTACGACATGGTCGTCACCTCGCCCTACGGCATCGTCGGGCCCAAAGGGATGCAGCCCGAGATAGTGGACATCCTGCACCGCGCCTTCCGCAAGGCCTACGAGGACGAAGCGTCGCAGGCGATCATCGCGCGTTGGGAAATGCCCAAGGAGTACCTAGGCCCGGCCGAGTACCTGTCCTTCGCCAAGGACCGCGTCGAGTACGAGAAGCGCATGGTCGCGCGCCTCAAGCTCAGCATCGACTAGGGAGCCACGACTCCGATCCGCGTCCGCCGCGCGGCCATCGTCAGCACCGCCGGCGGGCCGGTCGCCGCGCCGGCGGCGGTGAGGTAGGGCACGGCCCGCAGCATCCAAGCCGCCGCCCCGGCCCAGCGCATCGGCCCGCCGGAGCGGCGGCGCCATTCGGCGTGGAAGCGCCGTGCGCCCGTCCCGGCGAGGATGGCTTCCGCCGCCGCCAGCCCGGAGTGCAGCGCCACCGCGACGCCCGACCCGGTGAAGGACGGGATCACCGCCGCCTGGTCGCCGACGCGGTAGAACGTGTCGGACGCCCCGCCGCCGTCGTCCCGGTGCCGGAAGCCGTAGGGCACGCCGCCCACCGCTAGCGGCCGGTCCCACGCCGGCTCCATCGGCGCGAGCAGCCGCGCCGCCAACGCCGAACCGGCCGCCACGCGCGCCAGCAGCGCCCACCCGTCGCGCGCCGCTTCGCCCGGCGGCCCGTGCAGCGCGGCGCAGAGGTTGGCGCCGCCGCCCTCGCCCGGGGGCAAGGGCTGCAAGCCCGCGTAGCCGCCCTCGAAGGGGAGCAGCACCGTTTCGCGCTCCGGCACCGGCCCGCGCAGGTGCAGCTTCAGCCCCAATGCGCCCGGCGAGGGCGCCCCCCGCCGCGGGTGGCCGCGCAGCGCGTGCTTGCCCGTGGCCAGCACCACGAGCCGGGCGCCGACTCCGGCGC
>NZ_BAAAFZ010000103.1:18923-20097 GCF_039523795.1 Craurococcus roseus | reverse complement strand
ACCCACAGCCTCATGCTCCTCGCCGATGCGGCGTGAGCCTTTCAACAGAGCAAGCCGAACTCCAAGCGGCGCAAGGGAGCACCCGGGCCCTGGCCGCCCGCTACGGGCTGGACCCGAAGACGGTGGCCAAGTGGCGCGGGCGGACGAACACGGCCGACGCCGCGATGGGGCCCCGCCAGCCCCGCAGCACCGTCCTGACCGAAGCCGAAGAAGCCATCGTCGTCGAGTTCCGGCGCCGCGCCCTGCTGCCGCTCGACGACGTCCTCGGCTGCCTGCGCGAAGCCGTCCCGAAGCTCTCGCGCAGCGCGCTCCACCGCTGCCTCGAGCGCCACGGCATCTCCCGCCTGCCGGGCGACCCGGAGAGGGCCTCCAAGCGCGGGCGCTCCGCCGAGGCCACGATCGGCTACGTCCACATCGACGTTTGCGAGCTGCGCCTGGCCGAGGGCAAGCTCCACATGTTCCTCGCCATCGACCGCGTGACGAAGTTCACCCACGTCGCCTTCTTCGACGCCAACGCCAAGATGAACGGCGCCGCCTTTCTCCGCGGGGTCGTGGCCGTCTTCCCCTGCCGGATCCACACCGTGCTGACCGACAACGGCATGGCCTTCGCCGGCCTGGCGCGGTACCGCGACGGGCCAACGGCGCGCTGGATGGGCCACATCTTCGACCGGGTCTGCCGCGAGCACGGCATCGAGCACCGCCTGACCAAGCCTCACCACCCACGGACCAATGGTCGGGCGGAGCGGATGAACCGCACCGTCAAGGACGCCACGACCAAGGCCTCCCACTACCCGGACCTGGAGGCATTGCGGGCGCACATCCTGGCCTTCGTCACGGCTTACAACTTCGCCAAGCACCTCGAGGCGCTACGGTGGCGAACCCCGTTCCAGGCCGTCTGCGACGCCTGGGCCAAGGATCCGTCTATCTTCAGCATCAACCCGCGCCACCTCATCCCGGGACCGCACACCTAGGCAATCGAACGAGGCTCAGCTCCTCATGTTTACGAAGTTCAGAGTTTTCTTCCCTAGATCGGCATGCGCATCACGTCCTGGTACGCCGACACCACGCGGTCCCGCACCGCGACCGCGGTCTGCAAGGCCAGCTCCGCCCGCGACACCGCGAGCACCGCCTCGGCCACGCCGCCCTGTCCGGTGAGCGCGCGCACGCCGCCGAA